>CAYLVP010000044.1:2463-4735 GCA_964387155.1 uncultured Rhodobacterales bacterium | reverse complement strand
GGCGCGGGTCCCGGTGGTCTGGCGGCTGCTGATCGCCTGCGGCGCGCCGGTGTGCAGGTCGTCGTGTATGACCGTTACGACCGCGCTGGCGGTCTGCTGACCTACGGCATTCCCGGTTTCAAACTGGAAAAAGACGTCGTCATGAAGCGGATTGACCAGCTGGAACAGGGCGGTGTCATGTTCAAGCTGAACTGCAATGTCGGCGAAGATATTTCTTTCGCTGAGCTGCAAGAGAAGCATAACGCCCTTCTGATCGCCACTGGCGTCTACAAGTCCCGCGACCTGCCGGGCCCCGGCGCGGGCGCTCAGGGTATTGTGCGCGCCATTGACTATTTGACGGCATCCAATCGCAAAAGCTTCGGCGATGACGTGACCGCGTTTGACAGTGGTGAGCTGAACGCTGAAGGCAAGCGCGTCGTCGTCATTGGCGGTGGTGATACGGCCATGGATTGCGTGCGGACCGCTATTCGCCAAGGGGCCACGTCCGTGAAATGCCTCTACCGCCGGGACCGCGCCAACATGCCGGGCTCGCAACGTGAAGTTGCAAACGCGGAAGAAGAAGGCGTGGAATTTGTCTGGCTTTCGGCCCCCAAGGGCTTCAAGGGCGACGCGGTTGAGGGCGTCATGGTCAGCAAGATGCGGCTTGGTGCAGCCGACGCGACGGGCCGTCAGGCGCCCGAGGTGATTGAGGGTGCCGATTATGTCGAAGAGGCGGATCTTGTTATCAAGGCGCTGGGCTTCGAGCCGGAAGAACTGCCTGCGCTTTGGGACGTTCCAGAGCTGGCCGTCACCCGTTGGGGTACGGTGAAGGCCGATTTCCAGACGCATGAGACCAACCTGCCGGGTGTCTACGCGTGCGGGGATATCCAGCGTGGCGCGAGCCTTGTCGTATGGGCCATCCGTGACGGGCGCGAGGCCGCAGATGCGATGCTAGAGAAGATGAATGCCGCCACGCAGGTCGCCGCCGAATAGCATGTCAGACGCCGCAGCCTCCCCCAGATTGGAGTTTGAAACGCTCCATGACGCACCGCCGTTGAAGATCGAGGCGTCCCCCGGGACGTCGCGCCGTCTGATGGTGAGCTTCGCGTCTGTAGGGAAGCGCCGCGACGCGTTGCCCGAGAAAGAGTTCGTGGGCTCGATCTCTCAAGATGGGCGCAATCACATCATTACGATCAGTGACTCCAGCCGCAGTTGGATGAACGCGGATGGTATGGCCAGCAAGGTGCGCGATGTGATCAGCGATTACGTCTTGGGCCATCATATCCGGCAGATCGTCGCGATCGGTACCAGCATGGGTGCCTATTGCGCGTTGGTGCTGGGAAAGCTCATGCCACTGGACCGGATCATCGCCTTCACGCCGCAATATTCGGTGCACCCGGAGATTATGCCTGACGAAGATCGCTGGATGTGGTTCCGCAAGCAGATCACCAACTGGCGCTACCCCGCGCTCGACGCGCTGCCGGGCGGTGATACGGTGATCTATATGTTCCATGGCGATAGCCCTGCCGAGCAGATGCACTGGACCCGTTTCCCTGAGGCCGACAACCTCAAGCACTACATTCTCAAAGAGACAGATCACAACTTTATCGGCCGCTTCAAAAAACGCGGTGTGCTGGCCAAGATGGTTGTCGCAGCGATCCACGACCGGCCGGGCCGCATGGAGGCTTTGGTCGAGCGTTTCGGCGCCATGAGCCGCGCGGATTATAGAGACTATTCTACCACAAAAGCTATTTCAGCACAGGAGTGCTGACCCGCAATAAATGCCCCGCATATGCGGGCCGATCAGACAAGGCTCGGGCACGCCCGCCAATACGCAAAGGAGACGAGACATGACCAAGTTCGATGAAAACTGGGTGGCTCAAGAAGACGCAAAACGCGCTTGGATGTCGCAGAACAGCCTGTATCGGGAGGCGGAAGAGCATGCCTCTTGCGGTGTCGGGCTCGTTGTCTCTATCGATGGGAAAAAGTCGCGCAAGGTTGTGCAGAACGGCATCGATGCGCTGAAGGCAATCTGGCATCGAGGCGCGGTTGATGCGGATGGAAAGACCGGTGATGGGGCCGGTATTCACGTCCAGATCCCTGTGCCCTTCTTCTATGATCAGATCGAGCGGACCGGCCATGCGCCGAATAAGGAAGAGATGATTGCGGTGGGCCAGGTCTTCCTGCCCCGCACTGATTTCGGCGCGCAAGAAGCGTGCCGCACGATTGTCGAAACCGAAGTGTTGCGCATGGGCTACCGCATCTATGGATGGCGCCATGTGCCGGTCAATGT
>CAYLVP010000044.1:0-2363 GCA_964387155.1 uncultured Rhodobacterales bacterium | reverse complement strand
CAGCGCTATTCAACGAACACTTTCCCGCAATGGTGGCTTGCCCAGCCTTTCCGCATGTTGGCCCATAATGGCGAGATCAACACGTTGAAGGGCAACCTCAACTGGATGAAAAGCCATGAGATCCGCATGGCGTCAGGCACCTTTGGCGAAATGGCAGAGGATGTGAAACCGGTTGTCGCTGCGGGATCATCAGATTCGGCCGCGTTAGACTCGGTTTTTGAGGTTCTGGTGCGCGCCGGCCGCTCTGCGCCAATGGCCAAAACAATGCTGGTCCCCGAGGCATGGAGTCAGCAGAATGAGATGCCAAAGAAATGGCAGGATATGTATGCCTATTGCAACGCAGTGATGGAGCCCTGGGATGGCCCCGCCGCACTTGCGATGACCGATGGCCGTTGGGTTGTGGCCGGGCTTGATCGAAACGGCTTGCGCCCGATGCGCTATGCGGTGACGGGCGACGGGATGCTGATTGCAGGCTCAGAGACCGGCATGGTGCCATTCGACGAGGCGACCGTGCGCGAAAAAGGCGCGCTTGGCCCCGGTCAGATGATCGGCGTTCATATGGGCAAGGCGCAGCTGTTCCACGACGAAGAGCTGAAAGACAAGATGTCAGCCGCGCTGCCCTTCGGCGACTGGGTCGAGAAGATCACCCATCTGGATGAAATCACCCTGGATGTGCAGGAACAGGCTCTGTTTTCAGGAGGTGAGCTGCGCAAAAGGCAGATCGCCGCCGGCTATTCAATTGAAGAGCTCGAACAGATCCTCGCCCCCATGGCGGAAGATGGGAAAGAAACGCTGGCCTCGATGGGCGATGACACGCCAAGCGCGGTCCTGTCCAAGAAATACCGCCCGCTTAGCCATTTCTTCCGGCAGGCGTTTAGTCAGGTGACAAACCCGCCGATTGACAGCTTGCGCGAATATCGTGTGATGAGCTTGAAGACGCGGTTCGGGAATCTGAAGAACGTTTTGGACGAGGATTCCAGCCAGACCGAGATTCTCGTGCTCGACAGCCCTTTCGTCGGAAACGCTCAGTTTGAAAAACTGTGCGAGCAATTCAACGCCGACATGGTCACGATCGATTGCACATTCGCCGCAGAAGGCGGCAGCCTCCGCGATGATCTGACCCGCATCCGGGCGGAGGCTGAGGATGCTGTTCGCTCGGGTGCAGGGCATATCGTTCTGACCGATCAGGCTCAAAGCGAAGACCGGGTCGGGATGCCGATGATTCTTGCGACTTCTGCGGTGCATGCGTGGTTGACCGAGAAGGGCTTGCGGACATTCACCTCGCTCAATGTGCGATCTGCTGAATGTATCGATCCGCATTACTTCGCGGTTCTGATTGGCTGTGGTGCGACCACAGTAAATGCCTATCTGGCGGAGGATTCTCTTGCCGACCGGATCGAGCGGGGCCTGCTGGATTGCAGCTTGACCGAAGCCGTTGCGCGGTATCGCAACGCCATTGATCAGGGTCTTTTGAAGATCATGGCCAAGATGGGGATTTCGGTGATTTCCTCATACCGGGGCGGCTTGAACTTCGAGGCGGTTGGCCTGTCCCGTGCGATGGTGAACGAGTTCTTCCCCGGCATGCAGTCGCGGATCTCGGGTATCGGCGTGATGGGCATTCAGGCCAAGGTCGAAGAGGTTCATCAGCTGGGCTGGCGCGGTGGTCAGGATGTCTTGCCGATTGGTGGTTTCTATAAGGCCCGCCGTTCTGGCGAGAAACACGCCTGGGAAGCGCAGACCATGCACATGTTGCAGGCCGCCTGTACCCGCGCGAGCTACGATCTGTGGAAGCAGTATAGCCAGACGATGAAGTCCAACCCGCCGATCCATCTGCGGGACCTTTTGGACATCAAGCCGATGGGTGAGGCGATTTCGATTGAAGAGGTCGAGTCGATCACCTCTATCCGAAAGCGGTTCGTCACACCGGGTATGTCGCTTGGAGCGCTGAGCCCCGAGGCACATAAGACCCTAAACGTAGCGATGAACCGGATTGGCGCGAAGTCGGATTCGGGTGAGGGTGGCGAAGACCCGGCGCATTTCGTGCCAGAGCCAAATGGGGACAATCCGTCTGCCAAGATCAAGCAGGTGGCCTCTGGCCGGTTTGGGGTGACCGCAGAGTATCTGAACCATTGCGAAGAGCTGGAAATCAAGGTCGCCCAGGGCGCAAAGCCCGGCGAAGGGGGTCAGCTTCCCGGCATGAAGGTCACCGACCTGATCGCGCGACTGCGGCACTCGACCAAGGGCGTGACGCTGATCTCCCCGTTCGTCGGGCGGATCCTGGACTGGTACAAGAAGGATACCGGGCGGGACGGCTATCCGGCCGACGAGGACCCCGGCGTCCTGTCCGTGACGTCGATCTACGA
>CAYLVP010000043.1:0-23174 GCA_964387155.1 uncultured Rhodobacterales bacterium | reverse complement strand
TGAGGTTTTCGGGTCCGTAAATTGGGTCAATGTCGTACTGCCGCAGGATATCCTGCGCCTCACGGACCAACTCTTGTTATCTCGCACCATTGCCTATTTTGAACACCCCATGATGCGTATGGGCGTCGAACATAGCTTCCGGGGCTGGACCCTTCAGGTCACGCAGATCGCAGGTCAGGCATTTCGCCGGTCGCTGGCAATGTGGTCCAGACTAATCCTGGCAGTGAGAGACACGTATTACGTGACCAAGTTCCAGCCCCCGGATCTAACATCACTTGGCGACAGAGTGAGTTCAGAACGTGTCTCAAGCGCCAGCTGTTCGCGATTGGCGGATTGCCCGTTTCCTCCCAAGGCTTCCGTCCCAAAATGGTTGGGCATGCGCAACGCCTCATTCCAAAATGATAGGCGTAGAGTCGACACCCTCAAAATCCAGCACGGCTTCAGCCTTACCGCCAGATATAGACCCACCTGGCCCCCGGCACACTGATCATAGCACCTCCGCTCCGCGTACAGGCAACCTTCAAAGCTGCGTAAGCACGGGGGGCTTGGGCACATTGTCCGGGTTTGCATTCGGGTTGGCGCGTTTCACGGCGTCCCACCCGCGATCAAGATGCGCCTGCGCTGCGGCGGGGTCGCCCTTCGCGACATGCAGGGCGATGAGGGAGGCGATCTCCCGCTCGCCCCGTTCTAGCGCGAAGGAAACCGCGTCATATCGAACGCCTTTGGCCATCTCGTAATCAACGGTCGCGTCGATGCCAGCATTTAAGAGATACTCCACAACGGGAAGAGATTGGCCGTAGATTGCCGAGAAGAGCGGATTGGTCCCTGCCGTCGAAATTTCAAACTCTGCGCCCGCTGAATGTAGGATCTTTAAGATCCCCAGTCGGCCTTTCCCGGCTGCAGCGTCCAGCGCATTGGCCTGGCTTCGCTTATGTTTGAGATTTGGGTCGGCGCCGTGTTCGAGAAGCGCGGCCACGATATCGGCGCAGTTCTTTTCTGCAGCAATGCTCAGCCACGGTCCGAGGACTGTCACCTCACTTAAAAGAGCTTCAGTGGATTGCGGATCTTGCGAAATCACTCTGCGCAGTTCGGCCGGATCGTCTGCATCGAGAGCAGCCTTAAACTGGGTTCTGATCTCGTTCATTCCTATTGCCCTCTCCTTGCAGATTCACGCGCGTACTGGTCGAGCAACTGGACCAAGTCGCCTCGCACTACGTTCGGGTCACCTGCTAGTTCTCTGAGATCTTCCACCAACGGTTGCAGCGCGTCAATGCTGTGCTGTCCCTGCACTCTGTTTGGAGCCCAGTTGAGGTTTTCGGGTCCGTAAATTGGGTCAATGTCGTACTGCCGCAGGATATCCTGCGCCTCACGGACCAACTCTTGTTGTCTCGCACCATTGCCTATTTTGAACACCCCATGATGCGCATGGGGGTCGAACATAGCTTCCGGGGCTGGACCCTTCAGGTCACGCAGATGTTGCCCATAGTCGAAGTTGCGGATGGTATCTGCATCATACCGCATACCAAGGGTCACACCATTTGGCGCAATGAAATTGTCGGCCACGGCAGCCACTTCATCGGCATTCCTCGCCGCAAGCTTTGCCGCGCCCGTGACCAACCCTTTGCCGGCAAGGGCAATGTCGATCACCGTGCCCATGACTGCGCCGCCCTGTTGGGCCCGATTGGCGAGGTCAAATTCCGGCACGTCGAATGCTGCAACCGCGTCAATGGTGCGCGCGGCCATACCGTCATAGACGGCGGCTACCCCGTGAAGACCCACAAAACCAGCGATATCCGCGGTCACGCGGTCGCCAAACGCATCTGCGTAGCCCACACCTTTGAGGGTGATCTCGGCCAGATCACTGACGCCGTTCGCCATGCCCTTGCCGATGCCGATGAGCCCGTCGAGCGGGTTCTCGAAGCCAATCTCCAGATTTTCTTCCCAGTTTGCCTCACCTGCAATCATGCGGTTCATGTCGGAGACCTGGGCGGGGGTCAGCTCCCGCGCCAACTCCGCCCGGACGGCGGCGGCCATGGACGGGTCGTCTAACGCCATCTGCTCGATTTCGTAGCTCATGGAGTTGACGTCAAACACCTCCCGGGTGGTCCCGCCGCGTGTGCCAAAGGTTGATGTATGGGCCTCAACGAGGCGATCTGCCTCCCGCGCCACCTGGGCCGGATCAGGAGGCTCAAACGTCGCCTCGCCAAGCAGCCTGTCTGAGGCCAATTGGTCGCGGGCCAGCTCGGTCTCCAGCGCGGATTGCATGGCCGGGGCCTGCGCGCCCAACTGCCGCTGCGCTGCGTCATAGACGGCTTGTGCCCCAATGGGATCGGTTTGCGCCATATGAACAATATCTGCCGCAATCCGGTCTTCATGGACGGTCTGAACCGCGGGCTGCCCCCCGCGCTGGTTTTTGCTGGTGGTATGCGCAGCGATCCGGTCTGCGGCGGTGGCTGCCGCATTTTGCGCGGCGACCTCCTGATCTAGCGCGTCGGCGTAGCTTTGGTCTGGTTGAGCCTGAGATTGCCGGGCCTCATATGTCTGTTTGGCCGACCGCGCCTCAGCTTCCATCCGCTCCTGGCTGGCTGCGCGCTCTGCGGGGCTGGGCTCATTGGGATCATTTGCGGGCACATCGGTGCCGACCTCATCATAGCCATGCGATTGATCCGCCCCGCCCGTGCTGGGAGCGGCATCAGCGTGCGCCCCATGATCGCGGTCATTTCCCCCGCCGCCATCAAGGCTTTGCTGCGCGCCCTCGCTGATTGAGGACCCGCCATTGTCGCTGCCATTTGAATTGCCGCCGTCCCCGGCGCCGCTCACTCCGTCTGTGCTCATATCGTCATAACCCATTTTTCGGGTCGCCAGCGATGTGAGGGTAGCGCAACAGCGTGAAGGTTTCTTACAGGGCCGGACGGGCAGCCGGGGTCAGTCTTTCGTAATCTCGAAATGCCCCGCCCTGTCTGGGGTCAGCGCAAAAGCGCAGTGACGGCGTTGACGCTTTCCTGGATTGCCTCAATTGGAGCTTTTGACTTTATCATGACGCGCAGCCCGACATATTGAGTGAGCAAAAGGCTGGCCATGTCACGACGATCAGCCTCTGCAATGGCTTGATGCGCGGTTGATTGCGTGAGGGCTATAAAAAAGGCGTCGCTCATCCGTTTCAATTGTCGTTGAACGATCTGAGATATATCTGTGTCCACCGCTGAGGGGCCAGCCGCTGCAGAGCAGAGCAGACACCCCCGTTGATCCCCCTCTACCGCGACCTGGAGCACGCTTCGAAAAAGCGTGTCGATGCGTTCAAGACCGTCTGCGGGACCTGTCGTGAGCAGGGCCACTGCGGGGTCAACCGCCTCGACCTCGTAGCGGTTCAGGGTCTTTAGAAAGAGCGTCTTCTTATCAACAAAGGCTTTGTAGAGGCTGCCGCGCGTCAGCCCCATACCTTGCAAGAGGGCTGGCAGTGTTGCCGCGTCGTAGCCATGTTCCCAAAACACATTCATGGCATCGGCCAGTGCTGCGTCGGTATCAAACTCCCTTGGTCGGGCCATGTCGCGTCTCCAGATTTCTATAGACAATCTAATTTTAGACCGACCAGTCTACAATTCACAAACATGTGTTTTGTACCAACTGGTTCCTAACGTTAGACGTGTTTCACGACATCAGCCGGCCCAGAGGCCAAACGGAATGGAACGGAAAATGAAACCTACTCTCGCCCTTGCTGCCAAGTTCAGCCTCGATGGCTGTCCGGGCCCAACTGTCGTGTTGGCAAGGGCAGCAAATACGGGACCGCGATCAATGCCGGTGACTATCGATGACTTCGCTGGAAGCCATATCTCGCGAAACCCGATCTACCGTGCCGCTTGGCGCAGCCACTCTTGACCTTGTAACGCTTTAAACCCCTCACCCCCCCCACTTGGAGACTTAGAAATGACCCAACTTATGAACAAAACACTGCATGCCTACCTCGACTACCCCGTCGCGATTGGATTGATGATGATGCCCATCGTTCTCGGACTGGGCGCTGTAAACCCTCTGGCGTTCTGGTTGTCCGTTGCGACCGGTGCCGCAGCATTGCTGTTGACACTTTTCACAGATCACCAATTCGGCCTCGTCAGGATCATACCCTATAAGCTGCATCTGGCCGTTGACTTCATGGTCGGGGTTGCCTTCGTGGCTGCACCGTTTGTCCTGGGGTTCACCGGCCTCGAAGCCACGTATTACTGGGTTCTCGGCGCAACTGTGCTGGTGGTTGTGCTGCTCGACAGGACGAAGAGCGCCGAATAGCGTGCGTCGTGAGAATGCGGCCTGCATCCTGATTTAGATGCTGGCCGCATCAAGCCGGACTATCCCTCAATCAGTTGCCAAAGACCGGCTCTGCCGCCCCTCTTGTTTGCGCCGCTCTTCCTCCGCCAAAATCGCGGCATCAAGCGGGGTCCGGTCGGTAAGACCTGAAAAATTCGCGCGTGTCGGCATCACTTCGGCAATGTGAAGGTAACGCTCCTGGGCCACATCATAGAGGCGGCGGAGTTCTGCCAAAGGATCACCGTGATCATCAATGCGCAGATCGAGCCATGGGAAATCCTCACCCCGATGAATGCGCAAGGCGGCTGATTGCCTGCCGCGTTTGTCGCCGCCCGCGGCCTCTCCGGCCTCCATCGCGGTCATGAGCCGCTCGGCGAAGGGCATGGTTGCATGCGCCTCATATGCCGCAAGCGTCTCGGTCAGGACCTGCTCGCCTGCCAGCATATTCCCGGCAACGGAAACCCCGTTCCCGCCCATCTGTCCGCACCATTCGATACAGTCTTCACCCGTATAGCTTGCGAGCCGACCCGCGCTGTCGATCATATGCGCCTGACGTTGGGCGCGGCCTGCGTCGCGGGATACCAGATCAGCCAGGACATCCGGTGCGGCCTCGCCTGCGGCCATCCTGTCTGCGGCTTCAATTCCCCAAAGCGGATTGACAAAGGCCTGTGTGGCGACGGCGCATGTCCCGCCCCGGATATGGGGCACCAGCGCGCCTGCAGCAAAGAAGCGCGAGGCAACGGCGATGCCAAGCTGGCCAGTCAGCGGATCGCGGGCAACAATCGAATAGGTCATATTTTACCGTCCAATCGCATAGGCCTGCATCAGACGCGGCGTGGCGCCTGCCTTCAATAGCCCGTCCGGCGACCGGGACGCGGCGGTCAGGCGGCCGACGGTCCAGGGCTCGGCAACCTCAACGTCATGGCCCCGGCCGCGCAAATCGTCGATAACCTCTGCGCCGACAGAGGGCTCCAGCATCAGGTGGCCGGGTCTGGTGCCGCGCGGATAGAAAGACGACTGGAAATGGCCGGTATGGAAGAGCGGCGAGTCGATGCCTTCCTGCAGGTTGAGCCCGCCATGCACCATCCGCAAAAGCAGGATCAACTGCCACTGGTCCTGCTGGTCGCCACCCGGCGTACCAAAGGCGTATTGCGTGCCGTCGGGGCCTTCGGCCATAGATGGTGACAATGTGGTACGCGGGCGACGCCCGGGCGCAAGCGATGTGGGCAGGCCCTCGTCCAGCCAGAACATTTGCGCGCGGGAATTCAGCGGCATGCCCAGCCCCGGCACGACCGGCGAGGATTGCAGCCAGCCGCCCGAGGGCGTGGCAGAGACCGAATTGCCCCATTGGTCGATCACATCAATATGGACCGTGTCGCCTTTGCGTTCGGTCAGATGCGCCATGGTGGGCTCTCCGGCGCCGACGCCGGGCCCTGCGGAATGATCGCGCCCGGCACGCGCAATCGCGGCCTCGGCCCAACGCTCTAACCCCTCGATCTGGCCCGGGCGCTGATCAAGCGAGGCGGTCTGGCCCACAAGCGCATGACGGCTTTGCCCGTACTCGCGCGACAGCAATGTTTCGAGGGGCAGGTCGGTATGGGACGGATCGCCGTAATAGGCTTCACGGTCGGCGAAGGCCAATTTCATGGTTTCGGTGACCTGATGGATGAAATCCGCGCCGTTCAAATCCATCGAGCTGATGCCGCTGCCCTCAAGCGCCAGCAGCGATTGCAGCAAGGTAGGCCCTTGGGTCCAGAGCCCGCATTTCCAAGTGGTCCAGCCGTGGTAATCCACGCTCAGCGGGTCCTCGTAAGAGGCCTGCCAACTCGCCATGTCCTGACCGGTCAGCACGCCTTTTCGACGCGCGCCCGCTGCATCCATCACGCAGGCGTCCGCCATCCATGTGTCAATCGCCTCCGCGATGAAGCCTTCGCGGAAGATGCGCCGTGCCGCCTCAATTTGCGCGACCCGGCCTTCGACTGTTTCCGCCTCGAACAACAGCCGCTCCCACGTGTCGGCAAGGGCGGGGTTGCAGAACAGGCTATTTGCCTCCGGCGCGGTCCCACCGGGAAGCCATGTGTCATACGAGCTCGGCCATTCGTCGCGGAAAAAACTGCCCAAATCAGCAATCGTGGCGGCCACGCGCGGCAGAACAGGGTGACCGTGGCGCGCATAGTGGATGGCCGGTTCCAGAACATCGCGCAAGGGCAGGCGGCCATGATCTGACAGCATCAGCATCCAGGCATCAAAAGCACCCGGAATGACTGTCGCCAGCAGGCCCGAGCCCGGGATCAGGTCCAGCCCTTCGGAGCGGTAATGCGCGATGGTGGCCCCCGCAGGTGCGGTGCCTTGCCCACAGATGACGCGCGGTGCGTCTTCGTCTGCGAGCCGGATCAGCGCAGGCATGTCGCCGAGCGGGCCGTTGAGATGGGGCTCCACCACATGCAGCACGAAGCCCATTCCGGCGGCGGCATCAAAGGCCGAGCCGCCTTGCTCCAGCAGCTTCATCCCAACGGCTGAGGCGATCCAGTGGGTCGACGTGCACATGCCGAACGTGCCCTTGAGTTCCGGTCGTGTGGTGAAGGTCATGCGGCGTCCCGTCTTAGATGTCGCGAGGGTCGAGCGCGTCGCGCAGCCCGTCCCCCAAAAGGTTAAAGCCCAGCACGACGAGGAAAATTGCCATGCCCGGATAAAGCGCCATCCAGGGCGCCTGTTCGAGGAAGTTCTTGGCCACATTCAGCATCGCGCCCCAAGAGGGCGCAGGGGGTTGTTGGCCCAGCCCCAGAAAGCTCAGGGCGGCTTCGGCGATGATCGCCGTGGCGATGGTCAACGTGGCCTGCACCAGAATAGGCGGGAAGATATTTGGCAGGATGTAGCGCCAGATCAGCGCGAGATGGCCCACGCCAATCGCGCGCGCGCTTTCAACATAATCCTCGGTCATCACCGACATGGTCTGCCCGCGTGCCAGCCGAATGAACACCGGCATGGCCGAGACGCCAATAGCGATCATCGCATTGGTCAGGGACGGGCCCAGAAAGGCGGCAAGCGCAATCGCGAGGATCAGGAACGGGGCTGCCAGCAGCGCCTCGGTCACCCGGCTGATCGTGGCATCGGTCCAGCCCTTTCGGTATCCGGCGATCACGCCCAGAGGCACGCCCAAGGCAACCGCGATAAGCACCGACACCACGCCCGCCAGCAGGGAGGCCTGCGCCCCCCAGATCATCCGCGACAGCACGTCGCGTCCGATCTCGTCCGTGCCAAACAAATGCGCGGCACTTGGCGCTTTGCGCACGGCCCCCCAATCTGTCTCCGCCGGGCCGGGTATGGGCAGGACCGGTGCAAGCAGCGCGATCACTGTGAAAAACACCACGATGGTGCCGCCCAAAAGGGCGGACGGGCTTTTCCTGAACTTCGCCCAGACGCGGCTTTTGCGTTTGGGAAGGACCGGGTCGGCCACAGGCGTTTGGGCGTCGGGCAGGGCTGTCATCTGTCCCCCATGCGCGGGTTCAGGACGCGGTAAGCCGCGTCGGCCAGAATGTTCATGAAGATGAAGGCGATGCCCGTACACAGCACTATGCCCTGCACCACGGCGTAGTCACGGTTAAACACCGCGTCGACCACCAGCTTCCCGAAACCGGGGATGGTAAAAATCTGCTCCGTCAACACGGCACCTGCGAGCAGCTCTCCAAACAGAAGCGTGGTCACGGTGACGACCGGCACAAGCGCGTTGCGCAAGGCGTGTTTCACCAAAACAGCGCGCTCGCGCAGCCCTTTCGCGCGCGCAGTGCGCACGTAGTCTGATTGCAACACGCTTAGCATGGCAGAGCGGGTGTGGCGCATCAGGGTCGCGGCCAAAGCGGTGCCCAGAACGAAAGCGGGCATCAGCATGGTGCGGATGGATTGCAACGGGTCTTCAAAGAAGGGTTGGTAGCCGGAGGCAGGCAGCCATCCCAGCTTCACCGAGACCAGCAGGATCAGCATGATCCCCAGCCAGAAATTCGGCACGGACAGCCCCGACAGCGCAATCAGATTGGCCAGCCAGTCGACCCATGTGCCTTTCTTATAGGCAGAGATCACGCCCGCTGGAATGCCGATCGCCATAGCGATGATCAGCGCCATCAGGGCCAGTTGCAAGGTAACGGGCAGCTTCTCTGCAATCAGCTCTGTCACTGGTTGGTTGGTGCGCAGGGATATCCCCAGATCGCCGCTAAGCGCGTTTCCCGCCCAGGCAAAGTACTGCATGATGATGGGATCGTTGAGCCGGTATTTCTCTCGCAGGGCCGCGATAAGGTCCGGGTCGCGCTCCTCTCCCGCCATCACAAGCACGGGGTCGCCTGGCAGCAATTTCTGCAAGGCAAACACGAAGATCGAGATCAGGATGATCGTCGGGATGGCGATCAAAATGCGGCGGGACAGAAAGCCAAGCATGTGCAGGTCTCCAAATGCGGCCCGGCCAAAAGCGGCCGGGCCAAGGCGCCAGTTAGTTCTTGGCGACGCCGTGCAGGCGGATCATGCCGTCCGGGTAGGGCTGAAAGCCTGACAGGCTGTCATCCAGCGCCCAGATCCAGACAGGGTGATAGAGATAGATGATCGGCATATCCTCCTGCTGAATGGCAACGGCGGCGTTGTAGCTTTCCTTGCGCACCGCAGGGTCGGTGGACAAACGCGCCTCGTTAAGGGCCGTGTCAATCGCAGGGTTGACGTATTTGGAATCGTTCAGCCCCCCGCCGCTGGTCATGAATTGGTGGATGTTGCCATCCGGGTCGACCCGGCCGGACCAGCCGATCTGGCTAGCGGTGAAGTTGCCCGCAGATTGATCGGCCAGCAATGTCGCGAACTCCTTGGCGGCCAGCTCAATGGTGATCCCGGCTTCGGCGGCCATCGCCTGGACAACCTGCATCACCTGGGTCTGGACCGGGTTGTTGGCGACCTGAACCTCGATGGTCACGCCGTCGGCAACACCGGCTTCGGCCAGCAGGGCTTTGGCGGCCTCGATGTCACGCTCGGGCACCGGGAAATCCGCGTTGTACCAAGGCGAGGTCGGCGCGAAGGGCTGGTTGCCCGGCGCAAAAGCCCCCTCAAACACCACCTCGTTCAAGGCGTTGCGGTCGATGGAGAGCGACAGCGCCTTGCGCACAAGGTTCGACTGGCCCAGCGGGTTTTGGGCAGCTTCACCATTGCCGATATTCGGCGTAATCCCCTGATAGCCAAGCGAGGTGGCGCGTTCGAGCTGTAGCCCGCTATCGGCCTCAACCGAGGTCACATCGGTGGCGGCCAGCCGCTCCAGCATGTCCAGATCGCCCGCGCGCAGGTTGGCCAGACGCACGGTCGTGTCGGCAATCGGCAGGAAGGTCACGCTGTCAAAGTTGATCTCATCCGCGCGGTAATACTCTGCAAACCGTTCAAGCACGATGCGGTCCTGCTGGACACGCTCGACAAATTTGAACGGGCCTGCGCAGACCGGGTTCGCGCCGAAATCCTCGCCTGCGGCTTCAAACGCGGTCGGTGACAGCATCATGCCGGAACGGTCGGCAAATTGCGCAATCAAGGTCGCATCCGGGGCGGACAGGGTCATCTTGATGGTGAATTCGTCCATGACTTCCCAGCTGTCGATGGAACGCACCTCCGATTTTCGCCGCGAGGTCTCAAGGTTTTTTGAGCGGTCAAGATTGGCGGCCACGGCCTCTGCATTGAAGGGCGTGCCGTCGTGGAACACCACGTCGTCGCGCAAGGTCATGGTCAGCTCGGTGCCCTCTGCATTCCACTCCCAACCAGTGGCCAAGGCGGGCACGATCTCCAGATCAGGTGTGATGTCGACCAGCTTGTCACACATGGACGCATAGACGATGCGGCCCACGAAGGTGCGCGACTGGTCAGGGTCCAGAATATCGGGGTCGTCCTGCAGCCCGATTTTCAGGTCCTGCGCCTGCGCCAGGCTGGTGCTCAGCGCCAACAGCCCCGCGACTGTCAGTAGTTTTCCGATTTGCATGTTACTTTCCTCCTAGTTGGATCGTTTTGTCATTGCTGTGTGCTTGGCGGCCTGCGCCGCGCTGTAGATCTCGAACCGCTTCGCGGCGGCGGCCGAGCGGCGTGCGATGCCCGATTGAATGCCCTTCAAGTCGAGCGTCTCCGTGAAATGGCACGCCGCCATCCGCCCGTCGCCCATGTCGCGCAGGGCAGGTTCGTCCGTTTGGCATTTGGTTTGGGCATAGGGGCAGCGCGTGTGGAAGCGGCAGCCCGAGGGCGGGGCGATTGGATTGGGCGGATCACCCTCCACCGCGACATGCGCCTTTCGCGCGCCAACTGCCGGGATCGGGATCGCGGATAAAAGCGCCTCTGTGTAGGGGTGGGCAGGGGCTGCAAACAGCGCGTCCGCGGGGCCTACCTCAACCAGTTTGCCCAAATACATGACGGCCACACGGTCTGACATATGCCGGATCACGGCCAGATCATGGGCGATGACAATCAGGGTCAGGCCGAATTCTTCCTTGAGATCCTCAAGAATGTTGATCACCTGCGCCTGGATAGAGACGTCCAAAGCGCTGACAGGTTCATCCCCGATCACCAGTTTCGGCCCGGTCACCAAGGCGCGGGCGATGCCGATACGCTGCCTTTGCCCGCCCGAGAACTCATGTGGGTATCTGTCGGCATGTTCCGGGCGCAGGCCCACCCGCGTCAGGATCCGGGCCACGGCAGCACGGCGGTCAGGGCCGGACCCAATCCCATGTGTGCGCAAAGGCTCTTCAATCAGCGCGCCCACGGTCATGCGGGGGTTCAGCGAGGAGAACGGGTCCTGAAAGATGAACTGCATCTCGGCACGCAAGGCGCGCAGAGCGGTGTCAGACAGGGCACCAATATCGCGCCCATCATAAGTGACCTCACCCTCACTGGGTTCAATCAGCCGCACCAAAAGCCGGGCCAGCGTGGACTTCCCGCAGCCGGATTCGCCTACAATGGCGAAGGTCTCGCCCTCGGCAATCGCAAGGTCCACGCCATCGACCGCTCGCACCACTGTCGGCTCTCCAAAAAGCGGTTTCTTGGTGACAAACCGCTTCTTCAGGCCACGCGCTTGGAGGGCAATCGGTTGGCTCATGCGATCCGCGCCTCTTCTGACGTGGCCAGTGCTTCAAGCGGCGCGCGCCAGCACGCGACGCTGTGGCCCGGTGACACTTCGGTTGGCGACGGGGCCGTTGCGCAATCCGGTACGGCAAAGGGGCAGCGCGCGGCAAACCGGCATCCGGCAGGCATATCCACCGGGCTCGGTACGCTGCCCGGAATGGTCACCAGCCGGTCCCGCCCGCCGTCCAGGGCGGGCATCGAGCTCATCAGCCCAAGCGTATAGGGATGCTGCGGGTCGTTGAATATCTGCGCGGCACTGCCCGCCTCGACAATCCGGCCCGCATACATCACCGCCACCTTGTCGGCCATCTCGGCCACCACGCCGAGGTCATGGGTGATCATGATTAGCGCCGCATCGCTTTGTTTGGACAATGTCGCCATCAGGTCGAGGATCTGCGCCTGTATCGTAACATCCAGCGCGGTGGTGGGTTCATCGGCAATCAGCAGCGACGGGTCATTGGCAAGCGCCATGGCGATCATCACCCGCTGGCGCATACCGCCGGACAATTGGTGCGGGTATTCGTTCAGCCGCTTCTTGGCGGCGGGAATACGCACACGCCTCAGCATTTCTACGGCGCGGGCCCGTGCAGCCTCTGTGCTGATGCCCTGATGCTCTCGGACCGCCTCGGCGATCTGCTCGCCAATCTTGATTGCCGGATTAAGCGAGGACATCGGTTCCTGAAAAATCATCGCCATGCGCCCGCCACGCACCTCGCGCAGACGCTCCCGCGACATGGAGAACAGGTCTTCGCCCTGAAACAAGGCCGTTCCGCCGGTGCGCCGCAGCGGTGGTGTCGCAAGCAGACCCATCAAGGCCAATGCCGTCAGGCTTTTGCCGCAGCCCGACTCGCCAACGATGCAGAGCGTTTCGCCGGGGCTCAAAGAGAACGAGACATTGTCGACAATTGGCGCCGCGCCACCTGCGATCTGGATTTCGAGGGTCTCGACCTCCAAGACTGGCGCGCGGTGTTCGCTCATTCCTCCGCGCCTCCCATAGACGCACGTAGATTTTCCGACAGGGCCTGCAAATGGGCCCGCATCGCATCATAGGCGGCGGGCCCGTCACGGGCTTCAATCGCGTCAATGATCTGGCTGTGTTGCAAATCATAAAGCGCCATAGTGTCCGTCGTGCGGGCCCGGTGGCGTTGTTTTTGCCAATCCGTGCCCATGCGCACTTCGTCCAGCAGGGCGAACGCCGTCAGCATGACGCGGTTTCCTGCGATCCGTGCAATGGCCCGGTGGAGTGCACCGTCCCAAAGCTCTGCCGTATCGGCATCAATCGGTTGCGAGGCACGTTGCGCCAGTTTGCGCAGCCGCTCCACATCCTCCCCGGTCGCGCGCAAGGCGCATAGTTGTGCCAGTGCGGGCTCAATACACAGCCGCGCTTCCATCACAACCAGCGGGTCCGCATCGGGCGCAATCTCGGCCGCCAGAGCGCCGGTCGGGTCCGGCGGCTGTCCGGCAAAGGTGCCTTTGCCCTGTTTGCGCCAGATCAGGCCCTCAGCCTCCAATGTGTCGAGCACGCGCCGAATGACACGCCGTCCGCATCTGAACTCCGCCGATAGCTCTCGTTCTGTGGGAAGGCGACCATCCGCGGGCAATTTGCCCGCCTCGATCATCTGCCGGATTGCCGCCAGTGCGGTGCCAGTGCTCTCTGCGTTTTCCGGTGCATAGTTCAAATGCAGCGCCACCCAAACGTTCGAATCATTCAATCATTGGTCACGAACCAATTGAACATTGGTATGGCTTCACGAGTCAAGCTCGTGCATCAACCTCCAATGAAGGCTGATTGAGTGAGGCATGTTGAAACGGACGAACCGCCAGCAATTGCCGTTTACCGCACAGGTTACCGCAGGTTCACCGGCACAGCTCTGTCGCAAGCGGAAACGCGGAGTTCAAGATTTTGGAGATAGTGGCGGACTGGGGAGGATTGGCTGAGTGTCAATCTAATCAGTCACTTAGGCCGAAAGTTCCAACTATTGCAGCACCATACCGCTCAATGGGTTACGCTGCAGAGTTCCAACTTATTGAGCAATGTCAGGCAAAAGAAAACGCCGCGCCCACGGCAATGGGCAACGGCGCTAAACTTGATGCGAAACACGACATTTCACCGCAATACCATGCCACGCGGCGCACCCGCACCGCAATGTCAAAATACGCGCCAGACCGGCACAAGCGCGCTGCGCGAGTACTTGGTTACTGCCTGACACTCGACACGGTTGATGCGTGGTGGTGTTTCGCGGCTGTTATTGAGGCGCAGTTGACGGTCAAGGAGCGCACGGCGCTCGCCTTCATGGCGCTTAACTCGCTTGATGCGGACACTGCAGCCCAGGTAGCCCAGGCCAACCTTGGCGACGGTGCGGGCCAACCCATACCGCCACTTTTCGACTACTTGGACGAGGCGGCCTTTTGGGCTGACATGGCGTTTCCTAGTGAGCTGGAAGCGTATTGTTTGGCAGCGTTCAACCGCATGGCCCCAAAGCGTCAAGCGGCCTTCCTTGACCACATTCAGGCGAGGGCAGCGACATGATGGTGAAGGGATATCTTGAAATCTTGCCCGGCTGGGATGCGCTTAATCAGTTTGCAGTGATGGATTGGACGGCCAACGGCGATAGCGGCTGGATGGCGGGCGCGTTCAAAACTCGCCGCGAGGCGGTAGTTTTTGCAATCCGGTATGCGCGGGAAAATAACCGTGAACTTCCAACGGCGACCACGGCAGAGCTGAAACGCGAGGTGGCATTGTGATGCGTGACTTCGCAGATATGGACGCCCAGGACCGCGCGCACCGCGACCAGCACCCAAAAGCCCAGGACCAACGCGCGCAGGCTGGCGAACGGTCGCGCTTCTATTCCGCCGCAAGCCTGCGGCGCGAGGATGTAAAGCCGCGTGAGTGGCTGGTGCCCGAGTTGATACCGCAAAAGACGGTCACGCTGTTCTCCGGCGACGGTGGGACGGGCAAAAGCCTTTTGGCGCTGCAACTAGCGGTAGCGGTCAGCACCGGGTGCGGGTGGATCGGTAAGGGCGTCCCAGACGGGCGCGTGATCTACATGAGCGCGGAGGATGACGACGAAGAACTACACCGCCGCCTTGATGATATCTTGCGGGCCACAAATCGGAGCTATAGCGAGCTTGACGGCCTCACACTGCGGTCGTTGGCTGGTGAGGATGCGCTACTGGCGTTGGATAGTCAGGTTGCGTTGATGCAATCGGAGTTGTTCAACGAATTGGACGCGCGAGCTGCGGACGAAGCGCCCACGCTAATCATAATCGATACCCTAGCCGACGTTTACCCCGCGAATGAGAATGACCGTGCCAAGGTTCGCCAGTTTATCGGCATCTTGCGCGGCCTAGCTCTTAAGCGGAGCTGCGCGGTTTTGTTGCTTGGTCATCCTTCGCTTACCGGGCTTTCAAGTGGCACCGGATCGTCAGGCTCTACCGCTTGGAACAACTCGGTTCGGTCTCGCCTGTATCTTTCGCGGGTCACAGATAACGGCTTTGAAGCCGACCCCGACAAGCGTGTGTTGACCACGAAGAAAGCCAATTATGGCCGCATTGGTGGTGAAATCCACGTCAAATGGCAGAGCGGCGTTTTCAAAGAGGAAGCGTCCGAACAGGGTCTCGACCGTCTTGCGGCAGGAGCCAAGGCGCAGCGTGTCTTTATGAAGCTGCTGGCCACGTACACCGCGCAGGGCAGGACCGTGAACCATGCTGGCGGGCCGAACTATGCGCCTAAGCAATTCGCGGAACACCAAGACAATGAGGGTATGACCAAGCGGGCCTTCAAGGCTGCGATGGACGGGCTGCTGACGTCTGGCAAGATCACGATTGAGAAGGAAGGGCCAGCGTCCAGACAGCGCACATTCATCGTGGAGGCAGGCCAATGATAGACCTTCATCCCCCCTTCATCCCCCCTAGTAAAGTGGGTAGCGAAGGCCCTTCATCCCCCCTTCATCCCCCCCTTCATCCCCCTAGCCATGTATATCCCCATACCCCTAGGGGCTATGCATGCGCCCTTGGAGGCGATGCGCCCAAAGATGAAGGGAGCGGCGCGGAACGCGCCCGCCGCCAGGCGGAACACTACCTGCCCCAACTGTCTGACCTAGTGCGCGCCTATCTGGGCACGGACATGCTTCCTCACACTTCTAAGGAGAAATCACAGTGACCAATCGTTTGGACGAACCGACCTACCGCCATGCGCAAGCCGCGCTCTATGGCCTCTTTAACCAAGCCGAAAAAAGCGGAGCTGACAGCCTGACACTGGCCCATGCCTTTGCCCCGGTGGCTGTTGAAATGCTGTTGAAGTTTCACACCGCCGAAACTGTCGGCGAAGTCATAGCAAAGCAAATCGAGCTTATTTCTTCTATGCAGGATGCGCAGCAATGTCAGAAGCACTAAGAAAGTTACAGTTGCAACTAGCGACGGTTTCTTGTATCGTTTGGGAAGAAGCGAGCGGCCAACGTGCCGCCACTTCGCCTTCGACCGCAGCGGCGACCATACCGCGCAACGAAGCGAAATCTAGATCGGCGGGCCTTGGCCTTCCCTTTTTCGTATTCAGCGGGTCGAACACATGAGCCACAAATTTCAAAACGATATCCTCGCCAGTAACCCGGCATCGGCTGACGTTACCGCCGACGATCAAGGCAGCGTGTCAGGCTATGGCGCGGTTTTTGGCAATCAAGATCGGGGCGGCGATTTAATCCTGCCCGGCGCTTTCACGAAGTCACTGGCGAAAGCCCAGGGCGAAGGCTTTGTGCCTATCATGGCTTGGCAGCATGACATGGCAAAGCCTGTCGGCAAGTGGACGGCAATCCGCGAAACTGCCAAGGGCCTTTGGGTTGAAGGCAAATTCAATCTGAAAACGTCGCTAGGCCAAGACGTGTATCAGCACGTTCTAGCAGGCGACCTAAACGGGCTTTCCATTGGCTACACCACGCCCAAGGGTGGCCGCGAGTATGTGGGCAATGGCGTCTTTCATCTGAAAGAAGTCGAGGTTTGGGAAGTCAGTATCGTGTCCCTGCCAATGAACCCCGCCGCACAAATCGAGGCTGTTAAGCACATCGACAGCAAGTCCGACGCGGTGGAATTTCTCAAAAACGCGGGCTTGTCCCGAAAGGCCGCGCAACGTTTCGCGTCTGGTGGATGGTCAGCCCTAGCCGCGAACTACGACCGCGACAAAATTGAACATCTCGCAGCAAGTATTGATCGAGCGACAGAGAAAATCAGGAAGTAACCCAAAAGGCCCGCCGTGAGGCGCGCCAATCCCAATGAAGGAAAGAAAATGTATCACGACAACAAGCCTTTTGCAGCCGCCGAAGCGGTGATTGCCGACATGCGCACCAAGTCGGAAAGCGACCCGTTGGACATGCTGGCCCAAAAGCTTGCCGACATGACCGACGCCACAATCAAGCGCATTGAGGAAACGGAGAAAAAGCAAGCCTCCCTCGATAACACCTTGGACGATCACGAAAAGCGTCTTGCCCGAAAGGGTGCCGGAGGCATTGCGCCGACCACATGGGGCCAGCAATTCATTGCAGAAAAAAGCGAAGAAATTGCCGGTCTGTCTGAGGCCAGTGGCGGCGGTGTGAAACTCAACATCAAGTCCGTGACAGGCGCCACCACGTCAGGCGGGGCGATTGACGTTCCTATGCGTGACACCACGGCAATGCTACCGCAGCGCAGCTTGGTTGTCCGGTCTCTGCTGAACGTGATCCAGACCGAAAGCGGCACGGTTGAGTATGCGGCGCAAACAGCCCGGCCAACTGCTGCTGATACGGTTGCAGAGGAAGCCTTGAAACCTGAAAGCGATATCGCCTGGGAACTTCGCAACGTGCCGACCCGCGTTATTGCGCATTGGGTCAAGGCATCGAGCCAAATCCTATCCGACGCGCCCCAGATCGGCGGCATGATCGACAGTGAACTGCGCTACGGGCTGGCTTTGAAGGAAGAACAGCAAATCCTCTATGGGGACAACACAGGCGCTAACTTGAACGGTCTGACGCCAAACGCGGCGGCGTTCGCTGACCCGCTATCGGGGGCCATTCCGGCAGCCAACAAGCTGGATGAAATCGGTCTTGCTGTTTTACAGGTATCGCTGGCCGACTTTATGCCTTCCGGCATCGTCCTGCACCCGTCTGACTGGTGGGAAATGCGCCTACTGAAAGATGCGGATAACCGCTACATTTTGGGCGACCCGCAATCGGCAGTTGCACCCAACCTGTTCGGCCTTCCCGTGGTGCCAACAAAGGCAATGACGGCAGGCGAATTTCTGGTGGGAGACATGTTCTCGGCGGCAACGTTCTACGACCGTTGGCAGCCCCGTGTAGAGGTCGGCTATGTTGATGATGACTTCACCCGCAACATGGTGACGATCCGCGCAGAGGAGCGCGTTGCGCTTGCGGTGCGGCATGGTGATGCACTGTCATACGGCACGTTCTTGTAAGGCACCCGCCCGAAAAAAAAGCGGGGGTGGGGTCTCGGCTAACCCGTCGCCCACCTTCGCGTGAGATATCACCTCCAAAAAGCCGCGTGTACCTGCGGACCTAATTTGAGTGCATTTATGAACACGCCAAGACAGCCCAGATATGGAGACATTTTTGCCGGTCACGACGAGGGCGAGGCTATGGCGGAGCTTGCTCGCATTCGGTGGGCTGAATATCGGTCTGACTTAGAAGCGCGCGGGTTGTTCACGCAGGCACGCGCCAACACGCTGGATCGAATGGTGCGCGCTATGGTCGAGTATGAGGTGCTTTACCCGGTTTGTGTTGCTGAGGGGCCGGTTAAGAAAACCCCTGAAAAGGGAAGTCAGTATGTCAACATGCTTTGGTCGCAGTGCAAAAACCTGAGCGACCAAATTTCTAAGCTGGAAAAGGCGCTGACCTTGACGCCGGAAAGTGTGGGCGAAAAGGCCCCGGCAAGGCCGATTGGTGGGCCAGCTAAGGCAGACAAGTACCTTGCCCGCGCCAGTTTTGGATCGAGAGTATGAAACGCCAACTGCGCGGAATGAGTGATCGGCAGGTTGCGCCGGGCTTTTAATTTCAGCCAAGCAACCCCGTTAGTCGGTGAGTGGGCAAACCCCGACAAAGCACGGTCTGTATTATCGAGGCAGGCGCGGTGCAGGGCCGGTGCGGTTTTATGGGGCCGCACCGGCCTTGTCTGTTTCAGCTCGGCCAAGCCCAGACATCACGGCAAGGTTGCGCATCACGGCAAGTAGTGCAATTTCTACGATATGGCCCGTAGAACGCAGCTCCAAAGCAAGACAGACGACCTAGCCTTCCCGGTGCGGGTTAAGGTCAAGGTGCCTGCCCGTGGCTTTGGGCAGCGTATCGGTGAAATGACGGGCTGGATGAACCGGGTTATTGGCGCTGACAGGTGCGCGCGACATTCCGCAGCCGCTATCCATTCCCAGGCTTGCGCGTTTTACTTCTGTGATCTGGAAGCCGCCGGGGCCTTCTTTGCAGAGTTTTCAGAGCTGGAACTGGCAGACGGCACCAAAGGCCGAACCTGAGTTGTTCATTCGTCATCGCGCAGCCAAGGTCCGCGAACCTTCCCCTTGATCGCTGCTGCTGCACAAGTCAAATTGACAGAAAGAATTTGAGAGGTCACCGATAGTGGACCCTAGTACGATTTTCGTAGTCGCATGGTTACTCCTACCAATCCTACTCTTAATTCTCTTGCTACGTAATCGTGGCGCAACGAAGCGTGCCGAAAAACGAACTGCCGAAGCGGAGGCGACCGCAGAATCAATTAAGAAAAAATATGCGCCGGTAACTTCTATTGAAGATGAAGTTTCAACTCTACGGGACGCAGTCGCAGATATGCAGAAGAAAATCGAAGTGACGCGTGGCACATATGTTGAGAAGCGCGCCACGCTCAAAAAGTTGGAGCAACAAGTCGCGATTTATGACGAAAAGCTATCTTTCGCGGAATTAGGTGTCTACGAACCACATTTCGATTTCAACGACGCCGATGAATACAAGCAAGAGATCAGACGCATCCGCGACCGCCAAAAAGTGAGCGTTTCGGACAAGACAGCGACCCATTGTCCAACCGATTGGCGCGTAGACGGAAGCATAGCCAAGGGGCGAACGATGATTAACCGTCAGACCCGCTTGACCATGCGCGCCTTCAACAACGAATGCGAAGCTGCAATAGCAAACACGCGCTGGAATAATGTTAACGCGATGGAGAGGCGTATCCTCAATTCGGCCAAGCAAGTCGATAAGGCCAACGAATCTATGAACCTCCGCATCAGTGAACAATACGTGAGCCTTAAGCTGGACGAATTGCACGCGACCCATGAATACCGCGAACGCCTTAAGATGGAGAAAGAAGAGCGCGCAGATTTGGCACGCGCCGAACGCGAGGAGAAGAAGCTACTAGCGGAAGCCGAAGCGGCGGAACGTGAAGAGGAAAGGTATCAGAAGCTTTTAGACAAAGCGCGCTTAGAAGCGGGCGTAGATGAGTATCGAGTTGCGGAGCTGGAAGCTGCTCTGGCCGAAGCCCACGCGACAAGCGAACGCGCTCGCGCAATGGCTGAGTTGACCAAATCCGGCTATGTCTACATTATTTCGAACATCGGGTCCTTTGGCGAGGACGTGGTCAAGATAGGCCTTACGCGTCGGCTGGAACCTGATGACCGGGTAAAAGAGCTTGGCGACGCAAGTGTTCCGTTCAGCTTCGACACCCACGCAATGATATATTCTGATGAAGCCCCAGCCCTCGAAAGCGCCCTTCACAAGGAATTTGCAGATCGTCGGGTGAATGCTTCCAACCTGCGCAAAGAGTTTTTCCGGGTCGGCTTAGAAGAAGTTGAAGAAGCTGTGAAACGCCTTGCTCCATCTGCCAGCTTTTTCTCAGATCGCGAGGCACAGGAATGGCATGAAACGCTCTCTCGCCGCAGAGAGGCTTTGAACGACATGCTTCGGCCATCCGACGAGCTGCCAGAAACCATATAGTCTTGAAAGCTGGCATTCGCGCCTTCAGCCTTACCCCCGCGCCTTTAGCCTTACCCCCG
The DNA here is from genome assembly GCA_964387155.1 of uncultured Rhodobacterales bacterium. Lineage (GTDB taxonomy): Bacteria > Pseudomonadota > Alphaproteobacteria > Rhodobacterales > Rhodobacteraceae > Litoreibacter. The sequence continues at coordinate 2,743 of CAYLVP010000043.1, read as the reverse complement.
CGCCGCCACCGTTCTCAGCGATAAACTCGACGCCAGCTCTTTCAAGAGCGTCGCGGATTGCTTTCTCGGTTTCATCGCGTCCACCTATTGCCCCGGTCGCAGCTTCCAGCCTTTTGATTGTGGGGATCGAAACCTCAGAGGCCTTTGCAAGATCACTCTGCGACCAACGCACAAGCGCACGGGCTGCTTTGACCTGTTCAATTGATACTTTTGGTATTGACACAGCAAAGCCCTGTATGTTGATACTTTTGGCATCATATTGAAAAAGCGAGACATGACAATGACTGATATTACTTCGGATACAGAAACCCCCAAGCCAATTCAGGATTGGGAAAACCGCGAAGTGAACGGCGCAGCCCTGGCCGGGAAAAGTGTCCACGACGACCGCGTTGCCAAGGTGGCCGAACTGCGCGAGCGGCAAGAAGCATACCAAGGAAGCCTGCCCAAGAACCCACTTGAGGCGCTGGAAGAGATCAACCGGACACTCAAAGACCCGCGCGAATTGTCCGAGCCGCAGTATGCGGTTCGCGCTGCGCTGGAGATCATTCACCAACTGGCGACCCATGACGCGCTAGACGATAGCGACCAGATGAAGGAAGCAATTTATTGGCTTACTGGCGAAGGGCTGCACGGCCTTAGACTGCTTGAAGACGGCACGAGGCGGGCAGCCAACATTGCCCACCAGTTTCACCCGGCGCACACACCATTCGAGGCTTAGAAATGACCGATTGCATCTTTGAAAGCGGCACCAGCAATGACGCGGAGCGCAAGCTATACAACATCGTCAACTTATGCCGGGTCGGTGTTGCCGCCAGTGATACCGCCATGAATGTGGACCTGACAAAGGGCGGGCATTGCGAACTATACGAGGCAATTGCGGCTCTGGCGTCAGACGCAATAGACCAGTTGGAGACCGGGGACACAAAAGGCCAAAACTGAACCTTTCTCATTGACGTAGGTCGTGGATTGGCCTAAACCTACGTCAATGACGGAGGATTTATATAATATGCGTGCATCAGGATTTGTCGGAGAGTTTGGTTCGACCAAGGCGGAAATTGAAAACTGGATCATTCGTGACACCGTTGATTTGCGTACTCGCTATGAGGAAACCATTGCGGGATCTGCGCGTCAGTATTCGCTGGAAAATGTAATCGAGCTGGCGCTAATGACCGCTTTCGTTAGGAGCGGTATCAAGCCGAGTTCAGCAGCAGCTTACGCGGCTATGGCTATGCGCAACCATGCTACTGAAAGCCCAAACGAATGGTATATTTTCGTTGATGGCAGCAAAGGCGATGGCCACGCTGTTTCAGATATACCTGATGGTTACATTGAAGACTTGATGAAGGAAAGTTTGACGAAAACTGTATCAATTATTCAAGTCGGCGCTGTCATCCGCAAGGCAGAAGCAGTCTTTCGGGGCGAGTAAATGGACAACCGCCGCACAACACCAAGGCTATTTGCCGTCGCCCTGGAGGGCGCGAAAAGTGCCGGCCACGAGGTTGTTGCGGCAGATATTCGTGGCGGTGGATTTGTTCGTCTATACTTTGCTGACCCAGAGACAGTTGGGAAGCTGACTAAGGTGGATGCGACATGCAACGAAAACGAAGAAATTTTCGCAACGAGGTCCGATTGAAACATCTTAGCCAGTCTGGGTCTTTCCCTAGCGGCAACGCCCGCTTCTACTATCGGCCAAAAGGCCAAAAGGGTGTTAAAATGCCAGATGCACCAAAAGAAAGCGATGTTTTCCTTGCAGCGTATGTCGCCGCATCTGGTCATGCCCCTAAACCGAGACCGAAAACATACGGCTCAGGGACGCTAGGGGCGGGTGTCACAGCCTACCTTGGCTCATCAGCATACGCCTGCCTTGCCGAGAGTAGTAAAGAACGCTGGCGTCCTCGCTGCGAGGATTTTCGCGAGAGATATGGCGCAGCCATTCTTGAGCATCTGACCGCGCGCAACATCAAGAAAGACTTGTCCAGCTTTGAAGGGCATAGCGCCAATAACCGCTTGAAGGTCTGGCGTTCTTTGTGCGCCTATTGGGATGAGATGGGCGATATCGAAGTAAATGTTGCTCGACAGGTTGCGCCGCGTAAGACCGCAAAGACAGATGGCCACACCCCCTGGACCCGCGAGGACTTCAAGACTTTTCGCGACTTCTGGTCAATCGGAACCAAGGAGCGTTTGGCGTTTGAGCTAATGTATCGGACATGCGCCGCTATTGGCGATACGTGCCGCTTGTCGCGCGCCATGTTGTCCAACGATGGCTGGCTGACCTATACGCGCCAAAAGTCAGGTAGCACAGCGATCAGCCCTTTTTTTGCAGACGGGCCAGACTGGTATGAGGCAACCGACGACTTGCGCATCTGCTTAGATATTGAGCCTGCAAACATTGTGTTTCTAACCACTCAGTACGGCAAGCCGCGTTCGCCGAAGGGTGCTTCGACTTGGTTCTCCGAGGCCGCATCGAAAGCCGGTTTGGAGACTGAGAAGACAGCACACGGCATTCGCAAGGGTCGTGCCGCAATGTTCAAAGAGAACGGCGCACCATCTGATAAGCGCATGGCAATTCTTGGGCATGAAACGGAGGCGGAAGCGACCCGATATTCTAAATCTGCCGACCTACGCCGGATCATAGAGGGAACAGAAAAGTTCCAACTTTCTGAACAGGTTCCAACTAAAAACAATAACACCCTGGAAACAAAGGAAAAATACCATGGCTAAAATGGAAGTGGCGGACTGGGGA
>CAYLVP010000042.1:6239-24146 GCA_964387155.1 uncultured Rhodobacterales bacterium | reverse complement strand
AAAGCACGATGGCGGCGTCGGTCTTCGTTTGTAAGAAAGGCGGCATGGTCGTGATCTGTGCGGGCACCACGGGTTACAACCTGACGATGGATGCGCGCTACCTGTGGATGCATCAGAAACGGGTGCAGGGCTCGCATTTTGCGCATCTCAAGCAGGCCTCGGCCGCCAACCAGCTGATGGTGGAGCGCCGTCTGGACCCTTGCATGTCCGAAGTTTTTCCCTGGAACGAGATCCCGCAGGCGCATACCAAAATGCTGCGCAACGAGCATAAGCCCGGCAACATGGCAGTGCTGGTGACAGCGCCTCGCACCGGGCTCAACACGTTCGAAGATACGCTTGAGGCCAGCCGTCAAGTTTGATTCCCCACACTTGACGTTTGCGCAATTTGCCCCGCGAATCACCTTGATCGCGGGGCTTTTTTTGGCTTTTGGATCAACGGTTTAGGAAAACCAGCAGGTTACGGGTCGGCACCTCACTATAAATGGTGAAGGGAAAACGGCGAATATCTTTGCAACGTCGCTTTAGAGTATTCTGATTTTAATGATTGATTAACCGTTCAGAAGGACACTCATCATGACAAACGACTGGATCATCGACGTTTTGACCGATTTGCGTAAGTTTTCTGCCTCGAATTCGCTGGGGACTCTTGCAGATCGTCTCGACGACACGATCCAGGTTGCAGCTGATGAGCTTCACTCCGCCCAGACGCTGTCAAAAGCAGGGATGGGCGACATTGAACAAACAAGTGGACTTGCAGCAGGCGCTTACTCAAGCAACAACGCTTGAGGAACTCCAACGTGCTGCCGAAGTCATCCGTGACGACTACCAGATCGACCATGTCGTCTATCATTGGGTCAACAGCGTGGGCGAACGCTTTGGCTGCGGGACGTATAGTTCCGAATGGGTCGATCACTATCTCGAAAAGGATTACCTCTATATCGACCCGGTGGTTGTCGGCTGCTTCAACCGGTTCACCCCGGTCACCTGGAAGCAACTGGATTGGAGCAGCAAGGGCGCAAGAGAGATGCTGCGCGACGCAGTGGCGTTCGGCATCGGCCCACAAGGCTACACAATCCCGATCCGGGGCCCGAAAGGGCAATATGCACTCTTTACACTCGCGGACGGCCGCAGCGACGCCGATTGGGAAGCGCTTATTGAGGCGCGAAAAGAAGACCTGATTGTCGTCTCCCACACCTTCAATCAGAAGGCGTTGGAACTGGAAGAAAAGGTGTTCAGCTTGGATGCGGCAAACCTGTCGCCGAGAGAACGCAGCACGCTCACCTTGCTGGCAAAAGGCAAGAACCGGGCGCAAGCCGCGCAGGAGCTGGAGATCTCTGAAAATACGCTGCGGGTCTACGTTGAATCCGCGCGTCACAAGATGGGCGCTTTGAACACCACCCATGCTGTTGCGCGGGCCTTGGCTGCGGGACAGATCGTGGTGTGATCGATTCGAGAGATTAACCGAAGGTGAGCCGCGCGTTTCGCCTCTTCAGGCTTTGATTACCAACTTGGCGAATGCTGAGCCCATATCAGCCAAAGAGGTAATCGCCCATGCTTCGCTTCATCTACGCCAACGATCTCCACAACTTCCCGCTCCTCAGCGACACCATGTTCCGCGACCGGACAACCCAATTTCGAGACCGTCTCAATTGGGACGTGCGCGTCGACGCGAAAGGCCATGAGCGTGACGAATATGATGCGTGCAACCCGCTCTATGTGATCTGGGAGACCGCCGACGGGACCCATGGCGGCTCCATGCGGTTTTTGCCCACGACCGGGGACACGATGGTCAATGACCATTTCTCCCACCTGATGGACGGGGTCGATATCCGGTCCCCCTTTATCTGGGAATGCACCCGGTTTTGTCTGGCCCCTGACGCCGAACGCCATGTGACTGCCGCGCTTGTGCTGGGCGCCTCTGAGTTGATGGAGAATTTCGCCTTGATGCAGTTCGTCGGCGTGTTTGATCCACGCATGGAACGCATTTATTCCCTGCTGGGCGTCAAGCCCGAGGTCATCGGCCGCGCGGGTGAAGGGGCCGAAGAAATTGGTGTGGGTCTTTGGGGATTTGACCAATCCGCCCGCCCCCGTGTCGAGGCCCGTGCCAAGTTTGACAAGGCCCAGGCCGAGGCGTGGTTCCGCCACTCTTTCCATCAGCCCTATCAAGCCGCAGCGGCTGAGCAATATTTGCAGATCCCGGCCTGACGCCGCGCTATTCCCGCTGGCGGCCCTGCTGGCACAGCGGTAGGGTCGGGCGCATGTCCGTGCCCGCCCAAATCACCTATTCCGACGATCAGGCAGAGGCCTATGACGCGGTGGCGGACCTCTTGGGCCGCGCCGGGGTCGATATCACCTCCGGTGACACGACGCCGTTGCAGGAGGCCCGCGATCAGGTGATGGCCATCGTGGGCAAAGCGGGCTCTGGCAAGACGCTGCTGCTGTCAGAGCTGGTGAAAGCCGTGACCGGCTCCGGCGTTGATCTGGTGTCAGGCGATTATGAAGGGAAGGCGCGCAAGGACCGCCGCACCCTGGCCGTTCTCGCCCCCACCAACAAGGCCGCGAGCGTGCTGCGCAACCGCGGGGTACCCGCCACCACGATCCACCGTATCCTCTACACGCCGCTTTATGACCCTGACTATGAGCTGATCGCGGATTGGCTGGCGGGGCAGGGGGACAGGCCCGATGTGGAGGGTCTGGCCGATGAGGCGCTGGACCGTGCCAAGCTGTTCTATGACGCGCATAAATCCATTCCCGGCGCTTTGGCCGCCGCTGGTCTGCGCGGTTCGGATTTCATCCAGGGCTGGAAGCGGCGCGAGGACCCGTTGGATATCGGGTTTGTCGATGAAAGCTCGATGCTGGACGAGAAGCAGTTCGACGATTTGCGCGAGATCTTCCCGACGCTGGTACTGTTTGGGGACCCCGCGCAGCTGGCGCCCGTGGGCTCCAACGGTGATATGGTGTTTGACACGCTGAAGGACGGACGGCGCTATGAATTGTCCCGCGTGCACCGTCAGGATGCCGACAACCCGATCCTTGATCTGGCCCATGCTCTGGCGGACCCTTCGGTGGACTTCTACGCATTTGAAAATCTGGTGCGCGAGGCGGCCAAGACAGATGACCGCGTTGTCTTTGCGGAACGGGTCGAGGCTGACCTGATGGCGCGCTCCCCCGTTCTGGTGTGGCGCAATGCCACGCGGATCCGGTTGATCCAGGCCTGGCGCGGGGCTTACGGGGCCACGGTGGACACATTGCTGCCAGGCGAGCCACTGATCTGCGACGGGATCGAGCTGCCTGTGAAACACCGCAAGAAGCGCATTGATCTGGAGGCGCGCGGCCTCGTGAAAGGCGCGCAGGTCGTCTATATGGGGCCGGGCAAGAAGCCCGGGTTTTCTCGGCTGCATGTGGTTGGGGCGGAGGACCCGCAGGTCTCTGCCGCCTCAATCATCAAGATCGAGGCCCCCGATGAGGAAGAGCCGTTCATCCCCTTTGCCGCCCGCATGGGCGCTTCTTTCCTGCATGGCGCGGCGGTGACGATCCACAAGGCGCAAGGCTCGCAATGGGACACGGTGCAGGTCTTTGCCCCAGATCTCTATGCCGCTGCCCGCTCCGGTCGGTCGGAGGCGGGGCAGCCAGTGTGGAAACGGCTGGCTTACGTGGCGATCACGCGGGCGGAGAACCGGCTGCTTTGGGTGACGCGCAACCGGTTGAGCAGGCCAACAGGGACGCTTGATACCAGCGATCTGAGCACCGTTGCGCCTGCGCCCTTGACCCTTGAGGCCGAGCCGGAAGGCTAGAAACGGATGTAGCGGAAGACGGCGGAGGCCAGCCAGCCTGCGGTGATTGCGATGATCAGCGACAAGATGCCGTAGATCAGCGGCTTTTCATGGGCCAGATCGTAGATCCAGCGTTCCAACCCGACCTTGCGCACGTCAATAAATGTCGCCAGCCGTGAGACGACCTGCCCGTCGCGGGTCAGAAAAATGCGCATCGGGTAGACGCCTTCCACCAGATTGGCGGGCATGGCGAGCGTGGTTGAAAACAGCGTTTGATCATAAAGCGTCACCGCCCCGTCAAGCTGCTGATACAGCTTCGCCTTCTTGCGCAGCCGGATCAGCGCCTCAGTAAAGGCCTCTGCATCCTCGACCTCATCGGGGGTGCCCACGGCATAGATGGCGCGGCGGATTGAGACCTGGAAGCGGATATCTTCCAGCGGGCTCAGCACCTCCTCCAGCGGGCCCGTCGCGGCCACGGCATAAAAGCTGGGCGCGCGCGCCACCTCGACCGCTTCGGTATTGACCCAAATGCCCATGCGGCGGTCTTTCTTGCGCACGATCACCGCGTCATTCGGCCCAGAGATCGCGATGATGACATCCAGGGGTGCAGACCCCTCTGCTTCGCCCTTGATGGCGCCATAGATCAGAATGTCCGACCCATCAAAATCTGCCGTGATCTGGACATCGCGTTGCGACAGGTCGGCCACCACAGTCTGCGCCTGCGCGGTTCCCGCCAGCAGCGCGGCGCAAAGGATCAAAAGGGCGCGAAGCCGTCGCATCAATGCCCGCCTCCCGGCCCTAGGGAGTAGAGCTCTGACGGCATGATCAACAGGTCCAGCGCCAGCTTGCCGCACACCGCCAGCACCATGATCGACAGAAGGATGCGCAGCTGTTCTGCCTTCAGGCGCGCACCGATACGGGTTCCGATCTGCGCGCCAATCACGCCCCCCACCAGCAGCAATACCGCAAGCGCCATGTCGACCGTGTAGTTGGTGGTGGCGTGCATCAGGGTGGTGAAACCGGTCACAAAGATGATCTGAAACAGCGAGGTGCCGACGACGACCTTGGTAGGCATCCCCAGCAGGTAGATCATCGCAGGCACCATGATAAAGCCGCCGCCGACCCCCATGATCGCCGCCAGAATGCCCACGAAGACGCCGACAATCAGCGGTGGAATGACCGAGATATACAACCCGCTGGTGCGGAATTTCATCTTGAAAGGCAGGGCGTGGACCAGCCCGTGTTTCTTGCGCTGCGGGGCCTTATGCGGCCCTTTGGCCCGGCGGATGGCCTTGAGGCTTTCAAAAAACATCAGCCCGCCGATGACGCCCAAAAACACGACGTAGCAAAGCTTGACCAGCAGATCGACCTGCCCCACCTCGCGCAATGCGGCAAAGACCTGAACGCCGACGGCCGCCCCCGCCAAACCGCCGATGAGCAGCACGGTGCCCATCCTCAGATCCACCGATTTGCGCTTGAGATGGGCCAACACGCCCGAGAAGCTCGACGCGACAATCTGGTTGGCCTCGGTGGCCACGGCCACGGCCGGGGGAATGCCAATGAAGAACAAAAGCGGTGTCATCAGAAAGCCGCCACCCACCCCGAACATGCCTGACAGGATGCCCACAAGCCCGCCCAATCCCAACAGGAGGAAAGCGTTGACCGAGACCTCGGCTATCGGCAGGTAGATGTGCATGGCTCCCCCTTAGACCCGTCCAATTGACCGGGGCAATGCCAAAATATGTGGCCAGCCATCGTTTTTTGCTGCATCGCAGCGTCAAGCCCGAACTGGGACCGCTTTCACCGCTCTTTCACGTAAGGCGTGCCACCGGCGCGGGGGGGAATGGCTTTGCCAACGAAACCGGCCAGGATCACCACCGTCAGAATATAGGGCAGCGCGTCGAGCAGCTGGACCTGAACCTTGAATTGCAGCACGGCTTCAATCACGTCTGGGCGCAGTGCAATGGCCTGCAGGAACCCGAAAAGCAGCGTGGCATAAAGCGCGTACCAGGGCCGCCACTTCGCGAAGATCAGCGCGGCAAGCGCGATGAAGCCGCGCCCCGCGCTCATATCCTTGACGAAGCCGGCCCCGAGCCCGGTTGACAGATAGGCCCCCGCGATCCCGCAAAGCAGACCGCAGATCGCCACGGCTGCAAAGCGCAGCCCAACGACAGACACCCCGGCTGTGTCAACGGCGGCCGGGTTCTCCCCCACGGCACGCAGGCGCAGGCCGAAGCGGGTGCGAAACAGGATATACCAGGTCGCTGGCACGCAAAGCAGCGCAACATAGACAAGGATCGAATGGCCCGAGATGACCTCTGCATAGAACGGGCCCAATACCGGCACAGCGCGCAAGGCGTCGGCAAAAGGCAGGGTGATTTCGCTAAACCGCCCGCCGCCCATCAGCGACGGCGTGCGCCCCCCTTGCCCAAACCAGCTTTGCGCGATCAAAACGGCCAGCCCCGCAGCCAGAAAGTTGATCGCCACCCCCGAGATCAGCTGATTGCCCCGAAAGGTGATCGAGGCCAGCCCATGGATTGCCGAAAGCAGCATCGAGGCCCCGATGCCCGCCAGCAATCCCAACCAGACAGAGCCAGAGACCGCCGCAACCGCTGCTGACAGGAAGGCCGCCGCCAGCATCTTGCCTTCCAGCCCAATGTCGAAAATTCCAGCCCGCTCCGAGAAGAGCCCGGCAAGACAGGCCAGTAGCAGCGGAGTGGCCAGCCGCAATGTGGAGTCGAGGATTTGGAAGAATGTCAGAAGGTCCACCGGCCTAACCCTCCCGTTTGCGCATCATGAGAAACAGCCGCTCCACGGGGGCGCGGACCATGCCGTCCAGCGCTCCCGTGAACAGGATCACCAGCGCTTGGATGACGATGACCAGATCGCGCGGGATGGAGGTCCAAAGTGCTAGCTCCGCCCCGCCTTGATATAGAAAGCCAAACAGGATCGAGGCCAGCAGCACCCCGAACGGATGGCTGCGCCCCATCAGGGCCACAGCGATGCCGATAAAGCCCGCCCCTTCGACCGAGTTCAGCACCAGCCGCTCCGCCTCGCCCATCACATTGTTGATCGCCATCAGCCCGGCCAGGCCGCCAGAAATGGCCATGGCGATCATGATGATCCTCACCGAGCTGATCCCGGCATAACGCGCCGCGGGCTCTGACTTGCCGAAGGCGCGGATTTGGTAGCCGAGCTTCGTGCGCCAGATGAGGTAGTAGACCGCCACGCAGGCGATCAGCGCGATGATCAGCGTGACATTGACCGGGGTGCGCGCCGCAAAGGGGATGCCAACGCCGTTAAGCATATCGCTGATTGTCGGCAGGCTCACGGCGTCGGGGAAGCGGGCGGTGGACGGGTCCATCGTGCCTGCGGGGCGCAGAATATTGACGAGCACGTAATTCAGCAGGGCGGCGGCGATGAAGTTGAACATGATCGTGGTAATCACGACATGGCTGCCGCGTTTGGCCTGCAGATAGGCCGGGATCGTGGCCCAAAGCGCGCCGAACAGCGCCGCGCTACAAGACGCGGCGATCAGCGCGATGGTCCAATGCGGCCACGGGATGAACAGGCAGCACAGCGCGACACCCAACCCGCCCAGCGCGGCCTGCCCCTCGCCACCGATGTTAAACAGCGCCGCATGAAACGCCACGGCCACGGCCAGCCCGGTGAAGATAAAGTTGGTGGCATAATAAAGCGTAAACCCCCAGCCATAGCTCGAGCCCAAAGCCCCCTCGACCATCAGCTTCAAGGCCGCAATCGGGTCCTCACCAATCGCCAGAATGACCAGGCCAGAGATCAGGAAGGCCAGAAGCAGATTTATGAGCGGTATCAGGACGATATCCGCCCATTTTGGCATGGTTTGCATCTACTTCATCTCCCCATCGACATGGGCCAGCTGCGCCTCGACCGCCTCGTGCAAGGGGCCGTCCGGCTCGCGGGTCATGCCAGCCATCATCAGGCCCAGCTCTTTCTCGTCGGTCTCATAGGGCAGCTTCTCCCCCATCATCTGGCCGTCGAAAATCACTGCGATGCGGTCGCTGAGCGACAGGATTTCTTCCAGCTCGACCGAGACGAGCAGAATGGCCTTGCCCGCATCGCGCAGCTCGACAATGCGCTGGTGGATGAACTCAATCGCGCCGATATCAACGCCACGGGTGGGCTGGCCGATGAGCAACAGGTCGGGGTTGCGCTCGATCTCGCGGGCCAGCACGATCTTTTGCTGGTTGCCGCCGGAAAAGTTCTTGGCCTCCAGCATAGGGTTGTCGGGCCGCACGTCGAACCGTCCGAACTTGCCCGCTGCATCCTCCTTGATCGCGGCCTGATCCATCAGCAGGCCCGAATTATATGCGTCCTCATGGTGGTAGCCGAAGGCCACATTCTCCCAGGCTTTGAAATCCATAATAAGGCCCGAGCGTTGCCGGTCTTCGGGCACATGCGCGATGCCGCGTGCGCGCCGGGACCGCGCATCGGAGAGTTTTCCCGTCAGGTCAATCTCTTGCCCGTTGACCTTGATGCTGCCTGTGGCCGTCTGGATGCCGCCCAACACGTCGAGCAGTTCGGACTGCCCGTTGCCTGCCACCCCCGCAATGCCCAAAATCTCCCCAGCCCGCACATTCAGTGAGATGCCTTTCAGCCGCTTCACGCCTTTCTCATCCGTCACTTCGAGGTTCTGGATGTCCAAAATGGTGGCGCCCGGCGTCGCGGGTGTCTTGTCGACGCGCAGCAGCACTTTGCGCCCGACCATCAGCTCGGCCAGCTCCTGCGGGGAGGTCTCGCTGGTTTTGACGGTCGCCGTCATTTCGCCCCGCCGCATGACCGAGACCGTGTCCGTCACCTCCATGATCTCGCGCAGCTTATGGGTGATCAGGATGATCGTCTTGCCCTGCGCCTTCAGCCCCTCGAGGATGCGAAACAGGTGATCGGCCTCGGCAGGCGTCAGCACGCCGGTGGGCTCGTCCAAAATCAGGATATCGGCCTGACGATAGAGCGCCTTGAGGATTTCGACCCGTTGCTGCATGCCCACGCCGATATTCTCGATCAGCGCGTCCGGGTCGACATTCAGCTCATATTCCTCGGCCAACCGGGTCAGCGCCTTGCGCGCCTTGCCCAGCGAGGTGGCCAACCGTGCGCCGTCTTCGGCACCAAGGATCACGTTTTCCAGCACGGTGAAGTTCTCGACCAGTTTGAAATGCTGGAACACCATGCCGATGCCCGCCGGAATCGCGGCCTGGCTGTCCGGGATCTCGGTCTTGTTGCCGTTGATAAAGACCTCCCCCTTATCGGCTTTGTAAAAGCCGTAGAGGATCGACATCAGCGTTGATTTGCCCGCGCCGTTCTCTCCGATGATGCCATGGATGGTGCCGGGCATCACGCGGATCGAGATGTCCTTATTGGCCTGCACCGGCCCGAAGGCTTTGGAGATCCCCTTAAGCTCAATCGCAGGGGCCGTCATTCAGGCGCCCCTGTGCCAACAAAACCCACCATGCGGATGATTTTGCCGCCGCTTATGTCCGCGAAATACTGGCCGTGTTGCACCATCTGATTGCCGTCGGGGGTTCTGCCGCCGAAGGCAACCGTGACGCGGGTCATCCCGGCAACCTCGTCGGATTTGACCACCTGCGCTGTCCATCCCGGCGCATTGGCGCTGAACATGCTGACATATTGGGTGATGGCCTTGGGCCCGGTCAGCACCCCCTCGCTGCGCGGATCAGCATAGACGGCGGTTTCAGCGACGCTGGCCTCTATGGCCGCTGCCCGCTGGGCAGGGTCCGGCAGGCCCCAGGCATCGAAGAATGTCTCAATGGAATTGCGCATCTTGCCCCCAAGCCCCGCAGCAGGTCGGGCCAGCAATCTGGCCCGACCCAATTGTGTTGGCTCAGCGCCCTTAGAAGTTCAGCGCAGGGCAGCTTTCGTCGGACATGTAGTCATGCACGGCGATTTCGCCCGACACGATCTTGTCGGAGATCGCGTCAACTGTGGCCTGCATTTCGGCAGAGACCAGCTCGGCATTGTTGTCATCCATTGCGTAGCCCACGCCCTCAGAGGCGAGGTTCAGCACTTTGACGCCGCCCGGTTGTTCGGTGCCGGCGGTGAAGGCGTCATAGACGGCAACGTCCACGCGCTTGAGCATCGAAGTCAGCACAGAGCCGGGGTGCATCCCGTTCTGGTTGCTGTCCACGCCAATGCCCAGCACGCCTGCGTCAGCGGCAGCTTGCAGAACGCCTACGCCGGTGCCGCCGGCTGCGTGATAGACCACGTCAGCGCCCTGGCTGATCTGCGCCTTGGTCAGTTCCGCGCCCTTGACCGGGTCACCCCAGGCAGCAGGCGTTGTGCCGGTCATGTTGGCGATGATCTTGGTGTCGGGATTGGCGGCTTTCGCTCCCTGTGCGTAGCCGCAGGCGAAGCGACGGATCAGCGGGATGTCCATGCCGCCGACAAAGCCCACCGTGTTGTTCTTGGAGGCCTGCGCCGCCATGTAGCCCACGAGGTAGGAGCCCTCGTGCTCGGTGAACACCACCGAGGTAACGTTGGGCTGATCCACCACCATGTCGATGATGACAAAATCGGTGTCAGGGTAGTCGGGGGCCACTTCGCCCAGCACGTTGCCGAAGGCAAAGCCGGTCATCACAACCGGGTTGGAGCCGGTCTCGGCCAGACGGCGCAGGGCCTGCTCGCGCTGCGCCTCGGATTGCATTTCGATTTCCTTGTAAGAGCCGCCATTCTCGTCGGCCCATTTCTGCGCGCCGTTAAAGGCGGCCTCATTGAAGGATTTGTCGAATTTGCCGCCAAGGTCGAACACGATGGCCGGGTCAGCCGACGCCAGACCTGCGCTCAGCGCCAGGGTGGCAGCGGCGCCCAGAAAGGATTTCATGAGGGTCATATTGGTCTCCCAGATGTTTGGTTTGCCTGGCATTTTCTGCGCCAGGTCCGGGGTCCGTCCCCCCGGTTATCGGTTGAGCAGAGAACTATCTCAGATCATCCCATATTAAGGGCCATCGGTTGGGAGAGGGCAACCGATTCCTTACCCGCACCCTTGGGCTGCACAGGCGAAAAGCTGGCTTACCGCGCGTCATGCCCAATCGTGCAGCGCATCACAAACGCGTCGTGTGCCAGCCCGTCCGTGCCGGTCATATAGGCCGTTCGGGTGGCCACGGTTTCAAAGCCGTTCTGCCGGTAAAGCGCGATTGCGGCGGCGTTCTGCGTGCTGACCTCAAGGAAGGCATGTTCGGCCCCCATCAACTTTGCCTGATGCAGGAAGTTCTCCACCAACAGCCCGCCCGTTCCTGTGCGGCGCGCATCAGGGGGGACGGCGAGGGTCAGCAGCTCTGCCTCGCCCCCCGCAGCCCGCCCTACCAGAAATCCGCCTGCTTGGGTGAGAAGAAAGACATGTGCCTGCCCCAGGATCGTCTCGAACTCCCGCGCGGTCCAGGGGCGCGGCGCGGTAAAGCAGGCGGCGTGCAGCGTCGCAAGCTCTGCTGGGGTCACGGCAGAATGACCGGGGCGGGATCACGCGGCGGTGCTGCATCGGGCGCGCGCAGGTAATAGGGCGCGGGTCTGGCATCGGGGGAGGGGGGCACGCCCGCCGCGAACCGCGCAATCGCGCTTGCCGGGGCGTAGGCTGCGGGCTGGGCGCTTAACCCCAGATGTGCAGCCACCTCGTCGGACCTATGGCCGATGCAGACGCAGTGTGCGGCTTTGGGCGGGGCGATGTCTTCGAGCGTGTGTTGGACGGGATCACTGCGCCAATCGGCGTGAATCTCGCTGACATAAAGCGCGTTTTTGGTGGCTTGCAGGCTCGCCAGAAAGGGGCGGGGCGCGCCGACGCTCAAAGCATCGAAAAGTGTGACGCCGATGGCGGGAATGCGCAAAGCCAAGGCCAGCCCGCGCATCGCCGCGACGCTGATGCGGATACCGGTAAAATTGCCCGGCCCCGTTCCCACTGCCAGCCGCGTCAGATCGCCGTAAGCCAGCCCGGCATTCTGCAGTGTCTCCTCAAGCAGCGGCATCAGCCGTTCGGCCTGACCCTTTTCCATCTCAACATGGCGCGCGGCGATGACCTCGTCGCCCACCATCAGCGCGGTGCCGCAATAGGGGCCGGAGGTGTCGCAGGCCAGGATCACTCCGGTGCTCATGGGCGCGCCTCGTTCAAGGTCTCGCGCCCGGTGCCGTTTGAGCCGGGCAGGCCGTCTTCCAGCATCCAGGGATGGCGACGCTCAGAAAAGCAGTGGAAGCTGGGGGCGAGGTCCGAGGCGTCGTCGATGACGCCCAGCGGGACCCAGGATTGGTCCGGCAGATAGTCTAAGCGCCCCAAGAGCGGCGAGCCGCAGTCGCGGCAGTTCCAGCGGGTGACGCCTTTCGTGAACACGCGTCCGGGGACTATGGCGTTGAGTCCCGACACCGCCTCATCGGCAAAGGCGGCAAAAGCGGGGGCGGCTGCACCCGTCCAACGCCTGCAATCATCGCAATGGCAGTAGACAACCTGAAGCGGCTCGGCGCTGAAGGTCAGACGCGCCGCGCCGCAATAATATCGCGCTGCCCGGGGCATCAGGCCGCGCCTATGCAGCCACTGGGCGGACTTCCAGCACTTCGGGGATATAGTGGCGCAGCAGGTTCTCGATGCCCATCTTCAGCGTCAGCGTCGAAGACGGGCAGCCCGCACATGCGCCTTGCATATGCAGATAGACCACGCCGCGGTCAAAGCCGTGGAAGGTGATGTCGCCGCCATCTTGCGCCACAGCCGGGCGCACGCGGGTGTCGAGCAGTTCCTTGATCTGGCCCACGATCTCGCCATCCTCGCCGGTATGCTCGGCATGGCCAGAGGAGGCTTCGCCCTCGACCGCCTTCGCGCCGGATTGGTAATGCTCCATAATCGCGCCGAGGATGGCAGGCTTGATGTGGTCCCATTCGACGCCATCCGCCTTGGTGACGGTCACGAAATCCAGCCCCATGAAGACGCCCGCGACGCCCTCAACGGCGAAGATGCGGGTGGCCAATGGCGAGCTATCCGCCGTGTCAGGCGACGGGAAATCAGCGGTGCCAACCTCCAGCACGGATTGGCCCGGCAGGAATTTCAGCGTCGCCGGGTTCGGCGTGGATTCGGTCTGGATAAACATGGCGGCCCACCTTTTTTGTCAGGCTTTTAATATGCGCCCGGGCAGGGGCCACGTCAAGAGTTTTAGAATTATTCTAAGTGCACAGGCAAGGGCGTCAGCTGATCGCCTCCAGCCGCTCTTTGCTCATGCCACCGGGCACAATGGTGATCGGCATCGGCAGGGTGCCCGAGGTGCGGGTCAGTTCGCTGACAAGCGGGCCGGGCCCGCCATCGGTGCCCGCCCCCAGCACCAGCACGCCAACCTCGCGGTCGTCCTGCACTTGCGCCAGAATTTCGCGCACCGGCTCTCCCTCGCGGATCACCAGTTCAGGGTCGACCCCCTGTTTGTCGCGCATCCATTTGGCGAAGACCTCGAAATGGGCGTTGATGCGCTCGCGCGCCTCTTCTCGCATGATCTCGCCCACGCCGACCCAATGGTTGAACTCCTCAGGTGGGATGACGGCCAGCACCTCGACCCCGCCACCCGTGCGCGCGGCGCGCATGGCGGCGAAGCGCATGGCGTTGAGGCATTCCTTGCTGTCATCCAGCACCACCAGAAACTTGCGCATTGAGCCCTCCCTTGGGTGTCGCAGGGGGCATCATGGGCGAAGGGTCGGGGCGGCGCAACCGGCATCAAAGCCGGGGCGCGGAGCCTTTGTCGCAACCTCAACGGACGGGGGCTGAGAACGACAAGTGACTGAATTGTCAAGATTGGTTTACATTGACGATGTAAGTTTAATGTGACAATGTGACACACCAAGGACGGAGTGCTACGCATCCCTTGATCCGGCTGATGCCAATGCGCGTGGGGCTTTGCTTCCTTTTGAACTCAAAGGAGGACTCACATGGCAGATGAAGACAGAAGATGGCCAACCGGCCTGACGCTCGAAGAGGCCGAAGAGGTGCATAGCTACCTTATCGACGGCACCCGGGTATTCGGCGCAATTGCATTGCTTGCCCATATCTTGGTCGCAATCGCGACCCCGTGGCTGGGATAGGAGGAACACAGGATGAATAACGCAAAAATGTGGCTGGTGGTCTCACCCACCGTTGGCGTTCCAATTTTCCTCGGCGCGGTCGCTGTGGGTTCTTTTGCGGTGCATATGCAGGTGGTCAAGAATACCTCTTGGGTGTCGGACTTCCTGCAAGGTGTGCCAATGGGAACCGGTGACAAAGTGGCCGCGGCCCAGACGGTCATCGACGCGTCCAAGCTCAAAGCAGCCCAGGTCGCCTACACGGCCCCGTCCGCTGAGGGTCTGGAAGTGACCGTGATCCTGCCCGACGGCTCCAGCGCGCAAGCGGTGCTGAGCCTACCGGACGCAACAGACGGGTCCAGCGGATTGCCGCCCCTGATATCGCAATAGCGCGCCCGAGTTTGTTTGGGCCTGCGGTCCCGACCGCTGGCCCAACTCCCCCATTTGCAGGAGAGCCGAGCCCAGTTTGAGGATTGCGGCCGGTTGACCGATGATGTTTGACTACCGCGCCTTCGCAACCCGCAAGCTGGCAGCCCTTGGGCCGAGCTATCTGCCATTTGCCGACGTCGCCACCCCGGATGTGCCGCTGTCACGCCTGCTGCGCCTGTCGCTGTTTCAGGTGACCGTCGGGATGGCGTTGGTGATGCTGGTGGGCACGCTGAACCGCGTGATGATCGTCGAGCTGAGCGTGCCCGCAACCTTGGTTGCGGTGATGCTGGCGCTGCCCCTGGTCTTTGCCCCGTTCCGCATGCTCATCGGTTACAAATCCGACATACATGTCTCGGCTCTGGGGCTGCGGCGCATCCCCTATATATGGAAAGGCACGCTCTGCCAGTTTGGCGGCTTTGCCATCATGCCCTTCGCGCTTCTGGTCCTGTCGGGCTATGGCGATGCGATCGACACGCCGCGCTGGATCGGCTTAAGCGCCGCCGCGCTGTCCTTCTTGTTGGTGGGCGCAGGCATTCATATCGTGCAGACGGTGGGGCTTGCTTTGGCCACCGATCTGGTGAAGGAGGCCAACCAGCCCAAGGTCGTCGGGCTGATGTATGTCATGCTGCTGCTTGGCATGGTCGTCAGCGCGCTGATCTACGGCGCACTTCTTGAAAATTACACGCCGGGGCGCTTGATCCAGGTGATCCAGGGCAGCGCGGTGGTGACCGTAGCGCTGAACCTTGTCGCCGTATGGAAGCAGGAGGCCCGCAGCCGCGACCGCGCCCGCGCCATGAAGGCGGCCCGCCCCATGGCCTTCAGCGCAGCTTGGGCAGAGCTGGCGCAATCAGCGGGCATGATCCGCCTGATGGTGGTGATCTGTCTGGGCACCTTTGGGTTTGGCATGGCGGATGTGCTGCTTGAGCCCTATGGCGGACAGGCGCTGGGCATGAGTGTGGCCAGCACCACCAAGCTGACGGCCCTGTTTGCCACCGGAACGCTGATAGGCTTTGGCCTTGCGTCGCGCAAACTGGGCGGCGGCGGCCTGCCCGCGCATCTTGCGCTTTGGGGTGCGGGGCTGGGTGTTCCGGGCTTTGCCGCGATTATTCTGGCCCCTCTCGGCGGCGGCATGATGAGCTTTTTGTCGGGCGTGTTCCTCGTAGGGCTCGGTGCCGGGCTTTTCGGCCATGCGACGCTTACCGCGACAATGCGCGCAGCCCCGCCTGAACGCACTGGGCTTGCCCTTGGCGCATGGGGGGCGGCGCAAGCGACCTCTGCCGGAATTGGTGTGGCGCTTGCGGGCATTGTGCGTGACATCATTGTGGGCCTGCAAGGGCCCGCTGGACCTGCGGCGCATGCACCCTACACTTTGGTATTCACAATCGAAGCGGTGAGCCTGCTGGCCGCCATCTTGGTCATTCTGCCTCTGGCGCGCTCGGCGCTGCGGCAGATCCTGCCAACCAACGCAAACAGCAAAAGAGCGGAGGCCTCATGACAACCATCATTTCACGCCTGTTCCCGGATCAAAAATCGGCGCAAAGCGCGGCGGATCGGTTGATGTTCAAGGGCTTTCCAAGCCGGTCCTGCACGGTTATCGCCGGTGACGGCGCCGCCGCCAGGTTGGAGCGCGCTCAGGTAGAGGAAGCCGCGCTGCCCGCCTATCATGCAGGGCTTTCAAAGGGTCAAGCAGTGCTGGCCATCAAGGCGACCTACAAGCCCCTTGGCGCTTTGAGCATCGCGCGCAAAGTGCTGGACGGCTATGATACGGTCGATATCGGCGCAGCCTCCGAAGAGCGCGAACTGCCCTGGCAGCCGGAACGCGCGGGCAGCGTTCTCAAAGACCACCCGCTATTCTTGACGGTGCCGGGCACCAAGCTGCCCCATGGGCCGATCTCAGCCAATTTCGGTATGCCGATGACCAAACCGCATAGCGACAAACGCCCCTTGATCGATCGCCGCATGTCGCGCCTCTTCTGGCCGATGAAGCTGCTCAGCACCAAGCCGCGCAAGACCTCCGTTTATCACGGAGGCCGCTTTATGTCGCGCAGCTTCTGGCCCGCGCCACTGCTGTCAACCAAGACGCGGAGCAAGTCGGTCATTCCGGGCGGCGCGCTGCCCTTCTCCCGGCTGTTCGGGATGCCCACGATCTCTCGCTAGCACCCCTGCGGCCAAGCCCCTCAGCGGCGCTTGGCCCAGGCAGTTGGGCGGATCGGTTCAGCCGTCTTCCATGGGGCCACCGGCCTCTTTCCACTCGCCGATGCCGCCAATATTGGTCACATTGGTAAAGCCCATCTCTTTCAGCGTCTTGCCGGCCAAGGCGGCCTGACCGCCTGCACCGCACACCAGGTATAGCTCGGCATCCTTTTTGAAGGCGGGGTTGTGGAATTTCTCCATCCCGGCATCGGCGGCAAACTCAATGAAGCCGCGCGGCACCCGGACGGCCCCGGCAATCGTCCCGCTGCTGGCAATGTCGGAGCTGTCGCGCACATCCACGAACACGGCCGATGTGCCATGCTTGCCAACCGCGTCACCGCCCGGAATGCGCGTGACCTCGGCATTGGCCGCTTCAAGATAGTCTTTCGCTGATTTCATCTCATTGATCCTTTCTGAGTGTTCCTAGAATTTGCGCCTGAACAGCGCGGCATTAAGCGCCACATAAATGGCCAAAGACAGCGCGATCCAGAAGATCAGCCCAATCACATGGCCCCCTCTGACAGGGCCCAGTCCCAATACATTTCGCGCACCTGCTTGGTGATCGGCCCATGCTGATAATGCGTCCCGTCAAACTCGGTCACGGGCGTCACTTTCATCATATTCCCGGACATAAACACCTCGTCGGCGGTGCGGAAATCGTCAAAGCTCAGCACCTCTTCATGGACGGCGACGCCGTTCTCTCGCAGGTTCTTCATGTGCCGCGCGCGGGTGATGCCTGCAAGAAACGTGCCGTTGGGCGCAGGGGTGAAGACCTCGCCATCCTTGACCATGAAGATGTTGGCCGTCGCGGTTTCGGCCACATTGCCCAAAGCGTCCGCCACCAGCGCGTTGCCATAGCCCTTTGCCTGCGCCTCCAAGAGCATCCGCGCGTTGTTGGGGTAGAGGCAGCCCGCCTTGGCATTGACCACCGCGTCCTCCATGACCGGCCTGCGAAAGCGCGTCGTCGTCAGCGTCGCCGTCTTGTCGGCGGGCGCCATCGGGATCTCTTCCAGGCAGATGGTGAAGCCCGTGGCCCCGGGCTTGGGGTCGACGCCCAGATCGCCGCCATCAAGCGCCCAATACATGGGCCGGACATAGACCTTTGCGTCCTTGGGGTAGAGGGCAAGCCCTTCGCGCACGGCCTCGATCATCGCAGGCGTTTCTACCGTGGGGGTGATCATAAGCGCCTCGGCAGAGCGGTTGACCCGCGCGCAATGCGCCTCAAGGTCGGGGCAGACCCCCTCGAAATAGCGCGCACCGTCAAAGACAGATGTGCCCAGCCAGGCGCCATGGTCCGCAGCCTTGATGATCGGCAGGTCGCCCTCGTGCCAGCTGCCCTCGAAATAGGTCTTGATATTGCTGCCCGTCGCCATGCGTCCCTCCCGATATGGGCTGAGACTAGGGCGGGCGGTAGGGCGCGTCCAGCAGGCTTTGGGCTGGCCGG
>CAYLVP010000042.1:0-6139 GCA_964387155.1 uncultured Rhodobacterales bacterium | reverse complement strand
CGGGCCAGCCACTAGAGCCGGAGCAGTCCCCGCCACACAGCTTATCGGAGCCCCCATGCCCCCCAGCGCCAACAACTCTTTGCGTGGTATCTGGCTGATGACCCTCTCTATGGGGGCATTTGCCGTGGCCGACACGTTGATCAAGCTGGCGTCGGGCACAATCAGCCCCGCGCAGACGGCCTTCTTTCTCACCGGGGGCGGGTTGATCGTCTTTGGCGCAATGGCCATCATCGAAGGCGCGACCCTGTTCAGCCGCGCCGCGTTCTCGCCGGTGATGCTGCTGCGCTATCTGGCGGAGATGACGGGGCTTTTGGGCATGGTCCTGGCGCTGAGCCTCGTGCCGCTCTCCGCTGTCGGGGCGATCTTGCAAGCCACCCCGCTTGTGGTGGTTGCGGGCGCCGTTCTGTTTCTGGGCGAAAAGGTCAGCTGGCGTCGTTGGGCCGCGATCTTTGTGGGCTTCATCGGCGTCTTGCTGATCATCCAGCCGGGCGGCGCGCGGTTTGACCCCAATGCGCTCTGGGCTGTGCTGGCAATGCTGGGGCTGGCGGGACGGGACCTGACAACACGGCTGACCCCGCCGGGTATGGCGTCGTCGGCACTTGCAACGCTCACAATGGCCGCGATCGCACCCTTTGCGGCGGGTTGGGTCACGTTGAGCGGGCAGGAGCTGATCCCGCAGGGCGCGCCGTGGCTGATCATCATCGGCATGACGACCATCGGGGCGCTGGGCTACCTGCTGCTGATCGCCTCGGTGCGCACGGCAGAAGTGTCAGTGGTCTCACCCTTCCGCTACACCCGCCTGATCTTCCTGCTGATCTTTGGCGTGGTGATTTTTGGCGAACGCCCCAACGCGTTGATGCTGCTTGGCGCGGCGATCATCATCGCCTCTGGCATCTATACGATGTGGCGCGACCGCGTCACCAAACAGGCCGAACGCCCTTAGGGTGCGTGTTTGCACGCACCGTCATCCATAGTCAGGCGCCGACCATCCCCACGATCTCGTAGGTTTGCTTGAGGATCGGGGCGGCCAGCAGCCGCGCGCGCTCCGCGCCACGGGCCAGGATCTTGTCGATCTCGTCCTGGTTCTCCATCAGCCGGGCCATCTCGCCAGAGATCGGGGCAAGCTTGTCGACGGCCAGCTCCGCCAGCATCGGCTTGAATTCTGAAAATTGCTTGCCGCCCACATCCGCTAGCACCGCGTCCACCGACATATCGGCCATGGCGGCATAGATATTTACCAGATTGCGCGCTTCGGCGCGGTCTTGCAGCCCGTCAGCCTCAGAGGGCAGCGCATCGGGGTCAGTGCGCGCTTTGCGGATCTTCTGCGCAATGGCGTCGGCATCGTCGGTCATGTTGATGCGGCTCATATCCGAGGGGTCGGATTTCGACATTTTCTTGGACCCGTCCCGCAAGGACATCACCCGCGTTGCGGCCCCTTCGATCACCGGCTCCGTCAGCGGGAAGAAGTCGACGCCGTAATCATGGTTGAACTTGGCGGCGATGTCACGGGTCAGCTCCACATGCTGCTTCTGGTCCTCGCCCACCGGCACATGGGTGGCGTGATAAATCAGAATATCGGCGGCCATCAGGGCAGGGTAGGCGAACAGCCCCAGCGAAGAGTTTTCCCGGTTCTTGCCCGCCTTGTCCTTAAACTGCGTCATCCGGTTCAGCCAGCCGATGCGGGCCACCGTGTTGAAAATCCAGCCCAGCTGCACATGTTCTGGCACCTGGGATTGGTTGAAGAGGATCGACTGCTCCGGGTCGATGCCCGATGCGATGAACCCCGCACATAGCTCGCGCGTGTTGCGGCGCAGATCGGCGGGGTCCTGCCAGACGGTGATCGCATGCAGGTCGACCATGCAGTAGATCGTCTCGAACTCCGCCCCCTGCATATCTACAAAACGCTTGATCGCGCCCAGATAGTTGCCCAGCGTCAGCCCGCCCGAGGGCTGGATGCCGGAGAATACGCGCGGTGCAAAACTGCTGGCCATGGGGGGCTCCGTCTGGAAAATCACTCCGCCTTCGCTTACCGATGGGCCAAACCGAGGTCAACCGGAGCAGCGCCCATGTATAATCCCCATTCAGACGAGAGCCCCTTCAACAGCCTGCCGCCCGTGGTCGTGCTGCTGGCCATGGTCATCGCCGCCGTCGAGATTGTGCTGCAGGCCGGCGAAAGCGGCTTTGTGGGTGGGCCGACGGCGGTGGGCTGGCGGCTGACGGCATTTGAGGATTACGCCTTTCTGCCGGGCGTCTGGGACGCCATGCGCGAGGCCGGTCTCTATCCGTCGCACCACATGCTGCGCTTCGTGACCTACCCGTTCCTACACGGCTCCTTCACCCATGCGGCTTTCGCGGTGGTGATCGTGCTGGCGCTGGGCAAGGCCGTGGGGGAGGTCTTTTCCGCCCCCGCCTTTCTTGCCGTGTTCTTCCTGTCCTCGGTTTTCGGGGCGCTGGTCTACGGCACGCTCGTCTCCGTCAACGCGCCGCTTATTGGCGCTTTTCCGGGCGGTTACGGGCTGATCGGGGCCTTCACCTTCCTTCTGTGGACCCAGCTCACGGCCGTGGGCGCAAACGCCATGCGTGCCTTCACCCTGATCGGCGTGCTGCTGCTGTTCCAGCTGATCTTCGGTGTGCTCTTCGGCGCGGGTTATGACTGGATCGCCGATGTCGCGGGCTTTGTCGCAGGCTTCCTGATGTCCTTCATCGTCAGCCCCGGCGGCTGGGCGCGGGTGCTCGAAAAGCTGAGGCGGCGGTAGGGCGGCGGCGGGTCAGGGGGGTGCTGCCATACGCTCTCGAACCGTCAAATGCTTGCGCTGTCTAAGCAGGCCAAACCGCGCCCTCCTGGGCGCCTGCGGGCCAAATCAGGGCAGCGGCCAAACTCTGCGCCGTGGCTCCAAAGAATAGATTTGTGCTGAAAAGCTGTTACGGTGTCAGGGCTATGCCAAACTCGCAATTGCATCCTGAAAGCCTGCCCATTGAAACGCAGCCCGTTGACCTGTTTCAGTCGCGCCTGCACGGTATCTGTGGGTCATTTGACGTGATGCCGACGCGGCAAAGGCGCGAAACCGTCTCGGGCCACCTGTCTGTTGCGCATCTTGGCGGGCTGGATGTGGCGCAAGTCGGCCTCGATGTTGAGCGTGTATCGCGCGGCACATCCAACATTCAACGCGATCCCGGCAATCATTTCTTTTTGATTCTGCAGCAACGCGGACGGGCGCAACTGATCCAGGGCGATGCCGCGCTCTGGGCGGAACCCGGTGACATGTTTGTGGTCGATGCGACCAGGCAAAGCACTTTTGTTTATGGCGGCGAGCAGTCTTTGCAGCTGTCCGTCCACTTGCCGCGTGAGGAGATGTGCCACCGATTTGGCCACCGTATCTTTGGCGGCCTGACAATTGAAGGGGATGAGCCCATGGCCATCGCCATGAAGGCGGTTCTTACAAAGCTCATGACGACCCAGGACGCAACGATTTTACCCCACACTGTTGAGGCCTTCTACAGTGTCTTTGGCGCCCTGCTGACGGAGCGGTCTTTGGGCAATGGGGCAAGGCTGAACCCCGACCGCGCGATAGTCCGGCAAGCGCTCACTGTGATTGCCGAGCATTACCGCACACCAAGCTTTACCACTCAGTCACTCGCTTTCCTGACAGGGGTGTCTTTGAGGCGGCTTCAGCGGGCCTTCAAGGTGACGGATGAAACGCCCCATGATCGTTTGCAGCGATTTCGTGTCGAAGCGGCACATCAGCATTTGAAAGTGCTTTCCATGCAGCAAGACCACGTTCCCATCTCAACAGTCGCCTTCGAGGCCGGGTTTCGCGACCTGTCGACGTTTTACCGCGTATATCGCAGATATTACGGCCGCGCTCCGGGCGAGACATTGCAGGTCGAGTGATCTGACGCTTGGCGCAAAAGACTTTGACGTCTGACGCCAAGACGCCTCCGCCGCCTCTTTCTAACCTGACCCATGGGAGACCTATGTTTTTGGAGGAGGGGGAAATCGATGGCTGACACATACTCAACGGTCTTTGACGCTGAGAAGGTGGCCGCCGTAAAAGCATTCAAGCTGCGCAATCCGTCCTCGGGTGACGTTGTCGGGATGAGGCCTGTCGCCAGCATGGCCAACCAGGCATCGGGGTCGCGTTTGGCGCAGAAGGGCTACAGGACTATACCGACCTTCAAGTCGTCTTCTCCTGAGATGCTATAAGAACAACAAAACGCTGGCGCAGACCGCCAATCGGGCTGCGCTCCTATCGGGAGGAAACCACATGACAAAACCTGAACTCAACCGCCGCGACTTTTTGAAAAAATCATCTCTCGCCTCGGGCGTATTGATGGTCGCACCTGGCATCTATGGCGCATCCGTCAACACGGCGGAGGCGCAAACCGGAAGCTTTGATTACGTCATCTGCGGCGCAGGTTCTGCGGGCTGTGTTCTGGCCGCGCGGCTCACCGAAGACCCGGACGTGTCCGTACTTCTGATCGAAGCTGGAGGCCCGGAAGAGGGCGTTGAAACCATTGAAACACCGCTTCTGCTTCTGGCGAACTGGAACACTGAATACGACTATGCCTACTTCACGGCCCCGCAAAAGCACTGTAACGGGCGCCAGATCCACTGGCCGCGCGGGCGTGTCGTTGGCGGCTCAGGGTCGATCAACGGGATGCTTTACGTGCGGGGCCACGCCTCCGATTACGACAACTGGGCCTATATGGGGAACCCGGGCTGGGACTATGAAAGCATCCTGCCCTACTTCAAGAAATCCGAGGATTTCGATCAGGGCGAGAACGAATACCATGGTGCCGGGGGCCCACTTCGGGTGACCACGGATTACGAGATCCACCCAACGACACAACGCATTGTCGATGCCGCGTTGCAGGCGGGCTACCCGTTTAACGAAGATTACAACGGGGCTGACAGCGAAGGTGTGAATTTCGCGCAGATGAACACCAAGGATGGCAAGCGGCATTCCAGCGCTGTCGCCTTCCTGCGCCCGGCGCTTGAGCGCCCGAACCTCAGCCTGCTGACCAACGCACGTGTTGCGAAGGTTGAGCTGGACGGCAAAACGGCAACCGGTGTGAGCTATCTTCAAGAGGGCGAAACGCGCACAGTCACAGCCACGCGCGAGGTGATCCTTGCAGGCGGCACAATCGAAAGCCCCAAGATGCTCATGCTGTCGGGCATCGGGGAGCGCGCGCAACTGGAAGAGCACGGCATAGAGGTTGTCCACGAGCTGCCGGGTGTCGGAAAGAACCTGCACGATCACTCGCTTGCGCCGGTAATCTATGAAGGGGACGTGCCGCCGCCGACCAATATGGCCGTCATCCCGCTCCATGCGCAGGCGTTCATGCGCTCAGACCCGCGCTTGCCCGCGCCTGACATGCAGCCGTTATTCTTCCATGTCCCGCTTTACACCGCCGACACGCAGGAGCAGGTGACGCCATCGGCCTACACACTCTGTGCGGGCGGGGTCAGCCCGACCAGCCGGGGTGAGCTGAAGATCACCGGCCCGAATGTGGACGACCCGCTGATCCTGGACCCCAACCTGCTTGAGACCGAATATGACGTGCAGACCTTGGTGACCAACATCAAGATGATGCGCGAAATTGCCCAGCAGCCCGCCTTGGCAGAGATCACGACGCGGGAAATTTACCCCGGCCCCGAGGTGCAAACAGACGAAGAACTGGCCGATTACGCCCGCAATTCGCTGCAAAGCTATCACCATCAGGTTGGCACCTGCAAAATGGGGCGCGATGAGATGGCCGTGGTGGATCACGAGCTGAAGGTTCATGGCCTTGAGGGCCTGCGCGTGATTGATGCCTCCATCATGCCGGTTGTGCCGACAGGCAACACCAACGCGCCCACCTACATGGTCGCCGAGAAAGGCGCTGACATGGTGAAAGCAGCTCGGGGATAAAACCCCGGGCCAGGGTTAAGTCTCAAAAGGCGCGCCAATGCCATCCGCCACATCTCGCCCGTGCGGGGCGCTTCGGTAGAGAGCCGGACATCCTCACGGGCGCAAGGCTGATTGCCTTGGCAGGTTTTGACCGCGGAGAAGGTCGCCTGACGCTTGCCCTCACGTCCGCCAGCCCAGCAAACGGCGCTCGGCCATGCCGATGACCCCGCTGACCAGAACCCCCAGCA
>CAYLVP010000041.1:0-24558 GCA_964387155.1 uncultured Rhodobacterales bacterium | reverse complement strand
TCCACAATCAAGCGCTCTAACCAACTGAGCTAAGGCGGCACACAGCGGATTTCGTAAGTCAGGCGCGATGTATCGTCAAGATGCGATCCGAACTTCATTCTGCGAATTGACGCCTTGACAGGTATCCCTTGAACCGGATCATTCGCGCACCCCCCCCCATGCTGCCCGCGCCAGACTTGCGCGCAGGACCGCAAATTTGTAGCAACGCAACACAACAAGCTAAGGGCATCGATATGGGCATCAACACGCAAAGCGACATCGCCGCCAATCTTCAGATCGGTCCGACAGATCTTGGCATGGTCCGCCTTTATGTCCAGGGCGATGGGATCGACCTGCCCTTCGACTTCGATCCTGAAGAGGCTGAGGAAATCGCTGAAGAACTCCGCGCCGCCGCCGCCCGTGCGCGATCCATCGCGAAAGGCTAGGGCCCTCATCATTGTTCCAGAAATATCCTGAGAGGATGCCCGCGTGGCGGAGAGCAAAGCTCTCCAAGAACGCAAAAATCTCACGCGCCGGCGCAGCCGCGCTCAATCAAGGTCAGTCACCTTCGGCGACGCCAGCTTCAGCGAAAGTCGCCATGCCGGAGTGGCACGCAACCGCGCCTTTCAGCACCCCGATTGCCAGAGCCGCGCCAGACCCCTCGCCCAGCCGCAAACCAAGCGACAAAAGTGGCACCTTGCCGAGCCCGTCCAGCATGCGCTGATGCGCGCCCTCTGCCGACAGATGCCCAGCAACCGTATGCTCCAGCGCGCCGGCCTGCGCTTTCTCAAGCACGGCGGCGGCGGCCGTGCAAATGAACCCATCAAGAATGACCGGAATACGGTGCGCCCGCGCCGCTGCAATCGCCCCGGCCATGGCCGCTAACTCGCGCCCGCCGAGGCATCGCAGCACGTTCAACGGATCCGACAGGTCATGACGCGCCAAGCCTTCCGCAACCACCCGCGCTTTGATGGCAAGCCCCGCATCATCTACGCCCGTGCCACGGCCCACCCAATCTTCGGCCTCTCCCCCAAAAAGCGCAGCCCCCAGGGCCGCCGCCGATGTCGTGTTGCCGATACCCATCTCGCCGGTCACCAGTAGATCAGCCTGCGGATCAACAGCCGCCCACCCCGTCTGAAGCGCGGCGACGACCTCTGCCTCACGCATCGCAGGCTCTGCGGTAAAGTCAGCCGTCGGGCGGTCCAAATCCAGCGCATACACGTCCATCTTCGCGCCAAACGCATTGGAGAGCTGGTTGATCGCCGCGCCGCCATGTTCGAAATTGGCGACCATCTGCACGGTCACTTCCGGCGGAAAGGCAGAAACACCCTGAGCCGTCACCCCGTGATTGCCCGCAAAGACAATCACTTGCGGCGCATTGATCTCGGGCTGGGCCGTCCCGCGCCAGGCCGCGTACCAGATCGCCAAATCCTCCAATCGACCCAGCGCCCCCGGCGGCTTGGTGAGCTGACCGTTGCGCGCCTCCGCCCCGGCGCGGGCACCGCTATCCGCGGCAGGCTGGTCGGCCAGAAGCGATCTGAATTCGGAAAGGGAAGCGAATGGCGCGGTCATCTGTCTCTCATCTTCTGGGGGACTGCCGAAGCGGACGGCAGGCGATTGTGCTCCCCTCTTCCTAGCCGTAGCCTGTGCTGAACAAAAGAGCACCGACGCCGCGCGCGAGACAAAAACCGACATGCCCCCTTTCTTCGCCAAAACCGCCCTGAATGATCTGTTGATTGCGCTCAGCCTGTTGACCCGGCTCCCCCTCCCCCAGGCCGATTGGAGCGATAAGACACGCCCCGCCGCCCGCGCGGGCTGGGCTTACCCGCTGGCCGGGCTGGCGGTTGCAACCGGTGCGACATGCGCGGCCTGGATGGTGCTGGGGCTGGGCATGCCGTCCGGCTTTGCGGCGCTGGTTTTCCTGCTTTGCATGGTTGTGACCACGGGCGCTATGCATGAGGACGGTCTGGCGGATTGCGCAGACGGGTTCTGGGGCGGCTGGGAACGCGCCCGGCGGTTGGAGATCATGAAAGACAGCGCGATCGGCACCTATGGGGTCCTGGCTTTGGTGTTTTCCATGGGCGCAAGAGTGGTGCTTTATGCAACATTGATCTCTGCAGGTCTGCTGGCTGCTCCGGGCTGGTCCTTCTGGACTTTGGTCGCACCCGCGGTCTTGTCCCGCACCGCGATGGTATGTGTCATGCAGGCCCTGCCGCATGCGCGCAGCGACGGCCTGTCCGCCTCCACCGGTCATCCGGGAAAGCCTGCCGTCGCCGGTGCCCTTTTGATCGGTTGCGCTGTTTTGATCCTGGCTGGTGCGGCTGTCGCCCTGCCGGTTCTCGTCGCGGCAAGTGTCGCAGCTGGTGTCGTGGCCTTGATCGCACGCGCAAAGATCGGCGGTCAAACCGGCGATGTCTTGGGCGCAACGCAGCAGATCAGCGAAATCGCCGTGCTCATGGCCCTGATCGCGGCGCTTTAACGCAAAACGCCGCGCCTGCTGCAAGGCGCGGCGTCATGCCTGTCAGAGTGCCAGAGCTCACGCCGCAGAGCGGCTGATCAGCACCTCATCGATCTCTTTCATGGCGGAGGGCTCGTCATTGCCCTGCACAACGGCGATCTCGCGGGTCAACCGCTCTAACGCGGCCTCATAAAGCTGCCGCTCGGAATAGCTCTGCTCACGTTGATCCCCATGGCGATGCAGGTCGCGCACCACTTCGGCAATCGCGATCAGGTCGCCAGAATTGATCTTTTGCTCATATTCCTGCGCCCGGCGCGACCACATCGCCCGCTTCACACGCGCCTTGCCTTTGAGCGTCTTGAAGGCCTGGCCCACAAGATCGGGCGAGGACAGGGGCCGCATGCCGACCTCCAGCGCCTTATGGGTCGGCACACGCAGGGTCATCTTGTCTTTCTCGAAAGAGACGACAAACAGCTCCAACTCGATGCCGGCCACCTCTTGCGTCTCGATATTGACGATCTTGCCTACGCCATGGGCCGGGTAAACCACGAACTCATTCGGGCTGAAGTCTTGTTTTTTCTTGCTCATCTACACTCTCTCTCACGCGAAATCGGATAGGGCCGGAGGGGCGCCTCCGGTCACATCCGATAGAATTTCCATATGGTGCCGCCGCAAATCAGCCTTTCCCAACAGGGTTGCGGACGCCGTCTTGTTCATCCCCACGATACCACAAAACACGACCGCACGGAAGGACCGCCAAACCCATACAGGCTTGGCGCAGCTCAGCGTCGCGCAAAATCGGGCGAATCAGCCGCCTTCGCCGGCATTTTCCGAAAACAGCTCCATCTTGCCCTCTTTGCCATCCATCTCTTCGGCAGTAGGCAGCGGGTCCTTCTTGGTAATGATGACCGGCCAAAGCTCGGAATATTTGCGGTTAAACTCGACCCATTTTTCCATGTCCGGCTCCGTGTCCGGGCGAATGGCATCCGCAGGGCATTCGGGCTCGCACACACCGCAATCGATGCACTCGTCCGGATGGATCACCAGCATGTTCTCGCCCTCATAAAAACAGTCCACCGGGCAGACCTCGACACAATCGGTGTATTTGCAGGCGATGCAGGCGTCATTGACGATATAGGTCATGGGCGTTGTCCAAATTTTCCGGCTGCCAGTGTGGTAATCCGCAAATGCCAATCATTCAAGCGGGGGCTTATGCGAAAGGTCTAACCTGCGGCGATCTTTCTTGGTCGGGCGCCCTTTTCCCCATGGCGTCACTTGGCGTGGAATTTTTTCCTCGTAAACGGTCCTGTCGAGATAGAGGGATTGCGCCTCTGGCGCAGGCCCCCGCCGCACCCCACAAGCCTCGATCACTACGACGCGGGTTTGGTCGCCTTGAGGAAAGGTGATCCCATCCCCCTTCCCCACCTGAAAGGCCGGCTTGGCCACTTTTACCGCGTTGACCCGCACATTGCCCGCCTTCACCACCGAGGCTGCCAAGGTTCGCGTCTTGAAAAACCGTGCATGCCACAGCCATTTATCCAGCCGGATGGTCTCCCGTGGCTCATCCACAGAGCATCTCCATTTGATCGCAAATACTCTGAGAGGATGGCCGCGTGGCGGAGAGCGAAGCTCTCCAAGAACGCAAAAAATACTGCGCGCCGCAGGCGCTCCTTCCGAGCACGGGCAGGGTCAGTCCTTCTTCAATCCCATCAGGGCTGCCGCAAAGGGGTTGTCAGGATCAATCGCCTTTTCGGCCTTGGGTGGTCGGGCCTTGAACGACTGTGCTTTCTCCTGGCGCGGCCCTTTGCCCTTGGGTTTCCCACGCCCTTGCGGCTTCGCGCCGTCTTTGCGAGGGGGACGGTTACCTTGCGGCTTGGATCCGCGATTGCCGCCCCAGCGGAATGTGTAGAACACGTCCATCTCGGGCGCGGCAGCGTCAACTGCATCGGCTGCCCCCTCTGCCGGTGCCGCATCTTGCGGTGCCGCAGCCGCTTCGGTGGGTGTCTCAGCCGGGGCTTCCGCCGACCCGTCTGCTCCCGCCTCCGTCGCCGCCTCCGGTTTTACCTGTTTGACCTTTTCCCGCTCACCTTTCTCGGCGCGGTAGCCAAGACCGGTCATCAGGTCAGCAAATTGCTCCAGCGTCATGCCGGTGATCGACAGCATATCCGCTTTGGCTTCAAACCCGCCCCGCGAGTCTTCGCTGCGCAGCTGATCGGCCAGCCGTTCCAGCATATCGATACGGATCGCGCGGGCGCCTGCAAGCCGGTAGCCTGCCTGCGTGTAATACCCCGCAGGCGCGTCTTGCAACGCAGGCACGGTCACCAGCCCGGGCGGGGGGGCTTCGGGGAATTCCGACAAGCCTTGTTGCAAGGACCACAGCACCAGCCGCAGCCGGGTCGGCGCAGGCTTGAGCAAAAGCGGCATAAAGATTGTGAACTGGCCGAAGCGGATACCATGTTTGCGCAGCGCGCCCCGCGCATCCTGGTCCAGCTCTTTGACATCCGCTGCCACTTGGTCGCGCTGAATGACGCCCAAAGCCTCGACCATCTGAAAACCAAAGCCTTTGGCAAGCCCAGTCAGCGTCTCGTCATTTGACATCGCGATCATCGGCTCGAAGCCTGCGGCGATCTTGCGGTCGATGAAATGCTGCAGGCGGCGTTTGACCTTTTCGGCCACATCCGGCCCTGCCTCTTCATCGACAAATGGCTCGACGCCGGGCTTCAAGGGCTCAGGCCCCTTGACCAGCTTGCCCACGGCCATCTCGCCCCACATCAGGCCACCCTGCTCGGTAAAGTCCATCTCCGTGTCGGGGGCATTGTAGAACTTGTCGGCGCGCAGATTGAAATGCGGGGCAAGCGCGGCCACGGCGGCCTGTTTCAGCGTCTTCGCCTCATCCGGGCTGGAGGAGGCATCCTGGCGGAAACGGAACCCATCGAGACGGCCGATCATTTCGCCCTCAACCGTCACTTCACCCTTGTCGTTTACGTCAGCCACCAGGCTCTCCTTCTGTTTCAACCGCCGCAGCAAAACGCTTGTGCGCCGGTCGACAAATCTTTGTGTCAGTGCGCCATGCAGCGCATCCGATAGCCGGTCTTCTACCGCACGGGTTTCGCCGCGCCAATGGCTTTCGTCCTCAACCCAGCCCTTGCGCTGCGCGACATAAGTCCAGGTGCGGATATAGGCCAGCCGTTTCGACAAGGTGTCAATATCCCCGTCAGAGCGGTCAATCCGCGCGATCTGGCGCGCCATATAGTCACGCGGCACGCGGCCCTTGTCATGCAGGTAGCCGAAAATCACTTCGAGCATGCCCGCATGCTCCCCACTGGAAATGCCGCGGAAATCAGGGATACGGCACACATCCCAAAGGAGCGTCACATCTTGAGGGGTGGAGACCCGCGCCGTCACCTCCGCCGCCTCGCGCAGCGATTTCAGCGCCACGACGTCATCCGCGTCGCGCGCGCGGCTTAGCCATTCATCATCGGTGCGTTGCTCGAGGCTGCGGATCAGCCGGTCGATGGAGCCGAACTCCAGCCGGTCATTGCGCCATTGCAGCTTGCTGACGGGGCGGAACTTCGATTGCAAAATCGCCTGAACCACCTGATCATCAAGCGCCCGCGCCTCGCCCGTCACACCGAAAGAGCCCGGCTGCATATACCGCCCGGCCCGGCCCGCGATCTGGGCCAGCTCGTTTGGATGCAGCGGGCGCATCCGCCGCCCGTCAAACTTCTCCAGCGCGGAAAAGGCCACATGGTTGATGTCGAGGTTCAACCCCATGCCAATCGCGTCGGTGGCCACGAGGTAGTCGACATCGCCGTTTTGATACATCTCCACCTGCGCATTGCGCGTGCGCGGGCTAAGCGCACCCATCACCACCGCGCAGCCGCCCTTCTGGCGGCGGATCAGCTCGGCAATGGCGTAGACATTCTCAACACTGAACCCGACAATGGCCGAGCGCGGCTTGAGCCGGCTGATCTTCTTGGACCCGGTGTAGCTGAGCTCAGAGAACCGTTCCCGCTTCATGAACTGTGCGCGGGGCTCCATCGCGGCGATTGCGCTGCGCATCGTGTCGGAACCCATGAACAGCGTCTCATGCAGGCCGCGCGCTTTCAGCAACCTCTGGGTGAAGACATGGCCGCGCTCTGGGTCGGCACAAAGCTGGATCTCGTCAATGCCTACGAAATCAGCGCCCATCCCCTCGGGCATCGCCTCGACCGTGCAGACCCAGTATTGCGCGCGGTCTGGCACAATACGCTCTTCCCCCGTCACCAAAGCAACGACCGAAGGACCACGCAAAGCCACGATCCGGTCATAGACTTCGCGCGCAAGCAGCCGCAAAGGCAGCCCGATCACACCGGAGCGGTGCGCGAGCATACGTTCAATAGCGTAATGGGTTTTGCCGGTGTTGGTCGGTCCCAAAACCGCCGTCACCCGGGGCTGGCCGGTCATGGGCATCGCCTGGCTGGTGGGCCTGAAAAGAGGCCGGGTTAGATGTCCTGACCCGAGACGTCCGCCTCAAGCCGCTCAATGCTGCCTTCTAACCCTGGCCTATGGGGATGTATAGCGAAAGCGGCGCGGTACGCGTTAAGCGCCTCTTCCTTCTGCCCCATTTCTTCCAGCATCCGGCCAAGCCCCTGCATCGCGCCGAAATGGCGGGGGTTCAAGCGCAGGGTGCGACCGATATCAGCAATCGACAGCCCGTATTGCCCCGCCCCAAAATAGGCCGTGGCGCGCATGTTCCAGCCTTCGGCGAAATCCG
Source organism: uncultured Rhodobacterales bacterium (assembly GCA_964387155.1). GTDB lineage: Bacteria > Pseudomonadota > Alphaproteobacteria > Rhodobacterales > Rhodobacteraceae > Litoreibacter. Next base: position 17,365 of record CAYLVP010000041.1, on the reverse strand, counting down.
GCGCATGGTCGGTCAACGCGGTGAAGTGGTCTATCGCCTCCTTCAGGCGCCCATCGGTCATGGCTTTGCGGCCACGCTGTAGCAGCAGATTCATAGATTTGGAGCCACTGTCGGACCATTCTCGCCAGATGGCGCTTTCCACCTGCTCCCAATCCTGTAAATCTGGAGTTTGCAGACGCTCAAAAAGTTTGTTGAGCTCGGCTTCGCCAGCCTGCAAGGGGCTGGCAACAAGAAATGCCGCAACGGCATAGTTGAGGATGCGAGTTGAAAATCTCATAACCCGAGTAACTTTAGCGGGCGCACGGCAGAAAGCGAGCCCTGTCGCCTCACAATTTTAGGAGAGACCCATGAGTGACGTTGTCGCAAAAGCCGTAGAGGCCCTGCAAGCGAAGTTGGACGGGGGCTTTGACGGCTCCGTCAAGTTCGACATCGCGGGCGAAGGCACCATCATGGTTGACGGTGCGGGCGTGCGCGCCGGTGATGAAGAGGCCGAATGCACCATGTCTGCGGATGCCGAAACCTTTGAAGCCATTTTGGACGGTTCGCTGAACCCAACGGCGGCCTTCATGTCCGGCAAGCTGTCGGTCGATGGCGATATGGGTCAGGCGATGAAACTGGGGTCCGTCTTGTCGTGACCTTGAGCGACGCGCCGTTCCATGCCGATGTGGCTCGCGGCCCGCAGGACGCGAAAGCCTATTGGCTGACCTGCTCTGACGGGGTGAAGATCCGCGTGGCCGTCTGGGGGCAGGAACGCGCGTCGAAAGGGACTTTGCTGATCTTTCCCGGCCGGACCGAGTTTATCGAAAAATACGGCATGACGGCCGCGGGCTTTGCCGATCGCGGCTATGCCTCCATTGCCATTGACTGGCGGGGGCAAGGGCTCGCTGACCGCGCCCTGCCCGACCGGGCCTTGGGGCATGTGGGCAGCTTCAAGGAATACCAGCTGGATGTCGGCGCTGTGCTTGAGTGTGTTGAGCGTCTCGCGCTGCCCAAACCGCTATACCTTTTTGGCCATTCGATGGGCGGCTGCATCGGCCTGCGCGCCTTGGTCGAGGGGCTGGACGTCAAGGCGTCGATCTTTACAGGGCCGATGTGGGGCATTGCGCTGACACCGCAGAAAAGATCGCTGGGCTGGATCGCGTCTTCTGTCGCCCATAACCTGGGCTTCGGAAACGTCATTGCGCCCGGAACCATCGCCACCACCTATGTTTTGTCCAACCCGTTCGAGGATAACGCGCTGACCCGTGACCGCGAAATGTGGGATCTGATGGTCGAGCAGGTGAAGACCTACCCTGACCTCGCGCTGGGCGGCCCGTCCCTGACTTGGCTGAACCAGGCGCTTACCGAATGCCGCGCGCTGCGCGCGCATCCGACCCCAAATGTGCCCACCATCTGCTATCTCGGCACGAATGAGCGGATCGTGGACAAAGGCACCATCCGGGACCGGATGTCTCGCTGGCCCAATGGCGAGTTGGTGATCATCGAAGGCGGCGAGCACGAGATTGTCATGGAAGGGCCAGAGATCCGCGAGATGGTGTTTGAGGCCGCAGACAGGTTGTTTGCCGCCAATAGCTAAGCGGCCCTAGACCAGCGCCCCGTCTTCCAGCCGCACGGTGCGGTCCATGCGCGCTGCAAGCTCCATGTTATGCGTCGCGATCAGCGCGGCCAGCCCGGTGTCGCGTGCAAGCCCAATCAGCGCCTCGAACACCTGATCCGACGTGGCCGGATCCAGGTTGCCGGTAGGCTCATCAGCCAATAGGACTGCCGGGCTGTTGGCAAGTGCGCGGCAGAAGGCCACGCGCTGTTGCTCCCCACCTGACAAGGTGCCGGGCCGGTGATCCGCGCGATGCCCCACGCCCACCTTGCCCAATAAATCCAACGCGCGGGCCTGTGCGGCGGACCGCGTCGTACCATTGGCCAGCTGCGGCAGGACAATATTCTCGGCAGCCGTGAATTCCGGCAGCAGATGGTGGAACTGGTAGACAAAGCCGATCTGCGATCTGCGCGCGCTCGTCCGCACCCGGTCGGAGCGGCCAGTGAGGTCCTGCCCTGCAAGCTCCACCGCGCCCGCATCAGGCGTGTCGAGCAGCCCCGCGATATGCAGCAGGGTGGACTTGCCCGCCCCCGATGGGGCCACCAAAGCCACGACCTCGCCCCGCGCCAAGCGCAGGCTTGCGCCGCGCAGCACCCGAATTTCGTTGGGCTTGCCCTTGTTGTAGAGCTTTTCTATCCCCGAAAGCGTCAGCGCCGCCTCACTCATAGCGCAGCGCCTCGACCGGGTTCATCCGCGCCGCACGCCGCGCAGGGAAGATCGTGACCACGAAGCTCAGCAAGAGCGACAGAGAGATAGCTGAGAGCACATCATTCAGTTCCAACCGAGCGGGGAGTTTGGAAATCAGCCACCGCTCAGGCTCCCACACGCCGCCACCCGCAATGTAATTCACCACGGCGAAAATCTGATCAATATAGAGCGCGAAGAGGCAGCCGAGGATCATGCCAAACACCGTCCCTATAACCCCCACGCTGGCCCCGCAGATGAAAAAGACCCGCAGAACCGACCCTTCGCTCAGCCCCATGGTGCGCAAAATCCCGATGTCGCGGCCCTTGTTCTTCACCAGCATGATCAGGCCAGAGACAATGTTCATGGAGGCGATCAACACCAGCACCGACAGGATCAGGAACATCACGTTATCCTCCAGATCAAGCGCCCTGAGAAACGCGCCCGAGCTGTCACGCCACGTCCACAGGATCGTCCCGTCGCCTGCGGCTTCAGCCACGCTGCGCCGTCCCGCCGCTATGTCCTCGGGATCATCCAAGATCACTTCAATTTCATCCGCTAACCCTTCGCGGTTAAAGTATTCCTGGGCTTTGGCGAAGGGCATATAGACGCGGGTGCGGTCGATATCATACCGGCCCACGCGGAAAACATAGACCACCTCAAACGCCACGACGCGCGGCGACGTCCCAAAAGCGGTCTTTGTCCCATTGGGGGAGATCAGCCGGATGCGGTCGCCCGGGGCAACGCCAAGTTCCCGCGCGACGCCTGCACCAATCGCGATGCCCTCGGAAAAGCGGCTGATATCGCCATAGGCCTCTTCAGGGGAGACCACGCGGCGGATCTTGGCAAAATCCGCCTCCCGCATACCGAACACCTCGACGCCCGCATTGCGGCCCGAACTTGTGGCCATGACCTGCCCTTTGACCAGAGGGGCCGCACGCACAACGCCATCCGCCTTGCCCAGCCGTTCGGCCTTGGCGTCAAAATCCGAGATCACGCGGGCAAAGGTGCCCGTCTCGGTGGTACGGCCTGCGTCATAGACGGTGATATGCGCGTTTGAGCCCAAGATCGTGTCGACAAATTCGTACCGAAAGCCTGAGCGGACCGCCAAGGTGATGATCAAAGCGGCCACGGCAAGGGTGATCCCAATAAGCGATATCCAGGTCATCACCGAAACGCCACCCTCGGCCCGCTTGGCCCTGAGATACCGCCAGGCGATCATCCATTCGAACCCGGCAAAGGGTGCGGTGCGCCCTGCGGTGATTTTCGGCGTGATCTCGGCCACGTTGCCCTCCTGCCTCGGCTTGGATGCACATTTGCGCCTTTGAACGAGGGGGGTCAAGCCGCGGCACCGGCAGGGCGGATAAATGCCTATCGGGCGCCGCCCTCCGGCGCTGCCACGTCGCCCGCTGGCATCAAGAGACGCTCTATCACAACACGCCCCCCTGAAGTCAGGTGAAATCACGACCTTGTCCCAGTCAGTAAAGAGAGCAGGCGCAGATCTGGTGCCTGCCCTGATTTGCGCGCTATAGTCATCTTCATGTTCGAAGGGTTTGAGACATTCGACGTCACTCTAGCTGAGATCACGCTGCACGGACGCAAGGGCGGGTCTGGTCCGCCGCTATTGTTGTTGCACGGCTACCCCCAGACCCATGTGATGTGGCACAAGATCGCCCCTGAGCTGGCCCGTCATTTCACTGTCATCGCACCGGATTTACGCGGCTATGGCGGCTCCACCTGCCCGCCGACGCAGCCTGATCATGCGCAAATGTCCAAACGCGAGATGGCCGCTGACATGGTCGCGCTGATGGCCCATTTCGGGTTTTCGCAATGCGACATCCTCAGCCATGACCGTGGCGCGCGGGTGGCGCACCGGCTGGGCATGGACAGCCCTGAGGCGGTGCGTCGCATGATCCTCCTCGACATCGCACCCACGAGAGAGATGTATGCCAACACGACGCTGGGCTTCGCCCGCACCTACGCGCATTGGTTCTACCTGACAGAACGCTTCCCTTTGCCCGAGCGGATGATCGGCGCTGATCCGCGTGATTTCTGGGACAAGAAATGCACCTTCGGCGCGGCGGGCGACGGGCCGTTCACGCCAGAGGCGCGCGCGGCCTATCACGCGGCTTTTGACAATGAGGCCGTGATCCATGCCTCCTGCGAGGATTACCGGGCCGCAGCCACGATTGACATCGCGCATGATGATGCAGATGGCAGCGCCAAACTTGCCTGCCCCATCCATGTGCTTTGGGGGGCGGGTGGCGCGATAGAGGCCTATTTCGACTGCCTCGATCTGTGGCGCAAACGGGCGGAGCGGGTCACCGGCAGATCATTGCCCGGGGCGCATTATCTGGCCGAAGAGCTGCCCGATATGGTGCTGGCAGAGACGCTCACCTTCCTGCAACGCCCCTAAAGACGCAGCCCATTCTCGACATGTGAGAGCGAAATGGCCGAAAGCGCCAAGCGCCGGATCTCCTGCCTTGCGTGATGTCATGCCCCCTTTACACTAGCGCCATATCTGTCTTTTCGACTGACAATTTGGGGGATTTCATCATGTCATTGTCACTGAACCGTCGCGGCTTTCTGGCCAGCACCGCTGGCTTTATCGCATTGCACCCGTTCTCGGCCAATGCGGCCACCAATCAGGCCCATCTGCGCATTATGGAGACGACCGATCTGCATGTGCATGTCTTTCCCTATGACTATTACGCCGACAAGCCCCGCGACACGGTCGGGCTGGCCCGCACCGCCTCGCTTATCAACGATGTGCGGGCCGAGGCATCGAACGCGCTTTTGATCGACAATGGCGACTTTCTGCAGGGCAACCCGATGGGCGACTACATCGCCTATGAGCGCGGCATGAAGGAAGGCGATCTGCATCCGGTCATCGAAGCGATGAACACGTTGGGCTTTGACGCCTCGACCCTCGGCAACCACGAATTCAACTATGGGCTCGACTTCCTGATGAAGTCCTTGGCGGGCGCGACCTTCCCGGTGGTCTGCGCCAATGTCGCGCTGGAGATGGGCCGCGACCCCACCAAAGACAAAACCCTGATCCCACCCTATGTGATCCTTGATCACACCGTCACCGATGGCGATGGGACAGAACACGCAATCAAGGTTGGCCTCATCGGCTTCGTGCCGCCACAAATCATGAATTGGGACCGCCGCCATCTGGAGGGCAAGGTACAGGCGCGCGATATCATCCAATCCGCGCAGGCCTATATTCCACAAATGCAGGAGGAAGGCGCTGACATCATCGTGGCGCTCAGCCATTCCGGCATCGGCGGCGCGAATGCCGAAGACGGGATGGAGAACGCCGCCGTGCCTCTTGCCGGTCTCGACGGGATTGACGCAATCCTGACGGGTCACAGCCATCAGGTCTTTCCCTCCCCCGCCTACGAGAACAGCGTGGGGGCTGATATTGGCGCGGGCACGTTGATGGGCACGCCTGCGACAATGGGCGGGTTCTGGGGCAGCCATATGGGCCTGATCGATCTGCTTATCGAGAAGGAGGGCGGTGCCTGGCGCGTGGTTTCCGCAGTGTCAGAGGCGCGGCCCATTTCCAAGCGCAACGAAGACCGTTCGATCACTGCGCTCGTTGACAGCGACGAGACTGTGCTGGCCTCCGTCCAGACCGAGCACGACGAGACGCTGGGCTATGTCCGCCGCGCGGTGGGCAAAACCGATGCGCCGCTCCACAGCTATTTCGCGCTGGTGGCCGATGACCCTTCGGTGCAGATCGTCTCTATCGCGCAGATGTGGTATATCGAGCAGATGATGAAAGGCACTGAGCATGAGGGCCTGCCGATCCTGTCGGCGGCTGCTCCGTTCAAGGCTGGTGGTCGGGGCGGGCCGGAGTATTTCACCGACGTGCCAAAGGGCGATGTAGCCATCAAAAACGTCTCGGACCTCTACCTCTATCCCAACACCGCCCGCGCGGTCCGGGTAACGGGTCAGCAGGTCAAAGACTGGCTCGAACGCTCTGCCGGGATGTTCAATCAGGTCGATCCGGGCGCGCAGGATGTGGTGCTGCTTAACCCTGACTTTCCAAGCTACAATTTCGATGTCATCGACGGCGTAACCTATCAGATCGACCTGTCGCAGCCGTCGAAATATGACCCCAAGGGCGAGATGCTGAATTCCGGGGCCAATCGCATCACTGACTTGAAGTATAACGGGCAACCTATTGACATGAATGCAGAGTTCATCATCGCCACCAACAATTACAGGGCCGGCGGCGGCGGCAACTTCCCGGGTGCGACCCCTGACACAGTGGTCTTTGAGGGGCCTGACACGAACCGTGACGTGATCGTGCGCTACATTGTCGAGCAAGGCACAATCAGCCCGCGCGCTGACAGCAACTGGTCCTTCGCGCCGTTGGAGAATACGACCGTGCTGTTTGACACCGGCCCTGCGGCGAAAGCCTATCTCGACCAAGTTGATGCAGAGATTGAAGAAGCCGGTTCCGGCCCGGACGGCTTTGCCCGCTTCCGCATTTCGCTGTAGCAAATTAATGGGGCCCGGCAACGTGCCGAGCCCCTTCCCCACCAAACGCCTGCCGCACTGAACAAGCGCGGCACTACTGGTTATCTCTTGTCTGGCTGTCCGACCCTAGCTTGCTGGGGTCGCGCCGCGGATCATCAAGGTCGGACGGCTTGTTCCGACCCCTTTGCTGCGTTCCGAATTGACCCGCTCCAGCGCGCTTTTGCGCCGGGCTTGCAGGGTCTCGCGCAGGCTCATCTTGGCGTTGCGCGATGTCACGAACTCTGCCGTGCCGAATTTTGCCTCAGCTTCGGCTTTGATGTCGTCCAGCGGGCGATGGGTGATCACGCCGGAATCCGGCATATCCGTCACCCGCACCCGGCGACCTTCTTCCCGCGCGACCCGCTCAGGTCTCTTGGCGAACTCAAACTCATCTGGGGCGGCATCTTCTCCACCCGATCTGAAACATAGAAAACTCATTACACACCTCATTGCCCCCAGACAGAAGGTACCAAAGCCGCCACATTGAGCGCAAGATTTTGCCATCTTCTCTGACTGGAAACACTGTGTTGAAGGATTGGCCTGCGGCGGACTTGGAGACCAAAATAGGCCGTTAGATCAGACGTCAAAATCTGTATTAAAATATATTTTTCAATATCTTAAAGACCATATCTATACTAAAGATGTAGCCCGACCAGCAGACCAGAAACGTCCCCCCGCTCCTCGCAGGGAGCGCCCTGCAGCGCCAGAAATTGTGTTTCAAATAAGGCGGGCATTTCTACGAAACCCGGCAAATCCGTCCATTGTATGTGGCCCGCGAACAATGCGCCGCAATGTGGCCCTAGCTAGGGGGAATCATTAACCAAAATCAGGCCAGCATGTCGCGCACCACCGGCGCCAAAGCGGCGCCCAGTGCGCGGGTATTCTCCGCATCGAGGTGGATGCCATCAAGCGGTGAGCTCTGTGCCACCTGCCCCGTCTCAAAACAAGGCGCATCAATTGCCGCCGCACGCGTCTTGGCAAATGCGATGAACTGGTGGAACCGGTCAATCTGTTCGGGCGTCACATGCGGGTCATCGCATGGCACCAGCGGCTGCGGCAGGACCAGCAGAACCTGCGGGGCAGCAGCACCGGGCACTCTGATCGGGTGGTGGCGGACGAGCTCGACCAGATGCTCCAGCCCGCGCAGCGCGCGGTTCAGCGGATAGCCCCAGTAGATGTCATTGGCCCCAAGCGCGATGATCACCAGATCCACCGGCCCATGCGCATGGAGCGCCGAGGGCAGCAATGCGGCTCCGTTCATATTCGCAGGGCTCGCATGCTGGTCCATGGTCGTGGTCCGGCCTCGCAGCCCGTCGGCGATCACTTCGACATTCTCGAGCCCCGCGCGCAGCACGTTTGGCCACCGATCCGCATAGGCGTGCCGCCCGCCGCCATCGGGCCGGGAGCCCCATGTCAGGCTGTCGCCAAAGCAGAGAACCGTTTTCATTTGCCGTAGAGTGAGGCCAGCTTCGCAATTGCCGCCTCGGGGGTAAGCTCCTCGCTCTGCCCGGTCTTGCGCGAGGTCAGCTCCACCACGCCGTTCTTCAATCCGCGCGGCCCAACCGTGATCCGCCATGGCAGCCCGATCAGGTCCATGGTTGCGAATTTGCCGCCCGCCCGTTCGTTGCGGTCGTCATAAAGCGGCTCAAGCCCCATTGCGGTAATCTGTGTGTAAAGGCTCTCGCAAGCGGCATCCGCCTCCGCATCGCCCTGCTTGAGATTGACGAGGCCCACGTGAAACGGTGTGACACCTTCGGGCCAGATGATGCCCCTATCGTCATGGCTGGCCTCGATAATTGCGCCCAGAAGACGCGACACCCCAATGCCGTGGCTGCCCATATGCACCGGCACAGGCTTGCCATCCGGCCCCTGAACGGTGGCACCCATGGCCTCAGAATATTTCGTTCCGAAATAGAAGATCTGGCCTACCTCGATGCCGCGGGCGACTTTGCGCCGCGCCTCAGGCACCTCGTTGAACAAGGCCTCGTCATGGGTTTCATCAGTGCGGGCGTATTTCGTCGTGAATTCTTCCAGCACGCTTTGACATTGCGTCACATCATCATAGTCAATCTCGCGGTCGCCAAAGCTGAGGTCGGTTACAGCGCTGTCGTAGAACACTTCCGACTCGCCCGTCTCTGCCAGCACAAGAAATTCATGCGTATAGTCGCCCCCGATTGGGCCCCCATCCGCGCGCATGGGAATGGCCTGCAGCCCCATCCGCTCATAGGTTCGCAAATAGCTGACCAGATGGCGGTTATAGGCGTGCAGCGCATCTTCCTTGGTCAGGTCGAAATTGTAGCCGTCTTTCATGTAGAACTCGCGGCCGCGCATCACCCCGAACCGGGGGCGCCGCTCGTCACGGAATTTCCACTGGATGTGATAAAGCGTCAGCGGCAGGTCCTTATAGCTCGACACATGCCCGCGGAAGATGTCGGTGATCAGCTCTTCATTGGTCGGGCCATAAAGCATGTCACGGCCATGCCGGTCGGTGATGCGCAGCATCTCTTCGCCGTAATCATCATAGCGCCCGCTCTCCCGCCACAGATCAGCCGATTGCAGCGTGGGCATCAAAAGCGGGATATGGCCCGCGCGCATCTGTTCTTCATGCACTATATTTTCGATGTTCTTGAGCACTTTGAAACCCAGCGGCAGCCAGGAATAAATGCCCGCCGCGCTTTGCTTGATCATCCCCGCCCGCAGCATCAGGCGATGCGAGACGATCTGCGCCTCAGCAGGCGTTTCTTTCAAAACAGGCAGGAAGTAGCGGGTCAGGCGCATGTCGCGAGGCTCTCCGAAAATATGACGTAAGCCCGGGTTACGCGATCCCTCAGACGGGCGCAATCATCAGCGCGCGTGCATGCCCTTATCATTGTTCCGAAAATACCCCGGGGGAGCGCCGCATGGCGCGGGGGCAGAGCCCCCGAAATCGAACGCTCTCAAATTGAGCCCGCTTCCACCATGTAATTATTCGCGCTGCACATGGCGGCATCATCGCTGGCCAGAAACAACACCATTCGCGTTACGTAGACCGGGTCGATCAGATCAGGCAGGCATTGCCGGTCGCGATGCTTTTCCAGCGCTTCGGGTGTGGCCCAAAGCTCTTTCTGCCGGTCCGTCATGATCCAGCCCGGCACGACCGTGTTCACGCGGATGCGGTGCTGGCCAAGGTCGCGCGCCATGGTGCGGGTCAGCCCATGCACCGCCGCTTTGGCCGTTGCATAAGCGGGAAAGCCGCCCCCCGCTTCCCACCAGGAGTTTGAGCCAAGGTTCACAATCGCTCCTCCTCCTGCCGCAATCATTCCCGGCGCCACCGACTGGATCGCAAAGAACATATGGCGCAGGTTGGTCTGCATCCGTTCGTCCCAATATTGCGGTGTGACCTCCTGCCAGTCGTGGCGGTCATCGCGCGCGGCGTTGTTGACCAGCACTGAAAAGTTGCCCAGCTTCGCCGCCAAGCCGTCAATCGCGGCCTGCATGGCGGGGATGTCGCGCAGGTCACATAAGGCAAACTGCGCGCCCGTCTTGACGGCTACGGCTTTCGAGGCCTCCTCGTCCCGGTCCAAAAATGCCACCCGCGCACCTTGGGCGGCGAAGGCCTCAACCGTCAGTGCGCCAATGCCGCTTGCGCCGCCGGTGATCAAAACAGTCCGGTCACGCAGGCTGGGATAGGTCGCAAACTCGGGCATGGTGAGGGTCCTTTTGTCAGGGGCGGCAAAATATTGTGGGCGCGCAAGCGCTCAATTAGATCACGTCCACTGTCGCTTCCATGGAACTCGCGAGGGAATTCAGCCGCGCCTGCGCCACCTCCCCAAACAGCCCTTTGGTCTCAGGGTGCAATGTCAGACGCAAAATCCGCTTCTTCGGGCGGAATTGCAGCTCCCCCATAAGCTCTGGCCGCTCGACCGAGAACATCGCGCCAAACCGCATCGCCTTGCCCAGCACCTCTGCCCTTTTCAGGTCTTTCTCGGGCAATAACGCAAAGAGCTCGTCGAACCGCGTCCCCTCGCGGGAATTCTTGTAGCGATGCATCAGCGCGACCGCCAAAAACACGCGGCCCGGATGGTCCAACCCGCCCAGATTGGCCCGGGTCGCATTGTCGAAACACACTTCCGCCCGATAATCGGGATGCGCCCGCCAGCTGACGTCATGCAAAAGGCAGGCCGCCCGGATCAACCGCGTCCGCTCAGGGCTCGTGCGGCCAAAAACCGGTGCGATGAAATTGTGCAGCTGCCGGCCAAAGCCCGGGATACGCGCGTGTTTCGCCTCGTCCCAGCGACAGGCCTCGATCAGCGGGTCGCGGCGTTTCAGCTCATAGGGCATCTGCTCGTAAAGCAACCCCTCGCGTATCCCATAGCTCGAGACGGCCAGCTCCTTCGGTTTGAACCTTTGGATCAGCGATTTCAGCACCTGCGCCGCAATTGGCACCAACCGCATACGCGCCTCGGAATTGCCGGTGATCGCGCGCAGCTCGTCGACGGATTTGCCTTTGATCCATTTGACCGTTTGCAGCACTGATTTGGGCGTCATCCGGTATTCATGCAGCACTTTCAAAGGGTAGCCGCGTCGTTCCATATCAAGACGGGCCAAGGCCCGCCATGATCCGCCGACGAGGTAGAGCGTCTTGTAACCCTCTGGCATCTCTTGGCGCAGCCCGTCCATCGTCGCATCGATCAGCGTCTTGCGGCCCTTATAGCCGCCGGCCACGCCCATCAGCTTCAGCGGCCCCAGCTCAGAGGTGACACGCTTGCCCACGACGCCTTTGCCAATCTCGGCCAGCTCCATCGAAGAGCCGCCAATATCGCACATCAGCCCTTGTGCTTTGGGCCAGCCAAGAAACACACCCTGTGCGGAAAGGCGCGCCTCTTCCTGGCCGGAGGCGACCCATAGCTTGATCCCGGTCTCGCGCGCGACCTCTTCGCAGAACTCAGCCCCATCTTCCGCGTCACGGACAGCGGCCGTTGCAACCGCCGTCATCGGCGCGACATTCATGCCTTTGCACAGCAAGGAAAACCGCTTGAGCGCCGAGAGCGCCCGGGCACGGCCCTCGACCGAAAGGCGGCCTGTTTCGCGCATGTCAGCGCCAAGACCGGCCATGATCTTCTCGTTGTAGAAATATGCAGGCGAGCGCGCGGCCCCATCAAACACCACCAGCCTGACCGAGTTGGAGCCCACATCAATCGTCCCCACCCGGCTGAGCGCCTTGGCCTTCGGATCATCGAAAAGCGGTCTGCCAAAAGGCGCGAAATCATCTGGGTCACCTTCTGCGCGCGGGTCACGTTCCGCCGAACGCGCCTCAGGTTGCCTGCCGTCCATTGCCACGTGAGATCCCCCCGGATCGTAACCTCGATAATGAGACTGCATCTACCAGATACGAGCCGTCAATCAATCCTTGCTATGCGTAAGGTCCGGGACGTCATCTGCGCCAGCCGAGCCACGCCCCGACAGCGACGGGTTCTCCATAAAGAACCGGTGGCAATTGAACAGCCGGGTTTGCGTCTCATGCGCCCCGCGCTGATAGGTGCCATCGGGGCGCAACACCCAGCTTTGTGCCGTGTCGGCCAGATTTGCAGCCATGATTTGGCTCATCACCTGCGCATGGACCGTCTTGTTCTTCAGCTGCACCAGTGTCTCCACCCGGCGGTTCAGATTGCGCCCCATCCAGTCAGCCGAGGACATATACACCTTGGCCTTTTTCGAGGGCAACCCCCGCCCATTGCCAAAGCAGACAATGCGCGAATGCTCGAGGAATCTGCCGACAATGGATTTGACGCGGATCGTCTCGCTGAGCCCGGAAATCCCCGGCCTGAGCCCACAAATGCCGCGCACCACGAGGCTGATCTTGACGCCTGCCTGGCTCGCCGCATACAGCGCGTCGATCACGTCCGGCTCAATGAGGGAGTTCATCTTGGCCCAGATCTCCGCCGGTTTGCCCGCCTCGGCAAATGCCATCTCGGCCTTGATATTGTCGATCAGCGTTGATTTCAGCGTCATCGGCGCGATGGAGAGGTTTTCGAGGCTTGAGGGTTGCGCATAGCCGCCCACGTAATTGAAGACCCGCGTGGCGTCGCGGCCCAGCGCGGGATCGCAGGTGAACATGCTCAGATCAGTGTAGAACTTGGCGGTGATCGGGTGATAATTGCCCGTGCCAAAATGCGTGTATGTGACCAGCTGTTCGCCTTCGCGCCGGACAATGGCGCTGATTTTTGCATGGGTTTTGTAGTTGATGAAACCGTAGACCACATGCGCGCCCGCGCGTTCCAGCTTGCGTGACTGGCGAATATTGGCGGCCTCGTCGAACCGCGCTTTCAGCTCGACCAGCGCGGTGACGGATTTGCCGTTCTCTGCCGCCTCGCAAAGCGCCGCGACGATGGGGCTTTCATTGGACGTCCGATAAAGCGTCTGCTTGATGGCCACCACATCCGGGTCGCGCGCGGCCTGGGACAGAAAGCGGCACACCATGTCAAAGGTCTCATAGGGGTGGTGCAGCAGCATGTCCTTTTTGCGAATGGCCGCGAACATATCGCCGTCATGATCCTGCACACGTTCCGGGACACGTGGGGTGAAATGCGGCCAGCGTAGCTCCAGACCGCCCAGATCAACCAGTTCGGAAATGTCGGACAGGCCCAGCATGCCTGAAATGTCGATCACGTCCAGCTCGGTCACTTCCAGGGCGGCCATGACCAGGCTGCGCAGTTTGGGCGGTGCACCGGCGCTGAGCGTCAGGCGCACAACCTCGCCGCGGCGGCGGCGTTTCAGAGCGGTCTCAAACTCGCGCACGAGGTCCTCGGCCTCTTCCTCAACCTCCAGATCGCTGTCTCGCAGAACCCGAAACGTGCAATACCCGTCAGCCTGATAGCCCGGGAAAATATCACCAATCCGCTCGATCAACAGATCTTCCATCGCGATGATGCGCAGCTGGCCATCCGCGTCGGGCAGGCGCACAAAACGGGCGATCTGTTTGGGAATTGGCAAAAGCGCCTGCAGGCTGCGCCCGTCGGATTTTCGGCTCAGTTGCAAAGCCAGCGACAGCCCGGTGTCGGGAATGAAGGGAAACGGATGGGCCGGATCAATGGCCAGCGGCGAGAGCACGGGGAAGATGTTGAGCAAGAAATGCTCTTCCAGAAAGCCGTGATCCGCATCGGTCAGTTGGTCACCACTTAGAAGGCTGATCCCGGCCTGCTCCATTTCACCACGCAGGCGGCCCAGCACATTGTCCTGTCGTTCCATCAGGCGGCGCGCGTTCTGGTCAATCAGGACAAGCTGTTGCTCTGGCGTGCGGCCGTCGGCAGAGGGCGTGGTGTTGCCCTCAATCGCCAGCTCGCGCAGACCGGCCACGCGGACGGAGTAGAATTCATCGAGGTTATTGGCAGAGATCGCCAGGAAACGGACCCGTTCCAGCAAAGGCACTTTGGGGTTCGACGCCTCTTCCAGAACGCGCCAATTGAAGGCCAGCCAGCTGAGCTCGCGGTTGAAAAATCGGTCCGGCCCGGTGAGGTCAACATCCTCAAGCCCCACCGGCACAGGAAAGTCATCATTCAGGAAGTCGGCGCCCGTCACGGCGACAGAAATAGGCTCGGACTGTACGGTCATGAGGACTTATGCCAGACTTATCAGCGGTTTGTCGAGCAATCTTCAGCGTTTTGCGCAGTCAGAATGTCACCCGCCAACCTTTTGCCGATAGGCTTGCGCTCTGCCAGGGCGCGCGCGTCCAGCGCTTCGACAAAATCTCGCGCAGCCGCAAAGCTGCGTGGCAGGCGCGGCAACACGTAATCCAACAGCCCTGCAGGCAGATTGATCTGCCGGTCCGAGAACATCTTGAGAAGCAACACCGCCAGCAACGCGTCATCAGGCGGGTCAAGCGCCACGAGGCTGGTGCCCTGCAATCGGCTGAGCAGATCCGGCAGTTTGATCTGTAATCGCGCCGGGGGCGCTGCGGTCGTCATCAAAAGCGGGTGGCGTTGTGACAGCATCAGGTTATGCAGGTGAAACAGCGCGACTTCGTCTTTCGCGCGCATCTGGTCGATATTCTCCACCACCAACGGACCCTGTGCCCTGTCAGCGATATCGCACTCATAAAGGCCTGCCGCCGGGATGATGGCGGCGCCGGCCTCGCCGGCCCAAACATGCGCCAGATGGGTCTTGCCCGAGGCCGCGGGGCCACACAGGATCAGTTTTCCATCGGGCCATTGCGCAGCATTTTCAAGCGTCGTGACCGCCAGCTGATTGGCGTCGGAGACAAAGAAATTGTCGCGCCCCAGCGCCGCTTTGGTGGGGAGCGAGAAGGACAATTGTTCAGCCATGCTAATCGCCCTGATCTTGCCCGCGGTCTTGCGCGTCGTCCTCTGTCCCAAGATAGAGGCGGCTGTCCTGATACTGATCGACGCCAAACCGGGTCAGCACGCCAAAAATGGCCGCCACAGGCACGGCCACCAGCATACCGACAAAACCGAAAATCGTTCCGAAAGCCGACAGCGCAAAAAGCAGCCAGACCGGATGCAGCCCGACGCTGTCGCCCACGAGTTTGGGCGTCAGGATATTGCCTTCGAGGAACTGACCAATGGCGAAGATCACACCAACAACGACGATCCATTGCGGCTCTCCCCAGAACTGGAACAGCGCCAGCCCTATGGCCAGCGCCCCGCCCACAAGCGCGCCGACATAGGGGATGAAGGTGATCAGCCCTGCCACCACACCGACGACCAGCCCGAATTGCAGCCCCACAATCATCAGCGCGACCGCATAGAATGTGCCCAGGATGGCGCAAACCGTCAGCTGGCCGCGCACGAAGCTGGCCAGGGTCTCGTCAATCTCGGAGGCCAGTTTGCGGATCACCGGCTGGTGATCACGCGGCAAAAGCGCGTCGATACGCGCGATCATATTGTCCCAGTCCAGCAACAGGTAGAAGGCCACGACCGGCACGACCACGAGGAAGACGACCGCATTAATGACACCAATGGCCGAGCTGAACACGGTCTTGACCAGCTCTGTGCCCTGCTCCTGAACGGTATTGCCGACCGAGCCCAGAGCGCGGCGCAGCGGTGACCCTTCTTCGAGCAAAGCGGGGAATCGGTCTGCCAAATAGGATTGCAGGCTGGAGAAATAGTCTGGCGCCACCTCCATCAGCTCGCCCATCTGCAAGGCGACTTCGCGGAACACGAATATTGCGACCGGGACAAGGCCCAACACAGCGATCAGCGAGATGATGGCGGTGGAGGCGGTTCGGCTGAATTTCAACCGCTCGAGCCGGTCGGCCAGCGGGTCCATCATATAGGCCAGCGCGCCGCCTACGATGAAGGGCAGCAGCACGTCGCCCAGCAGCCACAGGGTCAGACAGAACACCACAGCCGTGATGCCCCAGTATTTCGCCTGCTCCTGAACGGGTAGTGCCATGCGCGCCTCGTTTTACCAGATGGTATCCCCTACCAAGGCGGGGGGTGCAAGCCCGTCTGCGCTAAGCCCTCGTTTCACGGATGATCTTGAGGATATCCTTCGCGGCCTCAGGGATGTTGGTGCCCGGGCCAAAGATCGCTTTGACCCCAGCCTTATACAGAAAGTCGTAATCCTGCTGCGGGATCACACCGCCGCAGATCACAATAATGTCTTCCGCCTGGGCCGCCTTCAACGCCTCGACCAGCTTGGGGGCCAGAGTCTTATGACCAGCAGCCTGGCTGGAGATGCCCACGACATGGACGTCATTGTCGACAGCGTCCTGCGCCGCCTCTTCCGGGGTCTGGAAAAGCGGGCCGACATCGACGTCAAAGCCAATATCGGCAAAGGCCGTGGCGATCACCTTCGCGCCCCGGTCATGGCCGTCCTGGCCCATCTTGACCACCAGCATACGCGGGCGACGCCCCTCTTCTTCGGCGAATTTGGTGACATCTTCCTGGATGGCGGCGAAGCCCGCATCGCCCTCATAGGCCGCGCCGTAGACACCGGCGAGCGTTTTGACCTCGGCACGGTGACGACCAAAGGCTTTTTCCATGCTCATGCTGATCTCTCCTACTGTGGCGCGGGCGCGCGCGGCCTCGACCGCAAAAGCCAGCAGATTTCCCTCGCCAGTAGTCGCAGCGTTCTCAAGCGCCGCAAGGGCGCTCTCGACCGCCGCGGCATCCCGGCTTGCGCGGATGCGGTCAAGCCGTTCGATCTGCGATTTCCTCACAGCAACGTTGTCGACATCTAGAATGTCGATCGCGTCTTCCTGATCGAGCTTGAATTTGTTGACGCCGACGATGACCTCTTCGCCGCGGTCGACCTGGGCCTGCCGCAATGCGGCGGCTTCTTCGATGCGCAGTTTGGGCATACCGGAGGCCACGGCCTTGGTCATGCCGCCCATATCGTCGATTTCCTGAATGATCTTCCAAGCCTCGTCGGCCAGATCGGCGGTGAGCTTTTCGACGTAATAGCTGCCCGCCAGCGGGTCGACGACTTTGGTGACTTTGGTTTCGTTCTGCAAGATCAGCTGGGTGTTGCGGGCGATCCTTGAGGAAAACGCGGTTGGCAGGGCAATCGCCTCGTCGAAGCTGTTGGTGTGCAGCGACTGCGTGCCGCCGAGCACGG
>CAYLVP010000040.1:19299-24645 GCA_964387155.1 uncultured Rhodobacterales bacterium | reverse complement strand
GCTCCACCCGGTCGATGGAGAAGCGGCGGAATTGCTCGCGGATCATCTCCATCTCATCGTCAAGGCCGGAGCGGCCGGTGGTGATGTTGGCGGCTTGCTGCTGCATCAGGGCGACCAGCCGCGTGCGGGCGGTTTGGGTGTTGCCTTGCTGGGTGAGCGTCATGACGGCGGGGATCATGAGAGCGCGCTGGTCGTCCTGGGTGAGACCCATATCTTGCGGGCGCAGCATCTCGCCCTGGCTCATCGGGATGCCACCGTAGATTTGCCACAGATACTCCCCAAAGGCGATCTGATGGATCAGCTGCTCGGTCTCGCCAAATGCGCCCTCCGAACTCAGCCGTTCCGCCCAGTTCTGCATCTGTTGCAATGCCTGCGCGTAAGTTGCGAGCCAGGCCAGACCATGGGCCGCGATCTGGTTTTCCTCCAATAAACGGCCAGATATACGGCCATCCTCGGTGACCAGCACCGTCAGTTTGGCTTTTGCATGTGCAAGAAGCTCCTGCACGGCGGGGACGGCGGCGGCAGTGTGATCAAGCAAGCCGTCAATGACGCGTGGAGCGGGTGTCACTGGAATATCCTGGCCGTCATGGGGCATGTGCGAATCCTTGAGATCGTGTTTCCTTTCTTTTAGGCATTGTGCAGGCGCAGCGCAATTATAATTCTAAATCAGGTCATATATTGAACAAATATGTCTTTAGGCATTTATTGCTGCGGGTCTGCCGCGCCCAAGCTATCACAGGCGCGTGGAAATGCTTCTTGATTCATATGGGGCGGGCGCGATGGGCCTGGCAGTGCTGATCGCTTTCATTGCCGGAGCGATCAAAGGCGTGGTCGGCTTCGCGATGCCGACAATTCTGATCTCGGGTCTGGCCTCTTTCATGACGCCGGAATTGGCCCTGGCCGGGCTTATTCTTCCGACCTTGGTTACCAACGGGATGCAGGCGTTGCGCCAAGGGGTGCGCGCGGCGATTGGATCAATCCGCAAGTTCCGGGTCTTCCTGCTGGTTGGCTTATGTATGTTGGCCCTCAGCGCGCAGCTTGTTCGTATCTTGCCGGTGAGCTGGCTGTTTCTGGGCATCGGCCTCCCGATCACTTTGTTCACCGCAAGCCAGCTGGCCGGGTGGCGCCCCGCGACGATTGCGCCCAGCAAGCGGATCGAAGGCATGGTGGGCGCGCTCGCTGGTTTCGTAGGCGGGCTATCGGGGGTTTGGGGGCCTCCCACCGTGGCCTATCTGACCGCGATCAACACGCCCAAGCAGGAGCATCTGCGCATTCAAGGCGTGATCTACGGGCTGGGCGCCACGGCGCTTTTTCTGGCGCATCTGCACTCTGGCGTGATACGCGCGGAAACCTTGCCGCTCTCCGCCGGGCTGGTCATGCCGGCCGTCATCGGGCTTTGGATCGGGTTTCAGGTGCAGGACCGCATCAACCAAGAGCTGTTTCGCAAGGTCACACTATGGGTTTTATTGCTCGCCGGGATGAACCTGATCCGGCGCGGCCTGTTCTAGCCTGCCGCCCTTTTCGGTTCAAAACGCCGCTTTTCCTGGGATTTGAGATTGCGGCGAGAGCACCGGCCCGACAAAGTTCTATGACCTGCAAGCGGGGAGGGAAAAGATGGAACTCAATGCGGATTTCTCGAAACGGGTGCTGCTGCGCGCGGATGAGCTGGACTGGCAGGCCTCGCCCATGAAAGGGGTGGACAGGCGCATGCTCGACCGCATCGGCGGAGAGGTCGCGCGGGCCACCAGCATTGTCCGCTACGCGCCGGGCAGCCAGTTCTCTGCACATACCCATACTGGCGGAGAGGAATTTATCGTCCTCGACGGTGTCTTTCAGGATGAGCATGGCGATTTCCCCGTGGGCACCTATGTGCGCAATCCACCGACCAGCAAACATACCCCCGGCTCCGAGCCAGGTTGCACCATCTTCGTCAAGCTGTGGCAATTTGATCTGGAGGATCGCACCCAGTTTCGCAAGACCATGGATGACGCACTTGGCGCGCCGGTGGACGGCGTTGCGATGGGTATATTGCATCGTGACATGCGCGAGACTGTCACCTTCGGCCGCCTTGATCCCGGCGCAGAGTTTGAGACGGACGCCCCGGGTGGCATTGAGCTGCTGGTAATCGATGGGGTGATCACTGTGGATGGCGAGACGTTAGGCAAGAACGGCTGGCTGCGACTGCCCGACGGCGCAGCCTTGTCGGTTGCGGCAGGCGCCGACGGTGCCAAGCTTTGGATGAAGTCCGGCCACCTGCGGTTTGCCAAGGCACCAGCCGCCTAAGACATCTGCCAACGTGCCCGGCTGATCCGCGCGCCCAATCTGGGCAAAATTACGCATAGGCCGGATGTTGACAAAAACTGGGACAGGCCAGACAGTTACCCCATCCAATGGGGGACTCGTCATCGAGCCAAGCATCCGAGGCGTGGTTTGCGACCGCGCTTCGTGACTAGTTTTCTAGGCACTGCGCCTGAGCACGGCGTTGAAATGACACCCCCATCGACACGGAACCCGGAAGCGCGGGGCACGATATTTGCCTGAGCCATACCTCCGGGAGTTTTTTGAGCATGAACTTAAAGGGAGACGACTATGTTCGCGAACCTCAAACTTACAGCTGTTGGTGCGGTGACTGCCGCGATGATGGCCCCCGCGGCCTATGCGGAGGAATTCATCACAATCGGCACCGGCGGCGTGACCGGCGTGTATTACCCAACGGGCGGCGCGATCTGCCGTCTGGTCAACAAGGGCCGTCGCGACCACGGCATACGCTGCTCGGTCGAATCCACGGGCGGGTCGGTCTACAACATCAACACGATCCGCGAAGGCGAGCTGGAATTTGGCGTGGCCCAGTCGGACTGGCAGTACCACGCGTTCAACGGCACGTCCCGGTTTGAAGAGGCGGGTGCCTTTGAGGACCTGCGCGCTGTCTTCTCGGTGCATCCAGAGCCCTTCACGGTCGTGGCGCGCGCCGATAGCGGCATCACCACCATTGATGATCTGGCGGGCAAGCGGGTGAATATCGGCAACCCGGGCTCCGGTCAGCGCGGCACGATGGAAGTTCTGATGGAAGCCAAGGGTTGGAGCGCCGATGATTTTGCACTGGCCACCGAGCTGAAAGCCGCCGAGCAATCCGCCGCGCTTTGCGACAACCAGATCGATGCGATGGTCTATACTGTGGGCCACCCGTCTGGGTCTATCCAGGAAGCCACAACGGCATGCGATTCCGTGCTGGTCGAAGTTGCCGGTGACGTGGTCGATGGGCTCGTTTCTGACAATTCCTTCTACCGAACCGCCACCATTCCGGGCGGCATGTATCGCGGCAATGACAATGACACGATGACCTTCGGCGTTGGCGCGACATTCGTGACCTCGGCCAATGTGTCTGAAGATGTGGTCTACACGCTTGTCAGCTCGGTCTTTGAAAATTTTGACGACTTCAAAGGCCTGCACCCGGCTTTCGCAAACCTCGTACCAGAAGAAATGGCGAAGGCCGGCCTGTCCGCGCCGCTGCACCCCGGTGCCGCCAAATATTATCGCGAGCAGGGCTGGATCGAGTAATCCGCCTGTTTTCTAAAAACACGTCGGGGGCGTGCGCCGCCCCCGACGCCCCGGCCCGCTAAAAAGGGCCAGACCACCCGAATAAAGACACAAGCCGGGGATCCGGCGTCAGGGGGACATATGTCGGACACACAAAGCCGCGCGCTGAGCGAAGCAGAGCTGCAGGAGCTTGTCGCTGCCAGCGACAGCGGGGCGCGCAGCCCAAGCGGCGCAGTTGGCACCTTCATCGCCGCCGTCGCCCTCACCTGGTCGATCTTTCAGGTCCTGTTGGCCTCGCCCGTGGCGCCCTATGTGCTGCCCGGAGATCTGATCAACAACTCCCGCCAGATCCATCTGGCCTTTGCAATGTTTCTGGCCGCCATGGCCTACCCGTTGTTCAAATCCAGCCCGCGCGACCGCATCCCGGTCTATGACTGGGTGCTGGGCATCGCAGGCGCGTTCCTCGCGCTCTATGGCTATTTCTTCTACGACAAGATCGTCGGCAATGGCGGGCTTGCGGACGTATCGGACGCCTATTTCGCCCTCGCCGGGCTGATCTTGTTGTTCATCGCATCTTACCGTGTGCTTGGCCCGGTGATGGTGATCCTTGCGGTCGTTTTCCTGTTCTATGTGTTCTTCGGCTCTTCTGAAGTGGTGCCCGACCAGATCCGTTGGGCGGGCGCGTCCTTGCGCAAGGCGATGAGCCATATGTGGATCACGTCGGAGGGCGTGTTTGGCATCGCACTCGGAGTGTCCACCAAGTTCGTGTTCCTTTTCGTGCTTTTCGGTGCGCTGCTCGATAAGGCCGGTGCGGGCAACTATTTCATCAAGATGGCTTTCGGGGCGCTTGGCCATCTGCGGGGCGGGCCCGCCAAGGCCGCCGTGGTGGGCTCTGCCGCGACGGGGCTGATCTCTGGCTCTTCCATTGCCAATGTGGTGACAACCGGGACATTCACCATCCCGCTGATGAAGCGTGTGGGATTTTCGGCCGAGAAGGCCGGATCGGTCGAAGTGGCCTCATCGGTCAACGGGCAGATCATGCCGCCTGTCATGGGGGCTGCAGCCTTTTTGATGGTGGAATATGTGGGCATCTCTTACGTCGAGGTCATCACCCACGCCTTCCTGCCCGCCATCATTTCCTACATCGCACTGGTTTATATCGTTCATCTGGAAGCGGTGAAGAACAACATGCCGACCATCGGCAACAAGGTGGTGAACCTGTTCAACACGGTGCTGGGGATGTTCGGCTTCTTCGCGGGCTTCGCCCTGCTGTGCTACGCCACGCAATACCCTGTTGGCTGGATCGTCTCGCTCTTCCCTCAGGGATCGGGCCTGATCCTGTCGGCGCTGTTGGGGCTGATCTATATTGCGCTGGTCTATCTCGCGGCGCAAACCCCGGACTTGGAACCTGACGACCCGAATGCCGAGGTGGTCGAGCTGCCGGATGTAGCCAAAATCTACAAATCCGGTCTCTACTACCTGCTTCCTATCGTCGTGCTCGTCTACTTCCTGATGATCGAGCGGAAGTCACCAGGCCTGTCGGCCTTCTGGGCCACCTTCTTGCTGTTCTTCATTCTGCTGACGCAGAAGACGCTGAAGGCCCTCTTCCGCGGCGAAGGCAAGGCGATCTCCCGTCTCAAGGACGGGGTCGTTGACCTGACCGATGGTATGATCGACGGCGCCCGCAACATGATCGGCATTGGCCTTGCAACGGCCACGGCGGGGATCATTGTGGGCACCGTGTCGCTGACCGGGATCGGTCAGGTGATGGCCGATTTCGTCGAGTTCCTCTCGGGCGGCAATCTGATC
>CAYLVP010000040.1:0-19199 GCA_964387155.1 uncultured Rhodobacterales bacterium | reverse complement strand
ATCGTGTTCATTGTGGCCACGATCGGGATCCTGATCTTCACCGCGGCCACGATGGGCTGGTTCCTGACTAAGAACCGCATCTGGGAAACGGCGGCGATGCTGCTCATTGCCTTTGCGCTGTTCCGCCCCGGCTTCTTCATGAACCAGATCCAGCCGCCTTTTGAGGTGATTGAACCTGCGGCCTTCTCGCAAGCCCTGGGTGCCGCCGAACCGGGCAGCCAGCTGCGGGTTGTGATCTCGGGACCTGACTTCGATACGCTTGAGGTGAAAGAGCTAACGGTTCCCCTGACCGTGCCGGAAGATGAGGGCGCGGATGCGCGGCTCGACAAGCTCGGGTTTATCATTGTGCCCAATGGTGACGTTCAGCAGCTGGATGAACCGGGCTTCGGTAGTGAGCTGGGGGATGCCCTGTCCTCGTTCGACTTCTACGGCGATGACCCGGTGCAGATCGCAAGCGTTCAGGCCACAGCGGACCAAATGCCAAAAGAGCTGATCTTCATCCCGGCCCTGGCCTTGCTGGCGCTCATTGCATGGCTGCAGTCGCGCCGCGCGCCCGCCGTCGTGGCCCTTCGTGAGGGAGAACCCGCATGACCAAGACCGTTCTATGCGCAATCGACATCAACCGCCCCGATGAGGAGGCCCCCGTGCTGGAAATGGCCAAGAAGCTGGCTGATCTGGACGGGTCGCAGCTGGATGTGATCACCGTGGTGCCGGATTTTGGGGCCAGCCTGGTGGGGGCCTATTTCAAGGAGCATGATGTCGAGACGGCGAAAGATGGTGCTGCGGACCTGCTGAAACGCTTCGCAATCAAGACACTCGGGGCTGAGGCCAACACAGCGCTTCGGCATGTCGTGGCTGTCGGCACGGTCTATGAAGAGGTGTTGAAGACCGCAAAGCTCTGCAAGGCTGATCTGATCGTCATCGGTGCGCATCGGCCCGATTTCAAGGACTACCTTCTGGGGCCAAACGCGGCCCGCGTCGTGCGTCATTCGGACTGTTCGGTCTATGTTGTGCGGTGAGCCACTCGGACAGTGCCTTGCAAAAAGCCCGCCGCTGCGAAACAGGGCGGGCTTTTTCGTGTCTGGGCAGGGGGCTCAGCCGATGGCTGCCGCTTTCACGTCGGCATCGATATGGGGCACATATTGCTCGAAATTGTCCGAGAACATGGCGACAAGCTTGGCAGCTTGGCGGTCATAGGCTTCCGGGTTGTCCCAGGTCCGGCGCGGGTCCAGGATCACATCGGCCACACCTTCGGCTGAGACCGGGACCTCAAAGCCGAAATTGGCGTCTTTGCGGAAAGTCCCCTTGTTCAGCGAACCATCAAGCGCGGCGCTCAGCAGTGCCCGGGTTGCGCGGATCGGCATGCGCGAGCCGGTGCCATAGGCGCCGCCGGTCCAGCCTGTATTGACGAGCCAGCAGGTGGAGCCGTGTTTGGCAATCTTCTCTTGTAGCAGCTTGCCATAGACCTCTGGGCGGCGCGGCATGAAGGGCGCGCCAAAACAGGTTGAGAATGTGGGCTCCGGCTCGGTCACGCCCCGCTCCGTGCCTGCGACCTTCGAGGTGAAGCCGGAGAGGAAGTGATACATGGCCTGCGCCGGGGTCAGCCGCGAGATCGGAGGCAGCACGCCAAAGGCGTCACAGGTCAGCATGATGATGTTTTTGGGATGCCCCCCAAGTGCCGTCGCGGATGCGTTCGATATATAGTGCAGCGGATAGGCGCAGCGCATATTCGCGGTCAGGCTGTCATCCTCGAAATCCAGCTCTTTGGTTTCCGCGTCGAACACCATGTTCTCGATGACCGTCCCGAATTTCTCAGTCGTGGCATAGATTTCTGGCTCTGCTGTTGGCGAGAGGTTGATTGTTTTGGCGTAGCAGCCCCCTTCGAAGTTGAAGGAGCCACGATCCGACCAGCCATGCTCATCATCGCCGATCAGCGTGCGGTTGGGCTCGGCGGACAGGGTGGTCTTGCCGGTCCCTGACAGGCCGAAGAAAACGGCGGTGTCGGCGGGATTGCCCGGTGCGTGGTTGGCAGAGCAATGCATCGGCATGATGCCCTTTTCAGGCAGCAGGTAGTTCAGAAGCGTGAAAACCGACTTTTTGTTCTCGCCCGCATATTCCGTACCAGCGATCAGGATCAGCTTGGCGTCAAAATTCATCGCGATCACGGTCTCGGACCGGCAGCCATGCTTGCCCGGGTCAGCCTTGAAACTGGGGCAGTTGATGATGGTGAATTCGGGCACGAAGCTGTCGAGCTCGGCTGCCTCGGGGCGGCGCAGCATGTGGCGGATGAAAAGCCCGTGCCAGGCCAGCTCCGTCACGACGCGCACATCAAGACGCTGCGACGGGTCGGCCCCGCCGAACAGATCCTGGACGAAATAGTCGCGCCCTTTCATATGGGCCAGCATGTCGGTGTGAAGCTGATCAAACTTGTCAGCCTCCATCGGCGCGTTGTTGTCCCACCAGATCGTGTCTTCAACGCTGGGGCTGCGCACCACAAACTTGTCCTTGGGCGAGCGCCCGGTGTGGCTGCCTGTGGTCACCAGAAACGCACCGCCCCGGCCCAACGTGCCCTCGCCGCGTTTCAACGCGGTTTCGATCAGGGCAGGTTCGAGAGAGTTGTAAAACACGTCTCCAAGTCCTGTGATGCCTTGGGTTTCCAGCGTATGGGCTGGGTTAACGCGTCCTTGTGTCATGGAAGTCCTCCGGTTGCGGGGGGTCCAAACCCCGCAGGTCACAGGCATGCGCAGGGCCAATAGCGCATGTCGCCGCTGCGGCGCGGCATGCCTGTTTATACCAACCGGGTTGCCGTCGGGGAACCGTCAGAAGGGCAGCAGTTAGCGTTATCATCGGAAACAATCTGCGGTAAATTAGTCAAACTTTAGCCATGAATGAGTGAAATCTTGACCGAGCGAGACCGATTCGGAACAAAATCATTGATTCCCGGAGGGGCTCTGCAGAATATATGGACAACAAAAAACAATAAGAACAAGCAGTACAAAGGGTTCGACATGTCGAGAATTGCTTTGGTGGACGACGACAGGAACATCCTGACGTCGGTACAGATGACCCTTGAGGCCGAAGGCTTCGAGGTTGAGACTTACAATGATGGCCAAAGCGCGCTGGACGCGTTTTCGCGGAAAATGCCGGATATGGCAGTGCTCGACATTAAGATGCCGCGCATGGACGGAATGGACCTGCTGCAGCGACTGCGTCAGAAATCTGAAGTGCCTGTGATCTTTCTGACCTCCAAGGATGACGAGATTGACGAGGTGCTGGGCCTGCGCATGGGCGCAGACGACTATGTGCGCAAACCTTTCTCGCAACGGCTGTTGGTGGAGCGTATCCGCGCCATCCTGCGCCGCAAGGAAGCGATTGCAAAAGATGACGCCGGCGAAGGCGAGGTTGCCCAGACCATGGTGCGCGGCGATCTTGTGATGGACCCGCTGCGCCACACCGTAGCCTGGAAAGGCAAGGACGTTTCACTGACCGTGACCGAGTTTTTGCTGCTGCAGGCCCTGGCCCAGCGCCCCGGCTTCGTGAAGTCGCGCGATCAGCTCATGGATGTGGCCTATGATGATCAGGTCTATGTTGACGACCGCACCATCGACAGCCATATCAAACGCCTTCGCAAAAAGATGCGGACGGCGGATGACGAGTTCTCAGCGATTGAGACCCTCTACGGCATCGGCTACAGGTACAACGAAGAGTAAGTTTTTAAGTTCTAGCGTCGAGGAACGCCGTGGCTGACGCAACACCAGCGCGCAACGCTGAACTGGAAATGGGTGAGGACTGGACGGAGTATGAAGCCTCCGTCGAGGCCGAGCTTCAGTCCAGTCGGGAAAAGCGAAGTTTCATTTCGCTTAACCGCTCCCCTTTGGCGCGCAAGATCATCACCTTCAACCTGCTCGCCCTGATCATTCTTGTGGCGGGCGTTCTCTTTTTGAACCCGTTCCGCGACAGTCTTGTGGCGCAGCGGGAGGCCGGGCTTGTCTCGGAAGCGGAACTCATTGCCGATGTGTTCGAGGCGCGCCTGGATGCGCTGGCCGCAGTGGGCCTGACCTCAGATGGCGGGCTGACGGCGGACAACACGCTGGCAGGGCTGGATATCTCGCCGGGCACGGAGGTCTATGTTTTCAACAAAAGCGAGGCCCTGATTGCCAGCACACTCGGGATTGAGCGCCCGGCGCTCGAAGGCACTGAAGCGTTGCAGCCCGACAGCAGCAGCACCATCATCACCAATTTCCTGAACGGCGTCTGGAACACTGTTGCAAGCGTCTTTGGCCCCGACGAAATAGCCGTCCCAACGATTTCGGGCGAGGAGGAGGCACGCATTCTCCTGAGCACCGCGCTGGAAGGCAAAACCCAGGTGCGCAGCAGCACCGATGGGGCGGGGGGCAGCGTGTTCTCTGTCGCGACGCCCATTGAATTGGAAGATGGCACAGTCGGGGTGATCGCGCTGACCACCGTGGCAGGCCAGATCGACCAGCTTGTCCGGGTGGAGCGCGAGCAGGTGCTGCAGATGTTTGTCATCGCAATCCTGGTTTCCATCGGGCTGAGCCTCGTGCTTGCCTCGACCATTGCCAACCCGCTCTCCGATCTCGCGGCTGCGGCAGAGCTTGGCCGCGACCGGAACGCGCGCAAGGTCAGCCCGTCGCGGGTGCGTATCCCCGACCTCACAGCGCGCCCGGACGAAATCGGGCGCCTGTCGGGTGCCATGCGCGGGATGGTGTCCGCGCTCTATGAACGGATCGACGCAAACGAGCAGTTCGCCGCTGACGTGGCGCATGAGATCAAGAACCCGCTCGCGTCATTGCGCTCCGCCGTGGGCACATTGTATGTGGCGAAAACACAGGATCAGCGCGCGCGCCTGCTTGACGTGATCGAACATGACGTCCGCAGGCTCGACCGGCTGGTAAGCGACATTTCCAACGCCTCACGCCTCGACAGCGAATTGGTGAAAGAGGACGAAGAACCCTTCGACCTGATGCGCATGCTGGCCAACCTGACGGAGTATCTGTCGCAACAGGCCAGTGAAAAAGGTGTGGAGTTCATCAAGGACGTCCCGAACGAACCCATCATCATTCATGGGCTTGAGGCACGGCTGGCGCAGGTTTTCGTCAATCTGATCACCAATGCGACCTCCTTCTGCGAGGAAGGTGATGCCGTGCGCATCTGGGCGCGGCGGCGCGATAACCGCGTGCTGGTCGTCGTGGAAGACACTGGCCCGGGCATCCCTGAGCAGGCGCTTAACAAGGTGTTCAACCGGTTTTATTCCGAGCGGCCAGAGCAGCAGTTTGGCAATCACTCGGGGCTGGGCCTCGCGATCTCCAAACAGATTATCGAGGCGCATGGCGGTGTGATTTGGGCCGAGAACATCCGCCCGACCGATGCCGACATCACCTCAGAGCCGCTGGGCGCGCGTTTTGTCGTTGGCCTGCCGACCTGACCCCGGGCACCTGACCGGCCCATGAGCGATATCATTCATGCAAGTGCCGTGGCTTTCGGCCCGCGCGCCGTGGCGATACGTGGGGCTTCAGGAACCGGCAAATCCGGCCTCGCCTTGCAGCTCATTGCATTGGGGTGCGATCTGATCGCCGATGACCGCGTCTCGCTGCGCCTTGAGGCTAGTGCCGTAATAGCAAGCCGGCCAGAGGGGCTGCCCGCCAAGATCGAGGCCCGTGGTGTCGGGCTGCTGGACGTCCCCATGTCACCGGAGGCACGACTTTGCCTCGTCATCGATATGGATCAGGAGGAAACGGCCCGGATGCCCGCGCCGCTTGAAACGCAGCTGCTGGGCGTTCCGGTCAAATTACTGCGAAATGTCAACGCGCCGCATTTCCCGGCGGCCGTTTTGCATTATCTTCGCCTCAGCAGAGATACGATCTGAGGTGGTCCTTGCCTGACGATACGCCCCAACGCCAATCTATTGTGCTGGTGACCGGACCGTCCGGGGCAGGGCGTACGACCGCGATCAAGGTCTTCGAGGATCTGGGTTTCGAGACCATCGATAATCTGCCAATTTCATTGGTGCCCCGGCTCTTGGACGGACCCCAGTTGGAGCGACCGCTTGCCCTGGGGCTTGATATCCGAAACCGGGATTTTTCGCCGCGCGTTGTGGCCGAGCTGAAAGAAAAGCTGGGTGAGAGACCGGGGATCGACCAGCATCTTCTGTTTCTTGATGCCTCTGCGGATACGCTGATCCGTCGCTATTCCGAGACCCGCCGCCGTCACCCGCTTGCCCCAGACCAGACCCCGCGCGATGGGGTGCTGCAAGAGCTTGAACTGCTCGAGCCGTTAAAGGCCCATGCGGATATCTTGCTTGAGACATCGAGCCTGACCCCGCATGAGCTCAGGGCTGAAATCGTGCGCTGGTTTACTGGCGATGAGGCGGGCTACCTTGCCGTCACCGTGGAGTCCTTTTCCTACAAGCGCGGGCTTCCGCGTGGTGCCGATCTGGTGATGGATTGCCGCTTTCTCAATAATCCGCATTGGCAACCGGGTTTGCGGGCCAAGAACGGCATGGATGTCGAAGTCGCAGAGTTTGTCGAGGCGGACGCAAATTACGAACCGTTCTTTAGCAAGTTGCGTGATATGGCCGAGTTTTTGCTGCCCGCCTACCGTAGTGAGGGCAAGGCGCATCTTTCACTGGCGGTCGGGTGCACGGGCGGCAAACACCGCTCAGTTGCCGTTGCGGAAGCGCTGGGCAAGGCCCTTGCAAATAAGGGGTGGCAGGTGTCTATAAGGCACCGAGACCTAGAACGACGCCAGGCTGGGGATGGCAGGGGCTCATGAGGGGCAAACATCAGATCGGCGCGGATCGCCGCGCCTTCGAGGACCGTACCGGGTGATAGGAATTGTGATCGTCGCGCATGGTGGGCTGGCAAGGGAATATCTTGCCGCCGTGGAGCATGTCATGGGCGCACAAAGCGGCATCCGCGCCATCACCATCGAGGAGGCGCATGACCGCCTTGCCAAGCAACGCGAGATCTGTGCCGCTGCCGACGAGGTTGATAAGGGCGATGGGGTGATTGTGGTCACCGACATGTTTGGCGGCTCCCCCTCGAACCTGTCGCTCAAAGCCTGCAAGCCGAAAAACCGGCAGATTCTCTATGGCGCCAACCTGCCTATGCTGATCAAGCTGGCCAAATCTCGGCACCTCAATGTGCCACAGGCCGTTGACAGTGCCATGGAGGCCGGTCGAAAGTATATCAATAGTTTTAATGGGATGTCTTCGGATGGCTGAGCGTCTGCTCGACATCGTGAATGAGAAAGGGCTGCACGCCCGCGCGTCTGCGCAGTTTGTGGAAGTGGTTGAACAGTTTGACGCCGCGGCTACGGTTAGCAAGGACGGAATGGATGTATCAGGTGACAGCATCATGGGGTTGCTCATGCTGGGCGCGGCGCGTGGCAGCCAGATCAAGGTGACCACCAACGGCACCCAGTCAGACCCGCTGATGGCGGCGCTTGCGGCTTTGGTGGCCGACAAGTTTGGCGAAGAAGGCTAGCCCGCGCTGATCTTATGACCGAAAGCAAGGACGCACATATCCCGGTGGAGGACCTGCCGCCCGACCACCCAGAATATGTGGCCTATGACCGCCGCAACCTGTCCTACGCCAACACCTTCACCAACCCGGTCAAGCGTTGGACAATCAAGGTGATGGAGCTGTTCACCGGCAAGCTGCATCTGCTTTACCTGGTGCGCAAGTTCGAACGAGGCGGCGTGAAATTCGGTCAAGGCTTTTGGGGCGATGCGCTTAAGGTGATGGGGATTGAGCTGCGCACCCCGCAACATCAGCTAGAACGTATCCCCAAGACCGGGCCCGTGATCATCGTGGCCAACCACCCGCATGGGTTGGTCGACGGCATGGTGCTTGCCGAGACGATCGGGCGCATTCGGACCGACTACAAGATCCTGACACGCTCGCTTTTGACTGGCGTGAACGCCATCGACCAGTTCATGATCCCTGTGCCGTTCCCGCATGAGGAAGACGCGCTGCAGCAAAATCTTGAAATGCGCCGCCGCGCGATGGAGCATCTGAAAGACGGTGGCGTGATTGTACTGTTCCCGTCCGGCGTTGTTGCCACCTCCGAGACCTGGTGGGGCCCCGCCATCGAGCAGGAATGGAACCCGTTCACCGCCAAGATGATCCAACGCTCCGGGGCGGCGGTTGTGCCGATCTTCTTTCCGGGCCGCAACTCTCGCGCCTATCAGATTGCCAACCAGATCTCTCCCACTCTGCGCCAGGGCCTTCTGATCCACGAAGTGCGCCACGCGCTGTATAAGCCGCAAGCCCCGGTGGTGGGCGAGCCGTTTGACCCGGAAGAGGTGAAGAACTGGTCCTCGAACCCGCGCGGGTTTGTGGCCTGGTTGCGCGAAGAAACCCTGGCACTGGAATCGCAGGTTGGCAAATAGCCCCTAGCGCGTGGGCTTGGGCGGATCGACGCGGTAATCGTAAAACCCGCGTTTGGATTTGCGGCCCAGCCACCCCGCCTCGACATATTTCGTCAGCAACGGGCAGGGGCGGTATTTGGTGTCAGCCAGCCCGTCATGCAGCACGTTCATGATGGCCAGGCAGGTGTCGAGCCCGATGAAATCGGCCAGCTCCAACGGCCCCATCGGGTGGTTCGTCCCCAGCTTCATCGCCCCGTCAATCGAAGACACGCTGCCAACCCCTTCATAAAGCGTATAGACCGCCTCATTGATCATCGGCATCAGAATGCGGTTGACGATAAAGGCCGGGAAATCCTCGGCCGTGGCTGAGGTTTTGCCCAGCTTTTCGACAACCCCATGCAAGGTTTTGTATGTTTCTTCATCTGTCGCGATGCCGCGAATAAGCTCAACCAATTGCATGATCGGCACCGGGTTCATGAAGTGAAACCCCATAAATTTCTCGGGCCGGTCCGTGCGTGAGGCCAGCCGCGTGATCGAGATCGAAGAGGTGTTCGATGTCAGGATCGTATCAGGGTTCAGATGCGGCAGCAGGTCTTCGAAGATCGCGTTCTTGACGGTTTCACGCTCCGTCGCGGCCTCGATGATCAGGTCGGACGGCCCTACATCTGCCAGCGTCAATGTCGTCGAGATACGGCCCATTGCTGCGGCTTTGTCCTCCGCGCTGATCTTGTCACGCGCGACCTGCCGCTCCAAGTTGCCATCAATGATCGTCAGCGCCTTCTCAAGTGCATCCTGGGAGATATCGGCCATGGTCACATCATAGCCTGCCAAAGCAAAAACATGCGCGATGCCATTGCCCATTTGGCCCGCGCCAACAATGCCGACTTTGTTGATGTCCATGGCCCTCGCCCCCGTGCGGATAATGTGCGGCGTTGCGCGCGCCTTGCCGGCAACATAGGCGCTGCGACACCGGCGGCACAAGAGGTCGAAAACAGTAAAAATTGGGACAAATTACGAGTTTAGCCTTTTCGAAACGGCTGGAAGGCAATGTGCCGAAGAGTTGAGTCGTATGAGGTGGGTGTTATGGCCTATGAAAGACCGGGCGAAAGCCCATTGGACTATCAGCAATGCCGCTATGGCCATTCCAAACTGCTGTTTCGGGGGCCGCGACGGGATACAAACAAAAAATACTGCGCCTTCATTGGTGGAACCGAGACCTATGGCAAATACATCCCGGTCCCCTTTCCAGAACTGGTCGAAAAACAGATCGGCGTGCCCTGTGTCAACCTTGGGACGGTGAATGGCGGTGTGGATGCGTTCGTCAATGATGAAACTATTTTGGGGCTTTGCGGGAAAGCGTCGGTGACGGTCGTTCAGGTGATGGGCGCGCATAACATGTCGAACAGGTTTTATTCCGTCCACCCACGCCGCAATGACCGCTTCCTCAAAGCCTCAACCTTGATGCGCACCATTTTCCGAGAGGTAGATTTTACGGAATTCGCCTTTACCCGGCATCTACTGTCGACGCTCAAATCCATATCACCCGATAAATTCGACGTGCTCGAGCAGGAGCTGAAAGTCGCTTGGCAGGCCCGGATGGAATTGTTGATAAGCCGCATCAAGGGCAAGGTGGTGCTGCTTTGGGTCTCAGAGAATGCGCCAGCTCCGGCGACGGGCCCCAGCGCCAAGGTGAAAGAGCTTGGGACAGACCCGCTCTTCATCGACCGCGCAATGATCGATGGGATTCGAGAAAAAGTGCATGGCTATGTTGAGGTCGTGGTGCCGCCGGAAGTGGATGAGATGGGAACAAAGGGTATGCTTTTCCCACAGCTTGAAGCTGCTGCCGCGCAGGAAATGCACGGACCACTTCTGCATAACATTATCGCGGACAAGCTCGCCCCGGTTTTGGAGTAGGGCAAAGAAAAAGGCCTCGCGAAAAGCGAGGCCTTTCAAAGCGATACTTGCCGGGTCTAGAGCTTCTCAAGCAGCTCAGGCACGGCGTCGAAGAGGTCAGCGACCAGGCCGTAATCGGCAACCTGAAAGATCGGGGCTTCCTCGTCTTTGTTGATCGCAACGATGACCTTGGAATCCTTCATACCCGCCAAGTGCTGGATCGCCCCAGAGATGCCGACAGCGACATAAAGATCAGGGGCGACAACCTTCCCGGTCTGGCCGACCTGCCAATCATTGGGCGCATAACCAGAATCAACCGCAGCGCGCGACGCGCCAACAGCGGCCCCGAGCTTGTCGGCCAGTTTCTCGATCATCGCGAAGTCTTCCTCTGAGCCCACACCGCGCCCGCCGGACACGACGATACCGGCAGAGGTCAGCTCTGGGCGATCAGATTCGGCCACCTTGTCAGCAACCCATTCGGACAGGCCTGGATTGCCAGCAGCACCAATCTTCTCAACAGAAGCCGAGCCGCTCATATCAGCGGCATCAAACGATGATGTGCGGAAAGACACGACCTTCTTGCCGTCGCCCGACTGCACGGTCTGGATGGCATTGCCCGCATAGATCGGGCGTTCAAAAGTGTTGCCATTCACCACGCCGGACACATCGGTCAGCACCATCGCATCCAACAATGCGGCCGCGCGTGGCATGATGTTTTTCGCGTCCGTGGTCGCCGGGGCCACGATATGATCATAATCGCCCGCGAGGGAGACGATCAAATCAGCCGCCGGTTCAGCAAGGCGTTTGCCATAGATCGCATCTTCCGCGCAGAGCACCTTGGCCACCCCGGAAATCTTGGCGGCTTCGTCAGCGGCACCGGCGCAGGTCGCGCCCACGCAGAGCACATGAATGTCGCCCAAAGGGCCGGCCGCAGTCACGGTGGATGCGGTTGCATCGACGGCCAGCTCGCCGTCATTGACTTCTGCCAGTAGAAGAACAGCCATCTCAGAGCACCCCCGCTTCATCTTTCAGTTTCGTCACCAGCTCGTCGACCGAGCCGACTTTGACGCCAGCCTTGCGGGCCTCAGGCTCCGCCGTCTTCACCACTGTCAGCCTTGGTGTGATATCGACGCCGTAATCGGCAGCGGTCTTCTCATCCAGAGGCTTCTTCTTGGCCTTCATGATGTTGGGCAGTGACGCGTATCGCGGCTCGTTCAGGCGCAGGTCCACGGTAACGACCGTCGGCATATTCACTTTGATGGTCTGCAGACCGCCATCGACCTCACGGGTCACGACAGCTTTGTCGCCCTCGATCGCGAGTTCCGAGGCAAATGTTGCCTGGCTCCAGCCCATCACCGCGGCCAGCATCTGGCCTGTCGCGTTCATGTCATTGTCAATCGCCTGCTTGCCGCACAGGACAAGGCCCGGCTGCTCTTCATCGATGACGGCTTTCAGTAGCTTGGCGACGGCCAGCGGCTCAATATCGGTATGTACGTCATCCGCAGCCACGATCAGGATGGCGCGGTCGGCACCCATGGCAAGCGCTGTGCGCAAAGTTTCCTGACTTTGCTTGACGCCAACAGAGACGGCGACGATTTCGTCCGCCTGACCGGCCTCTTTCAGGCGAATGGCCTGCTCGACCGCGATCTCGTCGAACGGGTTCATGGACATTTTGACATTTGCGAGATCGACGCCGCTGCCATCCGCCTTCACACGGACTTTCACGTTGTAGTCAATCACACGTTTGACGGGTACGAGGACCTTCATCAGCGCTTTCTCCCAAAAATTTCGCGCCGCGGTGCGCCACGGCTGCACTTCTCAATTAATCCCTAGCGGAGCGGCGCGGTTGAAAACAGATCCAAAAACGACGCGACGCTACAATGTGACGCCGCGTCTATGGAAAATTCAATGAGTTTTTTCGCCAATAGTCTAGGCGCTACTCTTAGCGGTTCGCGCCCGGCACCCAGAGCACGTCGTCCTTACCGTCATTATTGGCGATCCGCGCGGCTACGAAAAACCAGTCGCTGAGCCGGTTGAGATATTTCACCGCAGACTGGTTGACCGATTCCATGGTGGCAAGCTCGACCGACAGCCGCTCCGCCCGGCGCGAGACGGTGCGGCACAGATGCAGATGCGCAGCAAGGGCCGAGCCCCCGGGCAGAATGAAGGAACGCAGCGGCTCAAGCGCATCATTCATCTTGTCAATCTCGGCCTCCAGCCGCTCAACCTGCGTATCCACCATGCGCAGCGGCGGGTATTCTGCCTCAGCATCCAGCTCCATATCGGGGCGGCAAAGATCGGCGCCAAGGTCAAACAGGTCATTCTGGATGGCGGCAAGCATGGCGTCGAGTGCGCCTTCGGCATGCAGCCGCGCCAGCCCCACGGTGGCATTGGTCTCGTCGACCGTGCCGTAAGCGGTGACCCGCATCCCATGCTTGGCAACCCGCGCGCCATTGCCCAGCGCCGTTTCACCAGCGTCCCCGGTTTTTGTGTAGATTTTGTTCAGAACCACCATCGGATCACGACCCCCCCATGCGACGGAAAAAGACAAATGCCAGGATCAGCACGACCGCCGCGGCCTGCGCGTAAATGCGGTAGCGCATGATCCGGTTGGCATGTTTGCGGTTGAAGTCGCCACCCTTCGCGAACCCGCCAATACCGATCAACAAGATGATCAGCACGCCTACGCAGGCAATCGCGACAACGATAAAGAGGGGATCATTGGCCATGGCAGGCTCCTTCAGCTTTCAGTCAAGTGCCACTTAGCGGGGCGCAGGACAAAAGCGAACCCGTGTTTAGATTTTCGCAAGAACCCAGTCGAGCGCCCGGGTCGGCAGCAGCCGCTTTAAAGCGGCCATCGCATAGGTTGGTTTGGTGACAAAGTAACGCGGGCGGGGGTTGAGGCTTTCCAACGCATGCACCAGCTTGGCCGAGACCGCCGAGGCTGGAAGTTCGAACGGATCCGGCCCCCGGTCCTCGTAGAGACGCTTGACCAATGTTTGCTCGTATTGCGCACGCCGGGGAGAGTTGCGCCAGTCGATCCATGTCTCGAAATGCGGGATCGAGTTCTGCCGTATCTTTGCAGTGATCGGTCCGGGCTCGACAAGAATGACGTGGATCGGGGTGTCGCGCATTTCCAGTCGCAATGTGTCGGTCAGCCCCTCCAGCGCATGTTTCGTCGCGTTGTAAGACCCTCGCCAGCGCAGCGCGGTAAAGCCCAGGACGGAAGAGCAATTGATAATCCGCCCATGCCCCTGCCGCCGCATCACCGGAATGACAAGCCGCGTTAGCGCGTGATAGCCAAAGACATTGGTTTCAAAATTGGCCCTCAGGGCCTCAACAGGCAAATCCTCGACTGCGCCGGGGCAGCCGTAAGCGCCGTTGTTGTAAAGCGCATCCAGAGTGCCCCCTGTCCGCTCCAGACATTCGGTTACAGCCTCTTGCATGCTGACAGGGTCGGTATAATCGAGGAGAAAGCTCTCCAACCCTTCCGCGATCAGCCGGTCGCAATCCTGCTGCGCACGACAGGTTGCGAAAACCCGCCAGCCGCGCTTGTGCAAATGATGGGCTGCGTCATAGCCAATCCCTGAGGAACAGCCGGTTATCAAAACGGTCTTTTGTGTCATGGCAGCGTCCCTATGACAGTGGCGCGCCGCCGAAAAGGGGGCTCAGCCCTCCCGTGCGATGAAATCGGCTGACATATAGGCCTCGATCCCGCTTTCAAGTATGTAGACCTTTGCCCATCCGTTGCCCAGCAGTTCTACCACTTCAGCACTGTCGCCTCGGACAGTCTGCCCGATGACGGATGAATTGGTGGTCGCAGCGGTCCGCAAGTTCACGCGTGACCCAGTGACTTTCCAAATTTCGCCGATCCCGAGATTTGGCCCCGGATTTGGGTTCTCTTCAACGGCCGCGGTGACCTCTTCAACCGGTTCGGGGAGTGCAGGTTGCGCCACGGTCAGTGTCACGGTCTCCTGCGCGGGGGCAGCGGCCGGTGCGACATCAGCCTGGTCAAGCGAGACGCTGACAATGGGGGTCAAGTCCAAGGGGGCGATAACGTCTGGCTGTGCCGCTGCATCGGCCTCCGCCACGACGGGCGCGGGTACAGGCTCCGCCTGT
The DNA here is from genome assembly GCA_964387155.1 of uncultured Rhodobacterales bacterium. Classification (GTDB taxonomy): domain Bacteria; phylum Pseudomonadota; class Alphaproteobacteria; order Rhodobacterales; family Rhodobacteraceae; genus Litoreibacter. The sequence continues at coordinate 4,795 of CAYLVP010000040.1, read as the reverse complement.
TGTTCAGATACGACAACCACCGGTTCAGCGTCGGTTGGTTCGGCCCCTTCGGTGCGTTCGGCCACGGCCACTTCCGTTGCGGACGGAACCACAACGTCGGTTGGTGCACCGAAAATCAGTAGCGTCAGATAAATGGCAGCGCATAAGCCAGCAACCCATTTAAACATGTCATCCCCTTAACTTTTTCTGGCCCCCGGCGCTGAGTATTACAGTGCGTTCCGTGCTTCTCCCAAGGGGAAAATTTTCCGCCGAACACCATGGCATCGCGCTTTACGGCAACCCGACGGAACGCTACACAGCATCTATGGCTGAAGAGACCGTCGACCCCAATATGAGCGCCGCCAGCATGGTCGAGCCGCTGCGCCGTGCCATCGGCGAGCGCTATCTTCAATACGCGCTTTCGACGATCATGCACCGCGCATTGCCTGATGCGCGGGATGGTTTGAAGCCTGTGCACCGGCGAATCCTCTACGCGATGTCGCGTCTGAAGCTGAACGCCAGCGGCAAGTTTATGAAGTCGGCCAAAATCAGTGGCGACACGATGGGCGATTTCCACCCACATGGCGACGGCGCGATTTATGACGCCATGGCCCGGCTCGCGCAGGAGTTCAATGTCCGCTACCCGTTGGTCGACGGGCAGGGCAATTTTGGGAACATTGACGGCGATAATCCGGCGGCCTCGCGCTATACCGAAGCGCGGATGACACTCTATGCCGAGGCCCTTCTGGAAGGGCTCGATGAGAATGCTGTCGATTTTCGTGAGAATTACGATGGCCGGCTGGAAGAGCCCGTCGTGCTGCCTGCGAGCTACCCCAACCTGCTTGCCAACGGCGCGGCCGGTATCGCGGTGGGTATGGCCACCAACATCCCCCCGCACAATATTGAAGAGCTGATCAATGGCTGCCTGCATCTGATCAAGGCGCCAAATGCCCGGGACGAAACCTTGCTGGAGCATATTCCGGGCCCGGATTTTCCCACGGGCGGTGTCATCGTCGAGCCACGCGAGACGATCCTGCAGGCTTACGCGACGGGGCGCGGCGCGTTTCGGCTGCGGTCTCGTTACGAGGTTGAGGATTTGGGCCGCGGCCAGTGGCAGATCGTGGTCACCGAGATCCCGTATCAGGTGCAGAAATCGAAGCTCATCGAAAAAATCGCGGAGCTGATCCAGACGAAGAAAATTCCGATCCTGGCGGATGTGCGCGACGAATCCGCTGAAGACATCCGGTTGATCCTCGAGCCGCGCTCCAAGAATGTCGACCCGGACGTGTTGATGGGCATGATGTTCCGCAACTCCGATCTGGAAATCCGGTTCTCCATGAACCTGAACGTGCTGATTGACGGCATGACGCCGAAAGTCTGTTCCCTGAAAGAGGTGCTGCGCGCTTTCCTCGATCACCGCCGGGACGTGTTGTTGCGCCGCTCTCGCCACAGGTTGGAGAAGATCGACCACCGTTTGGAGGTGCTTGAAGGTTTCATCATTGCCTTCCTCAACCTCGATCGCGTGATCGATATCATCCGCTACGATGACGACCCCAAGGCCGGTTTGATGTTTGAGGATTGGGGCCGCACGCACCCGCGCGCCACGTCGGAAAGCGACTACGTGCCGCCCGTAAAGACGGGGGATGAGCCGTCGCTGACCGAGGTGCAAGCCGACGCCATTCTCAACATGCGGCTGCGCTCGCTGCGTCGACTGGAGGAGCTGGAGCTGAAACGCGAGCGCGACGCGCTGATGGCTGAGCGCGCGGATATAGAGGACCTGCTGGACAGCGACGACCTGCAGTGGAAGCGCATCGCCGACCAGTTGCGCGAAACGCGTAAGGCCTTTGGCAAGAGCTCGGATATCGGCGCGCGCCGGACAGAGTTTGCCGAAGCCGTCGAGTTCGAAGAGGTCCCCATCGAGGCGATGATCGAGCGCGAACCCATCACTGTCGTCTGTTCGCAGATGGGCTGGATCCGGGCGATGACGGGGCATATCGACCTGAGCCGCGAGCTGAAGTTCAAAGATGGCGACGGGCCGCGGTTCATTTTTCATGCCGAGACGACGGACAAGCTGCTGGTCTTCGGCTCGAACGGGCGGTTCTACACGCTTGCGGCCTCGAACCTGCCTGGCGGGCGCGGCATGGGCGAGCCTCTGCGGCTAATGGTCGATCTGCCCAACGAGGCGCAGATCGTGTCGCTTTTCCTGCATGATCCAGAGCGCAAGCTGCTGGTGGCCTCCTCAGCAGGCGACGGGTTCATTGTGCCGGAGGCCGACATTGTGGCCCAGACCCGTTCTGGCAAGCAGGTGCTGAATGTGAAGGGCGAGACCCATGCTGCTGTTTGCAAGCCAGTGGCGGGGGACCATGTCGCCATCGTCAGCCAAAATGGAAAGTTTCTGGTCTTTCCCACCTCAGAGCTGCCCGAGATGGGGCGCGGCAAAGGCGTCCGGCTGCAAAAATACAACCAAGCACGCGGCAAGCAGGGCGCGCTTGAGCTTGACGGCGGGCTTGCAGACCTGACGACGTTCAACTGGGCTGACGGCCTCAGCTGGGAGATGGGTGGCGGCAAGACCCGGACAGAGGCGGATATGACGGACTGGCTTGGAAAGCGCGCGGGCGTCGGTAAACGCCCGCCCTACGGGTTCCCAAAAACCTATACGTTCTGAGGATCAGGCCTCCAGGGCGCGGAACTCAAGCGCGGCACCGTTGATGCAGTGCACCATCATGCCTGACAGGATCAGGTAGTGCCCCAAATGGCTGCCACACCGGCGGCAATGGACTTCCACGACACTGCGTTCGCTGTTTGCCATCTGCCCGTATTCCGCAACCGGGCCATCAATCCCCATCAGCACCGCGTCAGGCACGGCATGTTCAAAAAACACCCATCCCTTGTCGAGCGGCACTTTCCAGCTGTGGTCATAGACGGTCAGCTCGCATCCTTTGCAATGATAGGTGCCAGGGCTGAATTCCATCCAGAGCGGGTTGGATTTGGGCTCTTCCGTGCCGCCTTTGCGCATGATGAAGTAGGTGAACGGGTCGAGATGTTCCAGCCACTCAGCTTCAGTGCGGGTGACCTCGTAAACCATTGCCTCCCCATCGGTGGCGGCCCGTGCACCACGCGCGGTTCCGGCGCTTAGCGCGGCCGCACCGGTGGTCGCAAAAAAGGTGCGCCGAGAGATGGGGGTTTGTCTGGACATGAGTGGTGGCCTCCGCGCGTGAGTGGATGCCTCACACGCATCAGGCGCGTGAGGCAAGTTTGAGATGGGATCAGTTGGTGGCTTCTGCCGGGCTTTCGCCATCCATCAGTTTGACTTGAGCTGCCAGGATTTGATCACGTGTCTTTTGATCAGCGCTGAAGAATGTTTCGCGCTCAGCGGCGCTCATATTTCCAAGGGCGAAGCGCATCTGCGCAACCGATACGTCCCCTTCGGACGTTTCACCCAGCATAATCTCCGCCGCCGAATTGTTGCTCATGGCCAGCAGCGCTGCCACATCCAGATGCCCGTCAGCCAGACTTGGGGTCGCGAATGCGAGCAGAGCGGCTGCAGATGTCATCAGGTGTTTCATTATGTCTCTCCGTAGTGTGTATAGGCCGATTGTCTCGGCAATGGTCGTGCGAGGCACGGTAGCGCGAAATCACGATCCGCACGAATCACGTATTGAGTATGGTTGCGTGACCGAGTTGTGATGATGCAATCGCACCTATAACACACAAAAATACCAAATGGTTAACATTTGTACCCGCGCCGGAGCCACACGCCCGGAACGTGTCACAGACGGCTCATTGCGCCTGAAACCTCGGATCGATATGCATGTGACCAACTAACTGGGAGCCCGCAATGCGCAGCCTTTTTCTTGTCTTGTCCTGCCTGTTGGCCCTGTCTGCCTGCGCGGTGCCTGACCCGGAGACCGATCCGCAGGTCAATCTTGGGGACTTCCGGCTGCTTGGCAATGTGGCTGTCACGAACAACGCGCGCAAAATGGGCGTGTCGCGGGACGCGACTGCTGAGGAATGGGAAGCGAGCCTTGAAGGTGCCATTCAAGACCGTTTTGGCCGCTATGAAGGCGCGACACCTTACACGCTCAGCTATTCGCTCGACGGCTATATCTTGGCGACCAAGGCCGGTCGTCTGGCGCTCGCCCCACGCTCTGCCATGAGCATGACGGTGCATATCTGGCAGACCGATCCGCTGGACCGGCTTGAAGACCGCTCCAAGCAGTTATTGGTTTTCGAGGCGCTGGATGGGGAAACCGTGATCGGTTCAGGTCTCTTCCGCGACAAGGAGGAGCAGATGGCCAATTTGTCAGCCCAATTCGCCAAGGCAGTTGAGCGCTGGTTGGTGGCCAATGGCGACCTTTTTGGTGTTGGCGTCAGCGAGGATGCCAAGGCCGCCGCCAAGCGCGATGACGCCGCAGAGATCGCCAAGCAAGCTGCTGCCGCCGCGCCCGCGAACTGAGGGTTGATTTTTCCCGCCAGCCTGAATAGTTAGCGCGCGAAGAGAAATCGGGGCGTGCAAGCCCCACAGATGAAGGGCGCCCGACGAGATGGCTAAAAGTAAGTTTGAACGTACGAAACCGCACGTTAACATTGGCACGATTGGTCACGTTGACCATGGCAAGACGACGCTGACGGCGGCGATTACGAAGTATTTTGGCGACTTTCAGGCCTATGACCAGATTGACGGCGCGCCTGAGGAAAAAGCCCGCGGGATCACCATTTCCACCGCTCACGTCGAGTATGAGACCGAGACCCGCCACTACGCGCATGTCGACTGCCCCGGCCACGCCGACTACGTCAAGAACATGATCACCGGTGC
>CAYLVP010000039.1:0-26150 GCA_964387155.1 uncultured Rhodobacterales bacterium | reverse complement strand
TTTCCTTGGTCCAGGCCTCCAGCTCGGGCAGTTGGCCGGTCAGGAAATACTGGTGGGACATGGTGACCATCGGCACGGTGCGCCCGCCGAAGGGTTTGAACATCTCGCCCACGCGCTGCGCGTAATAGCCCGCGCAGTTGGCGACATATTGGCAGCGGATATCGCCTTTTTCGGTCTTCACAATCCACTCGTCACCGTCGCGCTCGATGCCGGTGACCGGGGAGAACCGCTCGATCCGGCCGCCCGCGTCGCGCGCGCCTTTGGCCAGCGCCTGGGTCAGCTGTGCGGGGTCGATATCGCCGTCGAGGCTGTCCCAGAGGCCGCCCATCAGATCATGGGTTTCCATGAACGGGTTGTGCCTGCGCAGTTCCTCATTGGTGCAGACATCCATCTCCAAGCCTTGGTAGCGGGCCTGGGCGGAGATTTTTTCAAACTCCTGCATCCGCTCCTTGCTATGGGCCAGCCGGATGGAGCCGGTGACGTGGTAGTTCATCGGATAGTCCACGTCCTTGGCCAGCGTCCGGTACATGGCCAGCCCGTAGCGCTGCATGTTCATCACCGCCCAGTTGGGCGCGAAGTTGGGGCAGTTGCCCGCGGCGTGCCATGTGGAGCCTGCGGTCAGCTCGTTTTTCTCCAGCAGCACGCAGTCGGTCCAGCCTGCCTTGGCCAGATGATACAGCGTCGAGGTGCCGACGACACCGCCGCCGATGATGACCACGCGGGCCGTTGTTGGAAAATCTGACATGGCTGTCTCCCTCAGTCCAAAGCGATGCGGGCGGCGAGGCCCGCGAAAACAAGTGACGACACTTTGCCCATAAGCCCGCTGATGCGGGTCATGCGGGTGGCAAAGAGGCCGGCGAAGATGCCGACCAATCCGTCGGTGATGACGCCCCCTATGGCCAGGAACAGACCGAGGAGGAGGATTTGGTGCCAAACCGGGCCAAGCGCCGGATCGGCGAATTGCGGCAGGAAGGCGAGGACAAACAGCGCCACTTTCGGGTTCAGGATATTGGTGATGAAGCCGCGCTTGAAGGCCCTGCCAACAGCGGCGCGCCCCTCGCGGCGGCTTGGACCATCCGCCCGCCAGCTGACGACCGCAAGGTAGAGCAGATAGGCCGCCCCCGCGTAGCGGATCGCGTCATAGGCTTTGGGGTAGGCCAAAAGCAAAGCCGCAAGGCCCAAGGCCGCGATCAGCACATGCACAAGCACCCCGCAAGATATCCCAGCCGCCGCAGCAACACCCGCCTTGGGGCCACCGGAGAGCCCGGACGCGATAGTGAACATCATGTCCGCACCGGGCGTGATATAGAGCAGGAACGCCGCGCCCATGAAGGCCAAGATCATCCACGGGTCCATTGCGAAAAGTGTTGCGATCACCGGCTACATCTCCCGCTGGTCGGGCAGACCCCCCGCATCATGCCCTCCCCGGTGCTGAGGCGCTGCCAAGCAGCACGCCATAGACAATAAAACACCCGGCCATGACGCGGCGAACCCAAATGTTCAGGATCGCGCTGAGTGCCGATCGACCCAACCCCGCGCCAATGGCCGTATAGGTCAGGTAGCTTGCTGCCGTTATGGACAGCGCCGTTGGCATAATCACCCCCATCTGTGACCAGACCGGCACGTCAGGCTGCACGAATTGTGTGAAGGCCGCAAAGTAGCCCGCAACGGATTTGACGTTGATTGTGGCAATCAGAAAGGCGCGCCCGTAAATTGACCGGGCAGAGACCTTGCGCGCATTGACCGGCTTGCCCGCATTTGCCCAGCCACGAACGCCCAGATAGATCAGGAAGGCCGCGCCGATCAGCTTGCCGTAGAAGAACGCCGCTGGCAGCGACGCCAGCAGCGCCGTCACCCCGGCCGCCGACAGCAGCAAAAAGAGGCTTGCTTGCGTCAAGATGGCCAGCACCCCCCAGAGGGACCTCTGAAACCCATGCGTCATGCCGTTGGTCACGCAATTGACCGCATTGGGACCCGGCGTGGTGACGAAGACCACCCAGAACAGCGCGAATATGATCCAAGCCTCCCAGGACATGCGCTAGTACACCGGCGGCGCGATGACCCAGATCGCCACGGCGACATCCGGGTAAGGGTTTGACCAGCGAAACGGCTCACCGCGCACGCGGAAGCTGTCACCCGCGTTCAGCGCATGGGTGGTGCCGTTGATCCAGATGTCGAGCTTGCCTGAGACGATGTAGCCCACCTCCTGTGTTGGGCGGGTTACGGGCTCGTTGATCGCTGCACCAGGCTCGAAAGTCGAATGCACCATTTCGAAATCATCCGTCAGGTCGGGGGACAGCAGCTCTTCCACCAGACCTGCTTCCCGTGATCCGATGGGCCGACGCGCAGCCGCGCGCACCACGTAGCCTTGCTCTTGCCGCGGGACGGCGCCTTGACGAAAGAGGCTTGAGACCGACACATCCAGAAGCCGCGCAATCATACGCAGATCTGTGACGCCAACATCTGACTTGTCCCGCTCCACCTGGCTGAGCCAGCCGACAGAACGCCCCAGGCTCTCTGCCACCTCCGTCAAGGTCAACCCACGGGCCTTGCGCAGTGCGCGCAGATCAGCACCAAGGGTCTGGGTCTGAACATCCGTAGACATTGGCAGTGGTGGCCTTCATCCATCGTGAAATATTTGAGCGTTTTTTCACGATGGATGAAATGCGCGAGTCGCGCAAGAGTGTTTGCCGGTAGCCGCGGGCGAAAAGAAACGGGCCGTGAGCTTCGATCAGGGCGGGGCGCTAGGCGTCTGCAACTTGCCCGAACACCCCATCAAGAATCGCCCCAAGCGCATCCGCATCCTCTTGCGTGAATGCGGCGGGTTGGTCGCTGTCTATATCGAAGACGGCGATGATCTCGCCCTTGGCGTTGCGAACCGGCAGGACCAATTCAGACCGGGTGGAGGAGGCGCAGGCGATGTGGCCGGGGAAGGCATCGACATCCGCGACCAGTTGGGTCTCGCCACTGCGCGCAGCGGCCCCGCAAACGCCGCGCGAGAAGGGGATCACCAGACAGCCATGCCCGCCCTGATAGGGCCCGATCTTCATCAGCTCAGGGGCCACGACACGGTAGAAGCCGGTCCAGTCAAAACGGGCATCGCTATGATGCACCTCGCAGGCAACCGTGGCCATGAGGGCAACGGCATCGGTTTCGCCGTCGGTCAGGCTTTTGATCGTTTGCGCGAGATCTGTGTAGTCGGCCATCAGAGGCGCTCAATCGCAATAGCCGTGCCTTCGCCGCCGCCAATGCAGATCGCCGCGATGCCGCGTTTCAGGCCCCGGGTTTCAAGCGCGTTGAGCAGCGTAACCATGATGCGCGCACCCGACGCGCCGATGGGGTGGCCCAGGGCGCAGGCTCCGCCATTGACGTTTACCTTCGCATGGTCGAGCCCCATTTCATGCATGAAGGCCATGGGAACAACAGCGAAGGCCTCGTTGACCTCCCAAAGATCGACGTCTTCCTTGGCCCAGCCGATGGATTTGAGTAGCTTCTGCGCGGCGGGCACGGGGGCAGTGGTGAACCAGCCCGGCTCTTGCGCGTGGCTGGCATGACCCAGAATGCGGGCCTTGACGGTGAGCCCCTGCGTCGCAGCAGCGTCCTCGGAGGCCAAGACCAACGCAGCCGCGCCGTCGGAAATCGAGGATGAATTGGCCGCCGTCACAGATCCATCTTTGCGAAAAGCCGGTTTGAGCTGCGGTATCTTTTCGGGGCGCGCCTTGGCGGGCTGCTCATCGCTGGAAATCACCGTCTCTCCCGCGCGGGTCTGCAGCGTGACGGGCACGATCTCGGCATCAAACGCGCCTGTCCTCTGCGCCTCCAGCGCCCGGCTGAGCGAGGCGAGCGCATAGTCATCTTGCGCTTCGCGGGTGAATTGGAACCTCTCGGCGCAATCCTCGGCAAACGTGCCCATCAGGCGGCCTTTGTCATAGGCGTCCTCAAGCCCGTCGAGGAACATGGAATCCTGCACGTTCTGATGCCCGATCCGCGCGCCGCCACGCATCTTGGGCAAGAGGTAAGGCGCGTTGGTCATGCTTTCCATGCCGCCTGCGACCATGCTGCCCGCGTGGCCAAGCGCGATCTGGTCAAAGGCCATCATCGCGGCCTTCATGCCGGAGCCGCACATCTTGTTCAGTGTCGTCGCTGGCACGTCTTGGCCAAGGCCAGCGGCAAAGCCTGCCTGCCGCGCGGGGGCCTGACCCTGCCCCGCTGGCAACACACAGCCCATCAACACTTCATCAACGGTTTCCACCCCGGCAGAGGTCAGCGCCGCCTTGATCGCGGCGCCGCCCAGTGTGGGCGCATCAGCCCCCTCAAAATCCCCCTGGAACCCGCCCATCGGCGTGCGCGCAGCCCCGGCGATGACGACTGTTTTCATGTGCTGATCCCTCAAGGTGAAAAACTTGTTCATGAATACCGAATGGTAACGATTGGAGTCTAGAGCACTCGGAAGCGACTTTTGGAGCCCCGCAATGTATCTTGAGAAAAAAACCGAAAATGACATCCTTGTGCTGACGCCAGATTCGGACCGGATCGACGCGGCCAGCGCGATACATCTCAAGGATCAGTTTCGGCAGGCTACCGATGGCGTGACCGGGCGGGTCGTGATGGATTTGTCGGATGTCACTTTCATGGACAGCAGCGGGCTTGGCGCGATGGTCTCTGCGCTGAAACTGCTCAAGGGGCGCAAGCTGGAACTTGCAGGCCTCAATCCGATGGTCGAGAAAGTCTTCAAGCTGACCCGTATGGACCAGGTATTCGTGGTTCACGAGGACATCGCTAAAGCTCTATCGAGCCGTGGCGCTGATGCAGCATGACCCCAATAGCCAGCAGGAATTCGATCCCAGGGATCCCTTGACCCATTGGCACCATTTCTCTGGTACAACCGGGCAAAATGGCATCCGCACCGTATTGCTGGAGGTGGCCACACGGCTGGACCTGTCGCCGATCACACCCACAGACCTGCGCGAAAACACGATCCTGGTCCTCTCCGAGGTGCTCAACAATATTGAAGAGCATGGATATGAGGGGCGCGAAGGCGGGGCCCTGAAGGTCAAGCTCGGCATAAGGGCAGGCAAGGTCGAAGTGGAAACCCGCGATTTCGGGGGGGCTATGCCCGGTCTGGAAGTTCCAAAGAAGCGCGCCCCAAAGCTGGATGTGCCCTGCGAAGAGCTGCAGGAGGGCGGTTTTGGCTGGTATATGATCCACACTCTTGCACCCGACCCGCAATATACCCGACGTGGACAGACCAATATTCTGCGGTTCACCGTTTCAGAAAATTAGCCGATTTTGCGCCGTTTCAGGGCAACGCCATACGTCTCTCTCAATTGTTTCCAATTCCTAGACAGTCAGATTTATTGTCTCGCAGGATTCGTGGATTGCCACATACGCGCCACATTGAAATCCCACCAGCGTCGGAATTAAAGGCGATCAAGTTCGGGTAGCTGCATAGCTTCCCTCGGCGCCGCGTTTATCAGCCCCCACCCAGATGCGTGGCGTCGAGGAACCTTCTCCCAGCAGCATCTCCCTCACATGACATCGCCTAGACATTTGCAGGCGCGCTCCTATTGTCCCGGTTTGACTATTGATCGGAACGAGGCATCTCATGCGCGACTTTCACCTGCCCGGCCGCTCAACCGTTTTCGCGGAAAACGGTATGTGCGCCACCTCCCACCCGCTGGCCGCGAAAGTGGCCGTCCAAATGATGGAGGCTGGCGGAAATGCCGTGGATGCAGCGATTTCGGCGGCGGTCCTGCTGGGGATTTGCGAGCCACAGATGACCGGCATTGGCGGTGACTGCTTCGCATTGATCAAACCTGCGGGCAGCGAAGACATTATCGCACTCAACGGATCAGGCCGCGCCCCGGCAGGTCTTGATGCGGCAACGCTGCGCGACCAAGGCCACAGCGCAATGCCGGTCAACAGCGCCCACGCTGTCACCGTCCCGGGCGCGGTTGACGCGTTTTGCACGCTCGCTGCAGATCACGGAAAGCTCGGGATGAAGACGATCCTTGCCCCGGCCATTCACTATGCGCAGGCCGGTGTCCCCGTTGGACCGCGCACCAGCTTCGATTGGGGGGAGGCTCAAGCCACCCCGCACGGGGCGGGCGCAAAACACTACCTCATCAACGGCAAAGCGCCCAAGCCTGGGCAGATATTCCGTGCACCTGCGCAGGCCGACGCCTTGCGCCAGATCGCCGAACACGGGCGAGAGGCCTTTTATGAAGGTGAGATTGCCGAGGATATGGTGCGCTCTTTGCAGGCTGCGGGCGGCAGCCATACGCTTGATGATTTCGCGGCAACGCGCTGCAACTACACCGCCCCGATCAGCGGCAGCTACAAAGGCATCGAGCTGGTCGAGCACCCGCCCAACGGGCAAGGTGCCACAGCCGTTTTGATGAATAACATATTGGCCCAGTTCGACATTGCGGCGCTCGACCCGATGGGCAGCGCGCGGGCGCATATCGAAGCAGAGGCCGCCAAACTCGCCTATGACGCCCGCAATCGCTTTCTTGCTGATGCAGACCATATGGCCCGGCTCGACCACATGCTGTCGATGGATACAGCCAAGGCGCTTGCCGCGCTGATCGATCCGAAAAAGGCGATGCCAGATGCCGCAGAACTCTCTGAGCAGGTCCATAAAGAGACGATCTATATCACCGTTGTCGATCGTGACCGGATGGCCGTCTCGCTGATCTATTCGATCTTCCACAGTTTCGGCTCTGGGATTGCGTCGGAAAAATTTGGCATTCTCTTCCAGAATCGCGGTGCCGGATTCAGCCTAGAGGCGGGCCACGCCAATGAGGCGAAGGGCGGCAAACGGCCTATGCACACGATTATTCCGGGCATGCTGAAACGAGACGGCAAGGTCTTCATGCCGTTTGGTGTGATGGGCGGGGCCTATCAACCCAACGGTCATGCCCGCTTCGTGTCAAACCTTGTGGATTTTGACATGCATGCCCAACAGGCCATCGATGCGCCCCGCAGCTTCTCGGATGCGGGGCGCATGAAGGTGGAGCGCGGCTATAGCGATGCGGTCCGTCAGGACCTTGCCGATATCGGTCACGACGTCTCTGTCCCAGCGGAGCCTATCGGCGGCGCGCAGGCGATCATGATTGATGATGAGAACGGGGTACTTCACGGCGCGTCTGATCCGCGCAAGGACGGCTGCGCCTTGGGCTACTGATCAGCGCCTAGTTGAAATCGAACTGCAGCGGGTATTTCCCCTGCCCGTCGAAGGAGCCGAACATGGCGCTCAGATCGGGGTGGTCCACCGGGCGGCCGGTCATGTCAAGGGTCAGGTTCTGTTCCGAAACATAGGCCACGTAATAGCTTTCGTCATTCTCGGCCAGCAAATGGTAGAAGGGCTGATCTTTCCGCGGGCGCGCGTCCTCGGGGATTTTGTGATACCATTCGTCCGTATTCGCGAATTCCGCATCGATATCGAAAATAACCCCGCGGAACGGATGTTTCTTATGCCTTACGATCTGGCCAAGCGTATATTTCGCGTTTTGTGTCAGCATACCAATTGCAACCCCCTACACCGCTAGATAGACCCGCGAAAGCGTGTTTGTCCATAAATACAGGCTCAATTTAAAGGAAACAGTCTGTGAACCTGCTCCTGACAGTGCTCGAAGTTGTGGCGCCGGTCTTCATTCTGGCGGGTATCGGCTACCTTTGGGTGAAGCTCGGATTTGAGTATCGGATTGAATTCGTCACCCGCCTGGCCATGACCTTCGGGGTGCCCTGCCTGATCTTCGTGGCGCTCATGCAAACCGAGATTGCCCCGGGGGCACTGGGCACGGTCTTTCTGGCGACCATCGTGACATATGCCGTGATCACATTGGGCTGTTTCTTGCTTGTTAAACTGGCGCGGCTCCCATCGCGGACCTATCTGGCACCGCTGATTTTTGGCAATACAGGCAATCTTGGGCTGCCCCTGGCGCTGTTCGCCTTTGGCGATGACGGGCTGGGCTATGCGGTCGTGATCTTCGCGATGATGGGCATCTATTCCTTCACTTTCGGGGTCTGGATCGTCTCAGGCGGGGGTGATCTGCGCAAGGTCGTGCAAGAGCCGCTGGTGGGTGCGACGCTGCTGGGCGCGCTGTTTCTTTGGCAGGGCTGGCAGACCCCGACCTTCCTGACCAACACGCTTGAGCTGATTGGCCAGATCGCAATCCCGCTGATGCTGATCACATTGGGCGTGGCCGTTGCCCGCCTGAAGCTGGAAGCCGTCGGTCGCGCTGTCTGGCTATCTGCGGTCAAAGTCATCCTGTGCATCGCCGTGGCCTGGGCCGCTGGCGTCTATTTCGAGCTGCCGCATGTGGCCCTGGCGGTGCTGATTTTGCAGGCATCTACGCCCGTGGCTGTGACCTCTTACCTGCTGGCGGCCAAATACGATGCGGATGCGGACCCGGTGGCAGGGCTTGTCGTCGTCTCGACCCTCATGTCGATAGGCTTCATCCCGCTGACCCTCGCATTTTTGATCTAGTCGCGCAGATCCGGCGCTTTGCGGCACAGGCTTTTTGCGGTAAACTGCGCCTAAAGCTGGAAAACCGGCGCATAAAAATGATGAGCAGGCACATGATCCGACCCTTCCGCGCCATGGCGCTTCTGTTGTTTTTGGCGGCTTGCGGGGCCTCCAACAGCACCGCGCCACGCAACCTTGACAACGCATGTTCGATCGTCGCGCAGAACCCGAACTGGCTGCGCGAAATGAAGCGTACCGAGCGTAAATGGGGCGTGCCGGTCCATGTGCAGATGGCCACGATTTACCAAGAAAGCAAGTTCGTCGGAAATGCCCGCCCACCGCATCGCTACGCGCTGGGCGTCATCCCGTTTGGCCGTCAGTCTTCCGCCTTGGGCTATAGCCAGGCACTGGACGGGACCTGGAAAGAATACCAGCGTGACCAGAACCGGTTCCGCGCCCAGCGCACCCGGTTTGGCGATGCCGTAGACTTCATGGGCTGGTATATGGATGGCAGCGAGAAGATGGTGGGCGTGTCGAAATTCGACACGCGCAATCAGTATCTGGCCTATCACGAGGGGCGCACCGGGTTTGCGCGCGGCTCTTACAACCGCAAGTCCTGGCTTGTCCGTGTCGCGGGCGAAGTCGCCCAGCGCGGCGAACTCTACCGCGCCCAGCTGATCAGCTGCGGGAAGGCTTAATTGAGCCCACGGGCCTGAATCTCCTGCGGAATGCTGAACTTCAGCGCGGGGATCGAACCGGTTTCTTTCAGCTCTTGCATGATCACCGTTGTCTGCTGACCGGCATCATTTGTGATCACCCATTGGCGCAGCTCAATCGGGCTGCCTGTAAATTTTAGCTGGATATTCCCATATTCCGGGTGTTTCGGGTCCTGCACCGTTACAACGGTCGCATCCCCATCCTCGCTATGGCCCACGATCATATTGGATTGCCCGAAATTGATATTCTCGGCAAGGATCAGGTTCAGCGGGGTGCGCGCCAGCGGAAATTGCTCAGGCGGGACGTTTGACTTGGGATCAAACACAGCCACCTGACGGCCACCGGCAATCACCAAACTGTTGTCGGGCGGGTTATACTCAAACCGCGCACGGCCCGGCCGCTTGATAAAGATGGTACCGGTCGTGATGGAGCCGTCATCGTTGATCTGCGTGAAATCACTCGTGGCCGAGGTGATCGCGTTGATATAGCCCGCCAATGCGTTGAGGGGGATTTTGTCAGCCCAGACAGGCGCGGCGAAAGCCAGCGATATCAAGGGCGCGAGAAACAGGTTTTTCATCTTCATGCCCCTTTAGTTATGCAAAAAGGCGCGGAGTTAAACCCGGGCCTCTTCACAAAGCTGAAATACGCTGAAAGCGCGCCTATCCCTGCTCGGGCACCAAAATCTCGCGCTTGCCAACATGGTTGGCGGGGGAGACGAGCCCCTGTTCTTCCATTTGCTCCACCAGCCGCGCCGCTTTGTTATAGCCAATCGCGAGCTTGCGCTGGATGTAGGAGGTCGAGCACTTACGGTCCTTGATGACGACCTGCACGGCCGTGTCATAAAGCGCATCCTCACCATCCGTGTTCCCGCCAAGGCCCAGCACCATGTCGATATCGGATGACTTCTCGTCATCAGGGCCCTCAACCACGCCCGACATGTACTCGGGCGGCCCAAAGGATTTGAGGTGGTTGACGATTTCCTCGACCTCCTCATCCGACACGAACGGCCCGTGCACGCGGGTGATTTTGGAGCCACCCGCCATGTAAAGCATGTCGCCCATGCCCAGAAGCTGTTCGGCCCCCATTTCGCCCAGGATCGTACGGCTGTCGATCTTGGACGTGACCTGGAAGGAGATCCGGGTGGGGAAGTTCGCCTTGATGGTGCCGGTGATCACGTCAACCGAGGGGCGCTGCGTGGCCATGATCAGGTGGATGCCTGATGCCCGCGCCATTTGGGCCAGCCGTTGGATACAGGCTTCGATCTCCTTGCCCGCGACCATCATCAGATCGGCCATCTCGTCGACGATGACGACGATATAGGGCATGGATTCGGGCTGGAACTCTTCTGTTTCAAAGATCGGCTCGCCTGTCTCGTCGTCAAAGCCCGTCTGCACAGTGCGGGAGAACAGCTCCCCCTTGGCCTGCGCCTCTTTCACGCGGCCATTATAGCCGTCGATGTTGCGCACACCCATTTTGGACATCTTGCGGTAGCGCTCTTCCATCTCGCCCACGGTCCATTTCAGGGCCACGACCGCCTTTTTCGGGTCGGTCACAACGGGCGACAGCAGATGCGGGATACCGTCATAGACGCTGAGTTCCAGCATCTTGGGGTCGATCATGATCAGGCGGCATTCCTCGGGGGTCAGCTTGTAGAGGAGGCTCAGGATCATCGTGTTGATCGCCACCGACTTGCCCGACCCGGTGGTCCCTGCGATCAGCAGGTGGGGCATCTTGGCCAGATTGGCCACAATGCTTTCACCGCCAATATCCTTCCCCAAGGCCAGCGGCAGTTTCTGCGTGCCGTCGCCAAAATCGCGGGAAGCAAGGATCTCGCGCAGCACGACCATCTCGCGCTTTTCATTTGGCAATTCGATCCCGATGACCGAGCGGCCCGGCACAGTAGACACACGCGCAGACAGCGCGGACATCGACCGGGCAATATCATCGGCAAGCCCGATCACGCGGGACGCTTTCAGGCCGGGCGCGGGCTCAAGCTCGTACATCGTGACAACAGGCCCCGGCCGGACGGAGACGATCTCCCCCTTGACGCCGTAATCATCAAGCACCGCTTCCAGCATGCGCGCATTCTCTTCCAGCGCCTCGTCGCTCAACACATGGCGTTCAACGCCTGATGGGCTGGCCAGCAGGTTCAGCGGCGGCAGCTCGAAATCGGAGTGTTTGTCGTCAAACAGCGTCGGTTGCGCCTCGGCCTTTGCGCGCGTGGAGGGCGCTGGTGGCTTGCGCAGCGGCTGTTGAACAACAGGCTTGGTTTGCAAGGGCCGCCCGGCAGGCATGTGAGGCGGGATATCCGCCTCATGCAGTGCATCGTGATAGGCCTCGTCATCCGCGAGTTCTGGCTCATGGGAGATATGCAGCGGATCAGGCCCCGGGCTGCGGGTAAGCTGCGGCTCTGCCCGGTGCGCGGCAGGCCGCGTGTCAGCCTCCAAAACCGGCACCCGACGGGCGCGGTTCTTGATCACATCCGTGATGCGCGACTTGATGCGGTCTTCGGGGTCAAGCTCGTGGATCACGGCCTCGTCCAGATCGATCTGAGGGGCAGGGTCGGTGACGCGTTTCACAAGCGCGGGCATGCGCGCCAAAAGGCCGGGCTTTGGCTGCGGTTCAGCTTCGATCAGCGGCTCGGGCGCGCCCTGCGATGCGGTTACAATTGGCGTCTGGCGCAAGGCCGGACCTTCGATGGGCGTCTCGGCTTCATGTTCGACCGCTGCGGAAATCCGCGCCTCTTTGCGCGCCGCATGCACGGAAGACGCTTTTTGTGCCGCCACCACCGCGCCGCGCGCAGCACCGCGAGACGCCGCGCCAAGCAGTTTGGCCACACTGGCATAGGTCAGGATCACGCCCACAAAGGCATGTCGGGCCGCGGTGCGCAGTTCCTCGCGGCTGAACCCCAGCACGAAAATGGAGAGGGCGAGCAGCGTCAGGAACACGGCAAAGGCCATGAGTTTCAGACCGAAAACTGCGCTGACTGGAACAACGCCAAGGATCGCGCCCAACACAGTGTCGCCGAACAACCCGCCCAACCCGAAGGAATGGGTCCATTCACTCAGCGGCACGTGGGAGGAGGCATAGACCGACGCCAGCGCCACGGCCAATGGTGCGAACAGCAGGCGGCTCAATGCGCGATCCTCGCCGATATGGAAGACGAAACGAACCCCCCACACAATCGCCACAACCGGGATCGCCCATGCGCCAAAGCCCACAATGACAAAGAGCGGCGAAGCCAGCGACGCCCCAAACCGGCCCAGCCAGTTCTTTGCGGGTTCGTCGGTGGCCGACAGCCAGCTTGGGTCCTCAGGCACGTAAGAGATCAGCATCAAGGCAACCAGCACTCCGAAACCCAGCAGGGCCAGACCGACAAGCTCTTTGCCGCGCTGTTCGATCGCGCGTTGCGTGTCGCTGTCCAAAAACGGATCGCGTTGTCGTGCCTGATACGCCATATGCTCGTCCCTTGTCTTAACCGTAGATGCAGGCTTTCAGGGCGCGGAGCCCCGGCTGCAATTCTTCCATTGGGGCCACGAGGGCGGCCCTGATATATGTCGCGCCGGGGTTGCCCGCCCCGATCTGTGGGTCCGTGTCACGGCCCAGATACGCACCGGGCAGAACTTTGACGCCTGCCTCGGTCCACAATGTCTTGGTCGCCTCTTCACCGTTGGAGACGGGCAACCAAAGGAAAAACCCCGCTTCGGGTGCCTCGAACCCCTGCACGCCCGCAAACAGTTTATCTGCAAAGTCCAGCTTCTCGCGATAGAGCGCGCGGTTTGCGTCGACATGCGCCTCGTCCGCCCAGACTTTTTCTGCCGCTCGTTGCAGCGGCAGAGCCAAGGGCGCGCCCGCGTAGTTGCGCAGGCTCTTCATCGCCTTGATGTTGCCCGGCCCGGACGCCGCGAAGCCAGACCGGAGCCCCGCAAGGTTCGAGCGCTTGGAGAGCGAGTTGAACAGCATGACCCGCTCGGGGTCCGCGCCAAGCTCTGCGGCGACGGTCAATGCACCGATGGGCTGGTCGGTGCGGTAAATCTCGGAATAGCACTCATCCGCGAAGATCTTGAAATCATACTCTTCCGCCAGCGCGATCAGATCGGCCCAATAGGCGCGCGAGGCGACCGCGCCTTGCGGATTGGAAGGCGAGCAGATGTAGCACACCGCAGTGCGGTTCAGCACCTCTGGCGGCAAGGTACGAAAATCTGGCAGGAAGCCGGTGTCTTGCGTTGCGGGCACGTAGACGGGGTCAGCCTCCACCGCCAGCGCCGCGACGGCATAGACCTGATAGAATGGGTTTGGCGTCAGGATGACGGGCTTCTTGCCGTTCTTGCCTTCCGGGCACAGGGCCAACGAGGCGTTGAACAACCCCTCACGGGTGCCGTTCAGCGGAAACACCTGCGTATCCGCATCGTAGTCCACACTGTAGCGGCGCTTTATCCATGCGGAGATGGCGGCGCGCAGCTCGGGCGTTCCGTCATTGGGGGGATAGCCGCCGAAGCCGGCGCTGTTTTCTGCGATGATGTCCATGATCCAGGCAGGGAACGGGTGCAGAGGCGAGCCAATGGTCATATCAACAGGCGCCGCGCCCGGCTCAAGACCGGATAGCAGGCTCCGCAGACGCGGAAACGCATATGGGGGCAGGTTCGAAAACCGCTCTGGATAGGTCATTGGGACCGCTTTATCGCCTCAAAGATCGGGGTCTTTTGCCCCGTTTTGCAGCAAACTAGCCTGCGCATGCGGGTTCGGTCCAGCAAAACAAGGTTAAGCCCCGCAATCGGCGGAAGACCCTGTGTCTTTTTGGCCCTGCGGCTAGGCCAATGCGGCCTCGGCGGCGGCACCAAGACGCAAAAGGCGCTCCTCCGACATGGGCGCAGAAAGGAACATAATCCCCGCAGACGGCACAGCGGTGGGCAGGGTCAGGCCGGCCAACCCCATCAGATTGCCAATCCGCGTGTTTCGCAGCGAAAGCAGGTTTTCGGTGACGTAATACTCACTGTCGGTCATCAGCCGCTCAAGATTTGGCGGCAAAATGGGCGAGGTGGGCAGGATCACGGCGTCAAACCCGGACATTGCGGCGGACCAAGCCGCCTTGATCTCTTCCAGCCTGCGCCAGGCCCCGATGTAGTCGCGCGCCAGCGTGTCCTTGCCGCTGCGGAACCGGTTGAGAATTTCGGGGAACATCGCGTCCGGGTTGGCCTCGATTTCGGTTTGCCACTGGGCGTAGGCCTCGGTCGCGAACAAGGTACCGGAGAGGCCCAACGCCTCTTCCACATCCGGGAATTCAACCTGCATGATCTGGGCCCCGGCCTGTTGCAATCGGTCCTTGGCCGCATCAAACCCTTGCAGCGGCGCATCGCGAATGTCGTCAAAAGCCGCCGTTTTCAGCACGGCCAACCGCGCGCCAGCGATATCCGCGTGCCGCAGGTCCGCGGAACCCGTACCCTCCAAAGCGGCCAAAAGAAGGGCCGCGTCTTCCACCGACCGGCAAAGCGGGCCGACCGTGTCAAAGCGGGGGCAAAGCGGCACCGACCCCGCGACAGAGACCCGCCCGATGGTTGTTTTGAGCCCTACCAGATCATTCCAGGCCGACGGAATCCGCACCGAGCCGCCAGTGTCCGACCCGATGCTGGCCGCTGCAAGCCCGTAGGCCACAGAGGTCCCGGACCCCGAGGACGAGCCGCCCGGAACAGCTTCATGGTCGTTCACGCAGGGCGGTGTGGCGGTGGATGGGTTCAAGCCAAGCCCGGAAAACGCCAGCTCGGACATATGCGTTTTGCCAAGGCAGACCAGCCCCTGCGCCGTGGCGTTGTGCAAAACCTCCGCATCCGCATCCGGCACCCTGTCCTTCAACAGGTTCGAGCCCGCCTCGGTTGCCACGCCCGCACTGTCGAACAGGTCCTTCCAGGAAATGGGTACCCCGTCCAGCGGTGAGCGTCGTAACCCCAGCTTCGCGCGCTTGCCTGCCGCCTCAGCCTCGGCCAGCGCGCGATCAGGCGTCAAACGCGCGTAAATCTGACCTGAGAATTCATGCGCCTCGGCGGCCTCAAGGTAGGTCCGGGTCAGCGCGACCGGGTCAATCTCACCCGCATCAATCCCGCGCCCCAAATCTGCAGCAGTCATTGTCAGCCATGTTTCAGCCATCTGCGGGCTCCCTGATTGTCTGGTGGAAGACGGTAGCGGCGCATCAGCGCATGGACAATCCCACCCGCGCGGACATATTGCAGGGCATGAGCATTGAGAGCGATATCACCATCGTTGGCGGGGGCCTCAACGGCACCGCCCTTGCGCTTGCGCTTGCGGGCGGTGGGTTCACCGTTGCTTTGATAGACAGCCTTGCCGTGGACCGCCGCAGCCTGGCGGAATTTGACGGGCGCGCCTATGCGCTTGCGCTCGCCTCCACCCGGTTGCTGGGCGCGGTGGGGCTCTGGGACAGGCTTGCCCCGGATGCGCAGCCAATGCTCGAGGTCAAGGTCACAGACGGGCGGGCGGGCGAAGGCCCCTCCCCCTTCTGGATGCATTTCGACCATGCCGAGATCGAAGAAGGCCCGATGGGCTATATGGTCGAGGACAGGCATCTTCGCCGCGCCTTTCTGGACGCGGTCGCAGCACATGAGAATATCACGCATATGGCCCCTGCGACCGTTACGGCTCAAAGCGTTTCTGGCCCTTGGGCGCATGTCGAGGCGGATGGGCAAAGCGTGACGTCCCGCCTGCTGGTCGGGTGTGACGGGCGGCGCAGCGGCGTGGCGGATCGCGCGGGCATCAAGCGCCGCGTCAAGGATTACGGGCAGACCGCGCTTGTCGCCGCAATCGGGCATGAACACCCCCATCATGGCATTGCCCACCAGTTTTTCATGCCGGCTGGCCCCCTCGCCATTTTGCCATTGACCGGCAATCGCAGCGCCATTGTCTGGGCCGAACGCACGGATCGCGCAGCAGAGCTGTCAGCGCTTGACGACGACGCGTTTATTGCAGCACTTCGCCCTGCCTTTGGTGATTTTCTGGGCGCGCTCCATGTGGCCGGCGCGCGGTTTTCTTACCCTTTGACCCTGACCCAGGCCGAAAGCCTCGTCGCGCCGCGTCTTGCCCTTGTCGGAGATGCGGCACATGGGGTGCATCCGATTGCAGGGCAAGGGCTCAATCAGGGTCTGCGTGACGTGGCCAGCCTTGCACAAGTGCTGACCGACGCGCTGCGGCGGGGCGAAGATTTCGGTGCGCCAGATGTCTTGGAGCGCTACGCGGCATGGCGACGTTTCGATGCCACTGTGCTGGCACGCGCGACAGACACATTCAACGCCTTGTTCTCAAATGACAATCCGACACTGAGAACCGCGCGCGATCTTGGATTGGCTGTCGTCAACGCCTCGCCTGCCTTGCGACGCGGCTTTATTCGGGAGGCCGCAGGGCTGACCGGGGACCTGCCCCGCCTGCTGAAAGGGCAACGGCTTTAGCGCGGCCCGCTAGTCGAAAGCGCGCGCCTCATCGGCCAGCATGATCGGGATACCATCGCGAATGGGGAAGGCCATTTTAGCAGCTTTGGAGATCAGCTCCTGCGTCTGTGCATCATAGCTTAACGGGCCTTGCGAAATCGGGCAGACGAGCCCGTCGAGCATGTGGCGATCAAACGCTGCCTCGGTCATTGCAGCACCTCTTCCGAATTGCCGCCCCTGAGCGCAAATTCGATCAAGGTCACGAGGGTTTCGCGCCGGGTGGACAGCGACGGTGCCTCTAACAGGGCCTGTCTTTCTTCAGGCTCGAAGGGGCAGAGCATGGAAAGCGAGTTGATCAGCAGCTCGTCCTCCGCCTCTTTGAGGCTCTCCCAATCGGTTTTCAGGTCGCGATCTTCAAAGAATTTCGCCAGCAGTTTCAAAAACTTGGGCCGGTCGAAACTGTCATCTTTCTCGGCGAAACCAAGGTCACGCTCGAACCCGCCCCAGACCACCTTGGCCTTTCGATACGGGCTGAAACCGGTGATCTCCTCCCGCACGCGGAAGCGCGAAATGCCCGAGAGCGTGATCATATAACGACCATCCTCGGTTTCAGAGAATTGCGTGACGCGTCCCGCGCAGCCAATCGCATGCAATTGCGACTTGCCGCCCGGCCCGTCATGCGGCTGCACCATGCCGATCAAGCGGCTATTGGTTTTCAGCGTATCCTCGAACATCTGCAGGTAGCGCGGCTCGAACAGATGCAGCGGAAGACGCGCCCGTGGCAAAAGCAGCGCGCCCGGCAGCGGGAAAACGGGGATCGTGTCTGGAAGATCGGCGGAAGAGAACATGGCTAAGAGGTAGCCCGGCCACCGGATCAGGCAAATATCATCGACGACAGCTTGCGACGACCTGTCAGCACCAGAGGATCTTCGGGCTTGAGTGCATCAAAAACAGTGAAAAGCTGGGTCTTCGCCGCCCCGTCATTCCAGTCACGATCGCGTCGGAACAGGTCGAGCAGATGATCGATCGCGCCTTCCGCATCGCCTGCCGCATGCATTGCGATGGCCAGATCGTAGCGCGCCTGATGATCGTTCTCGTCAGCGGCGACGGCAGCTTCCAGATCGGCCAGCGGGCCTGCATTGGCCGCCTGCTTGGACAGGTCAAGCTGCGCCTTTGCCGTCTCGAATTCAGGGCTGGCCTTGATCTCGTCTGAGGCGTTGGTCAAAAGCGCCTCTGCCTGATCGGTCTCCCCCATGGCGAGATGCGCGCGGATCAGGCCGCCATAGGCAGCGGCATTGCCGGGCTCTTCGCCAAGGATCGCCGCAAAAGTCTGCGCCGCATCGACGGCAGCCCCTTCTTCCAGCATCGCCTCGGCCGCTTCCAATGCCTCGCCCAGACCGGCATCCGCCTCGCCGCCGGACAGTGCCACCAGCTTGTCGATAAACGCCTTGATCTCGGAGCCGGGCAGCGCGCCCTGAAACGCATCGACGGGCTTGCCCTGATAAAACGCATAGACCGTGGGGATTGACTGGATCTGCAGCTGGCCCGCGATGCCCTGGTTCTGGTCGACATCGACCTTGACCATTTTGACCGCGCCCTTGGCCTCCGTCACGGCCTGTTCCAGCGCCGGGCCAAGCGTTTTGCACGGGCCGCACCAAGGTGCCCAGAAATCGACGATGACGGGAACCTCTTGCGAGGCCTGGATGACGTCCTCCATGAAAGTCATCTCAGAGCCGTCCTTGATCAGGTCAGCAGGTGCAGCGGCGTTTCCGGCGTTCAGTTCGAGCATATCAGCCTCGGTTCAAATGGGGTTTGGCGCCTATATGAGGGCGCGCGGGCTAAAGATCAAATGTTGCAAAGACAGGCGCATGATCTGAGGGCTTTTCCCACCCGCGCGCATCGCGCAGCACGCGCGACCCATGCGCTGCGTTTGAAATATCCGGCGTGGCCCAGACATGGTCAAGCCTGCGGCCCTTATCTGCCGCATCCCAGTCGCGGGCGCGGTAGGACCACCAGGAATAAAGCTGCCCGTCTGGGATATCCTGCCGGGTGATGTCGACCCATTTGCCTGCCTCCATAGTTTCTGACAGGTGTACGACCTCAATCGGCGTGTGGCTGACGACTTTGAGAAGCTGCTTATGCGACCAGACGTCATCCTCGCGCGGTGCAATATTGAGATCGCCCACGAGGATCGATTTGGACGGCGCGGCGGCGCGGTAGGCATCCCGCATATCGGTGAGGTAGTCGAGCTTTTGCCCGAATTTCTCGTTCACTTCGCGGTCCGCCACGTCACCGCCTGCGGGTACGTAGTGATTGTGGATGGTCACGCCATTTTCCAGCCGCCCGGCAATATGGCGGGCATGGCCAAGCCGGGCGAAATCCTCCGCCCCGGCTTCGACCATTGGCAGCCGGGACAGGATGGCCACCCCGTTATAGCCCTTCTGCCCGCGCGCAACCATGTGGGGGTAGCCAAGCGCCTGAAAGCCTTCGAGCGGTATCTTGTCGACGGGGCTTTTGCATTCCTGCAGGCAAAGCACGTCCGGGGCTTCTTCCGCCAGCAGTTTGAGCACAATCGGCTCGCGCAGGCGGACCGAGTTGATGTTCCACGTGCAGATGGTGAATGGCATAGGGGGCGCTCCGCGATTGACTTGGCGGCACGTTAGTCCGAGCCTGCCCGGATCACCAGAGCGGAGCCGCCAGCGATGTCCCTTCTCGCACGAAACCGGAACTATCGCCTGCTTTTCTCGGCAGCAGCGGTGTCAAACCTGGGTGACGGGATCGCGATGCTGGCCTTTCCATGGCTCGCCACGCTTATCACCAGGGACGCCACACTGATTGCGCTGGTGGCTGCGGCGACCCGCCTGCCGTGGCTGCTATTCTCCCTGCCTGCGGGGGTGATCACCGACCAGTTCGACCGGCGCAAGCTGATGGTGCAGGCCGACATATTGCGCACGCTTCTGACATTTGGGGTCATTGGGCTGATCCTGTCCGCCCCGGCCATGCCTTTGCCCGAAGCTGATGCAGCCACCCTGCCCCTGATTGCAGGGCTCTGCGCTGCGGCCTTCCTTCTGGGCAGCGCAGAGGTGATCCGGGACAACGCCGCGCAGACGGCGATGCCGTCCATCGTGAAACCCGCCGAGCTGGAGGTCGCCAATGGCCAGCTTTGGAGCATTGAACAGGTGATGGGCCAGTTTGTGGGCCCGCCGCTCGCAGGCGTGTTGATCGCTTATGCGGTGCCCGTGCCTTTCATGGTCGACGCCGTCATGTTCGCGCTCGCTGCCTGGTTGATGTGGCAGGTCCGAATGGCACCGCGACCTGCCCTTCAATTGCCCGAAGGGTTCTGGCGGCAATTGCGTGAAGGGATTGATTGGATGCGGGCCAACCCGTTGATCCTGAGACTGGCGATCATGCTGGGTGCCGTGAATTTCGTCTTCATGATGTCCACCACGATCCTCGTGTTGCTGTCGCAAGAAAGTCTCGGCCTCAGCGCGACGGGCCATGGCATCTTGCTGACGGCCGGCGCTGCGGGCGGGGTTGCGGGTGGCATGATAGGCCCGCGCATCGCAAACCGGCTGGGCGGGCAGAGCACGGTCATCGCAGCGCTCTTTGCCTTCATGATCCCTTTCGCCATCCTTGCCGTGACCTCCAACCCGTATGTTGCGGCGGCGGCGCTGTTTCTGGAGACCTTTGCAGGCATGACCTGGAATGTCGTCACCGTGTCTTTACGCCAGCGGCTGATCCCCGATGCGCTGCTCGGACGCGTCAATTCAATCTACCGGTTCTTTGGTTGGGGGACGATCCCGCTTGGCGCGGTTGCGGCGGGCGCGTTGGTGAGTCTGTTCGAGGCCGATCTGGGCCGGGATGCCGCGCTGCGGCTGCCCTATCTTGTGGGGCTCGCAGCCAGCCTTGCCCTCGCGGTCTATGGCGCGTTGCGATTGCGGTTGCCAAGCTAGACCCCGGCGAATGTGCCATCCGACCAGATGTTGGTTCTTAAATGGGTCCACATGGTGTCCCCCCACCGAAGAGCATTCCACAAAAAAAACGCCCGGGCGCGAGGCCCGGGCAGTCCAACAGGGAGGTTGTGACGTCATAACCCCGACGTCACCAGGGGAAGTGCTAGGCAAACACTACCGAAAGTCGTTGGTTCCCGGCAGTGTGGGTTTTTCAGACATTCAATCTATAGCCGCCAGATTCGGTCACAAGAAGGCGGGCATTTGACGGTTCTGGTTCAATTTTTTGGCGAAGCCGATAGATATGGGTCTCCAACGTGTGGGTCGTCACACCGGCATTATAGCCCCAGACCTCATGCAGAAGCACATCACGCGCCACCACGCCATCGGTCGACCTGTACAGAAACTTGAGGATATTCGTCTCTTTCTCGGTCAGACGGATCTTCTTTTCATCTTCAGTCAGAAGCAGCTTCATCGCCGGTTTGAACGTGTATGGCCCAAGCTGGAATACTGCATCTTCCGACTGCTCATGCTGGCGCAGTTGCGCGCGGATACGGGCCAGAAGGACCGGAAATTTGAAAGGCTTGGGGACGTAGTCATTCGCGCCTGCATCCAGACCCAAAATGGTATCGGCATCGCTGTCATGGCCCGTCAGCATCAAAATCGGGCATTTGACGCCCTGTTTGCGCATCAGACGGCACAGCTCGCGGCCATCCGTATCAGGCAGACCCACGTCGAGAACGACCAGATCATAGATCGCTTCCTTGGCTTTCTCCATAGCCGTGGTGCCGTTTTCGGCTTCGAACACGTCGAAATCCTCGGTCATCACCAATTGCTCTGACAGCGCTTCACGCAGGTCGTCATCATCGTCGACAAGCAAAATCTTCTTTAGGTTGGCCATGTTGGGTCCTCCTTGGTTGGAGATGAAGATGTGGTGAATGTCGGAAATGAACAACTCACGGGCCTGTTATTCACGCCGACGTGTGGCAATCGCAGCAATTGTTTCAAATTCTGCCGCTTCGGCGTATGGAAGGGACCTGAATGTTACAGATCGAGCCCAGATGAGCCTTCTACCGACCGCCACTGAACTTGTCGCCCGCGCCCGGGCAGACCTGCGAATGGGGGTGCCTGTGGTGACGTCGGACGGGCTCGTGGTGCTTGCAGCCGAAACCGTGACACAGGATCGGCTGTCCGCGCTCCATGCGCTGAGTGGTGATCTGGTGCTTGCGATTACGGGCAGACGCGCCCAAACCCTGAAAGCACGCGCCTATGACGGCGACATCGCGCGGGTGACTGTTCCCAGCGGGGCGACGGCATCATGGGTCAAATGGATTGCCGATCCATCGGGAGACCTTGATCACCCCATGAAAGGCCCGCTCGAAACCATGCGAGACGGCCCCGCTGCCCCCCATAGAGCCGCGATTGCCCTTGCGAAAGCGGCCAGGCTGCTGCCTGCCGTGGTCAGCGTTGAGATTGACGACCCAGCCACCTTCTCTGCGCAGCACAATCTGACGCTGGCACCTGCAGGCCACATTCTAGCCGACGCCCCTGTGGCGATGCATCGCGAGATCCAGGCGCGGCTGCCGGTTTCAGTCTCGGAGGCCGGGCGACTTCACGTGTTTCGCCCGGATGACGGGGGTGAAGAACATTATGCCGTCGAAATAGGCTCCCCATCCCGGGGTGAGCCTGTGCTTGCCCGGTTGCATTCCGCTTGCTTCACGGGGGACGTGTTGGGTTCGTTGAAATGTGACTGCGGACCGCAGCTGCACGGGGCGCTCGCCCAGATGGGCTCCGACGGCGAAGGTGTACTGCTTTACCTCAACCAGGAGGGACGCGGCATTGGGCTTGCCAATAAGATGCGCGCATATTCGCTGCAGGACCAAGGGTTTGACACGGTGGAGGCCAATCACCGTTTGGGGTTCGAGGATGACGAGCGCGATTTTCGCATCGGGGCAGAGATTTTGCGGTGCATGGGGTTCTCCAAAATTCGGCTGATGACGAACAATCCGCGCAAGGTGGACATGCTGACCGCTTGCGGTCTGGACGTGGTGGAACGGGTACCTTTGAAGGTCGGAGAGGGTCGCCTGAACCGTGACTACCTTGCGACCAAAGCTGCCAAGTCAGGGCACCTGTTGTGAGCCCGCATGATTTGGTTGTTGGACGCTGGGGCTGCCGCTTTATGGGGCGACAGTTTCCCTGTAGCATCGGCAAGGCCGGTATGAGCACGCGCAAGCGCGAGGGCGACGGCGCGACACCGGTCGGGACGCATCGCCTGGTCGGTATGCTGTACCGGCCCGATCGCATGGCCCGCCCAGCCGATTGGGCGCTGCCGGTGGGGCCGATGGACCTCTGGTCCGACGACGCAGGTCATGAGGATTACAACCTGATGGTCTGCGCACCCTATCCCCATAGTCACGAGCGGCTTTGCCGCGCTGATCCACTTTACGATCTGGTGATCCTGACGGATTGGAACTGGCCCTTCGCCGTCAAGGGACGCGGCTCGGCGATCTTCATTCATGCCTGGCGCAAACCGCGGCATCCGACCGAGGGTTGCGTGGCCTTTCGGCCAGATCATCTGAGTTGGATCGCCGCCCGGATCAGGCACCAGACGCGGCTGATTGTTCAGCCGTAGTCGCGCGCACCGAAAATTGCGGAGCCCACGCGAAGATGGGTAGCCCCTTGCGCGACGGCGCTTTCAAAATCACCGCTCATGCCCATGCTCAGCCCCTTCAAGCCGTTTCGCGCCGCCAGTTTGGCAAGCAAGGCGAAATGCAGCGTTGGTTCCTCATCGGCGGGCGGGATACACATAAGGCCAATGATGGGCAGGCCAAGCGCCTTGCAGTCAGAGACAAACTGATCGGTGTCTTCCGGGTCTATGCCCGCCTTCTGCGGCTCCTTGCCCGTGTTGACCTGAATGAAAAGGCCCGGGCTGTGGCCAAGCTCTTGCGACAGCGTGGCGATCTTGTTGGCCAGTTTCAGGCGATCCAGGCTGTGGATCACATCAAAAAGCTGCATCGCCTGTTTCGCCTTGTTGGTCTGAAGGGGCCCCAGCAGGTGCAGTTCTGTGTCGGGGAAGCGGTCTTTGAAGGCAGGCCATTTCCCGGCAGCTTCCTGCACCTTGTTCTCGCCAAACACCCGGTGGCCCTGCTGGAGCACCGCCTCGACCCGCTCATTTGGCTGAACCTTTGAGACGGCAATCAAGGTGGTGTCACCTTCCGCGCGACCAACGCGGCGTTCCTCTGCAGCGATGCGCGACTGGATCTCTTGCAGTGACATGACGGCCTCCGAATAACTCCTGTCCCTGATCACCATATCACCGCACAAAAGAAAAGAGCGGGCGCAAGGCCCGCTCTTTCAAATCTTGTTGGTTGGGTAAGCTTAGAAGCTCAGACCCAGACCCAGCGATGCGCGGCTGCGGTTGAAGGGCGCGCCATCAACGTCATCGCGGCTGTAACCGGCATGCACAACTGCACCGCCACCGAGGTCATAGGCTGCAGCAAGACCGAAGCCGGATACATCGCTACCGTCGTCCAGTTCGATTTCGCCGTAGTTCGCGTGCAGCGAAAGCGCACCAGTCGTGTAGCCGATGCCGACGCCGATGTTGTCGTCGGGGCCAACTGTGCCCGCATCATTGTCGTCCCAATCAGCATACACGATGCCAATGGAAAGGCCGTTTGCCAGGGTTGCCGTGGCCGAGACACCGATGATGTCGACTTGTGGACCATCAGCAGCGCTTGCAGCTTCTTGATAGCCAAGACCCAGCGCAACAGTCGTGCCAGCCAGATCAAGGTTGTAGCGCAGACCGATAGCGTAGCCGTATTCGCCGCCATCTGTGTCAGCAGGATCAACCAGGCTGTTGTCACGGCCGCCATTGTCGTCTTCTACCGAAACTGCGACGCCGAAATCACCAACGCTATAGTCCCAGCGCAGGATTTGGCCGTCATTGCCGCCGTCGCCGTAGGAACCAACGTAACCGGCGTGCGATGTTTCATCATCCGCGATCGAACCTGGGTTGCCAACGTTGCCGGCTTCGGTCAGGGCCCAGTCCAGAGCGCCGTCAGTGTCACCCATCGTCACGGTGCCGAAGCTGCCGGAGATGAAGATCGTTGCACCGCCGTCGTCGGAGTTGTCTGCAACAGCAGACGCGCCCGAGCCACCTTCGTCCAGGTCAACCGAGGCACCGAAGGTCAGGCCATTGTCGGTTTCGCCGGTCATCGTGAAGGTCACGTCGATGTCGGTGAAGAATTGGACGTCATCTACGTCATTGTCGAAAATACCCATTTCGGCGCGGCCGGACAGGGCGACATCGGCAACTGCGGCGCCAGAGAAGGCAACCAGAGCGGTCGATGCAAAGAGAACTTTTTTCATTGGAACGCCTCATAATTAGCATTGATTTTGAGTCGCGGCCCACCGCGGCTTTAGGAACAATTAGTCCATCCTGTGGCACGCGCCTAGATGGCTTTCTCAATCACGGCGAAATCGGCACATTTTTGCAACTCCGGCCAGCACTCCGCAGACGTTGGCGTACTATAACCGTCAAAACACAAAAAGAGCGGGCGCAAGGCCCGCTCTTTCAAATCTTGTTGGTTGGGTAAGCTTAGAAGCTCAGACCCAGACCCAGCGATGCGCGGCTGCGGTTGAAGGGCGCGCCATCAACGTCATCGCGGCTGTAACCGGCATGCACAACTGCACCGCCACCGAGGTCATAGGCTGCAGCAAGACCGAAGCCGGATACATCGCTACCGTCGTCCAGTTCGATTTCGCCGTAGTTCGCGTGCAGCGAAAGCGCACCAGTCGTGTAGCCGATGCCGACGCCGATGTTGTCGTCGGGGCCAACTGTGCCCGCATCATTGTCGTCCCAATCAGCATACACGATGCCAATGGAAAGGCCGTTTGCCAGGGTTGCCGTGGCCGAGACACCGATGATGTCGACTTGTGGACCATCAGCAGCGCTTGCAGCTTCTTGATAGCCAAGACCCAGCGCAACAGTCGTGCCAGCCAGATCAAGGTTGTAGCGCAGACCGATAGCGTAGCCGTATTCGCCGCCATCTGTGTCAGCAGGATCAACCAGGCTGTTGTCACGGCCGCCATTGTCGTCTTCTACCGAAACTGCGACGCCGAAATCACCAACGCTATAGTCCCAGCGCAGGATTTGGCCGTCATTGCCGCCGTCGCCGTAGGAACCAACGTAACCGGCGTGCGATGTTTCATCATCCGCGATCGAACCTGGGTTGCCAACGTTGCCGGCTTCGGTCAGGGCCCAGTCCAGAGCGCCGTCAGTGTCACCCATCGTCACGGTGCCGAAGCTGCCGGAGATGAAGATCGTTGCACCGCCGTCGTCGGAGTTGTCTGCAACAGCAGACGCGCCCGAGCCACCTTCGTCCAGGTCAACCGAGGCACCGAAGGTCAGGCCATTGTCGGTTTCGCCGGTCATCGTGAAGGTCACGTCGATGTCGGTGAAGAATTGGACGTCATCTACGTCATTGTCGAAAATACCCATTTCGGCGCGGCCGGACAGGGCGACATCGGCAACTGCGGCGCCAGAGAAGGCAACCAGAGCGGTCGATGCGAAGAGAACTTTTT
>CAYLVP010000038.1:0-26302 GCA_964387155.1 uncultured Rhodobacterales bacterium | reverse complement strand
TCCGATTTCTCGGTCTCCGTGTAGCCGGCCAGCGGGATGATCTCCATCCGGTCCAAAAGCGGCCCCGGCATGTTGTAGCTGTTCGCCGTGGTCAGGAACATCACATCCGAGAGGTCATATTCGATCTCAAGGTAATGGTCGCTGAATGTCGCGTTTTGCTCGGGATCAAGCACCTCCAACATGGCAGAGGCCGGGTCGCCCCGGAAATCCTGTCCCATCTTGTCGATTTCATCCAGCAAGATCAACGGGTTGGTCGTCTTGGCTTTTTTCAGCGCCTGAATGATCTTGCCCGGCATGGAGCCAATATAGGTCCGCCGGTGACCGCGAATTTCAGACTCGTCGCGCACGCCGCCCAGCGAGATGCGGATAAACTCGCGCCCCGTCGCTTTGGCCACGGATTTGCCAAGCGATGTCTTGCCCACACCCGGAGGGCCGACAAGGCACATGATCGGGCCCTTCAGCTTTTTCGAGCGCTGCTGCACCGCAAGATATTCAACGATCCGCTCCTTCACCTTCTCGAGCCCGTAATGGTCCCGGTCCAGCACGTCCTGCGCCTTCACCAGATCCTTTTTCACGCGGCTGCGCACACCCCAGGGGATGCCAAGGATCCAGTCCAGATAGTTGCGCACCACCGTGGCCTCGGCCGACATGGGCGACATGTTCTTGAGCTTCTTGATCTCGCCTTGCACCTTCTCCAAAGCCTCTTTCGAGAGCTTGGTCTTGGCCACACGCTCTTCCAGCTCGGCCACTTCGTTCTGGCCGTCCTCGCCGTCGCCCAGCTCCTTCTGAATGGCCTTCATCTGCTCATTGAGATAATATTCGCGCTGGGTGCGTTCCATCTGGGTCTTGACCCGAGACTTGATCTTCTTCTCGACCGTCAGCACCGACATTTCGCCCTGCATCAGGCCGTACACCTTCTCCAGCCGCTCAGCGACGGACAGGGTTTCCAGAAGGTCCTGCTTCTGATCCAGCTCGACGCCCAGATGCCCGCCCACAAGGTCGGCCAGCCGGTCAGGTTCGTCGGTTTCAGCGACCGAGGACAGCGCGTCTTCGGGGATGTTTTTCTTAACCTTGGCGTAGCGCTCAAACTCTTCACCCACCGATTTGATCAATGCGGCAAGGGTGGTGGTGTCGCCAAGCGTCTCTTCCAGCTCGATAGCGGCGGCTTCGAAAAATTCAGGGTTATCAATGAATTCCGTGATCTGGACGCGGGCGCGCCCCTCGACCAGCACCTTCACCGTGCCGTCCGGCAGTTTCAGCAGCTGCAGCACATTGGCCAGCACGCCGACCTCGTAGATGCCATTGGCCTCAGGCTCGTCCACCGATGGGTCGATCTGCGAAGAGAGCAGGATTTGCTTGTCATCCTTCATCACCTCTTCCAGCGCGCGCACCGATTTCTCGCGGCCCACAAAGAGCGGCACGATCATATGCGGGAACACGACAATGTCGCGCAGCGGCAGGACAGGGTAGGATTGGTTCAGTTGCTCGGTCATCATTTATCCTTTTTGGCAAGATCGCCACGGCCCTTTCAGGCCCCGGTCCCGCGAAGCGGCAACACTCGGGCGATCCCCGATCAGTCCAGAATGCTCTGGTGCACAGGAGGTGGGGCTTATCTGCGCCTGTTTCAACCTGTCCTGCATCGCTGACCTAGTGTGACCGCGGCAAGGGCCAACCACAAGGCCGCGATAAGGCGGAATTTGTGGAAAAAAGGCACGTATTGCCCGAACTGTGCCCAATCCTCGCCCAAAACCGCCCTTAAGGATTACACAACAGATATAAACAGGTTCTTAATGTTTCAGGTCGTCTTGCGCCATTACCGACGGTTCGGGCTCTTCTCATTCGGGATGGCCTGTATGTCGCTGTCTATGGTCGCGCGTTCGGGCGCGGGTCTCAGCCAGAACGCGCATTTGGCCTTTTTCGCCGGCTCTATCGCTATCTTTCTCGCAATCGCGCTGCTGCTCTACCGGGTCCAGCCCAGCCAACGCGGCCTGTTGGAGCTGGCAGGGGCCTCCGCCCTGGTCAGCACGCTGGCGCAGATTTACGTGCCGGTCCCACCCGACGCGGCCGGGCTGTTCGCCATTGCGGTCTTCACCGGCATTCTGACGCTGGCCTGGGCGTTCCTGAACTCCCCGATTGCGCGCAGCCTGGGGGCCCGCACCACCTGGCGCGACCGCCATTCCTGCGACATCGCCTACCCGGCCAAGCTCGTGTGGCGTCACATCGTGCCCGGCGCAGCCCCCGCCGATGACCACTGCACCGGTTTTGTCGAGCGTTATGAGACCGATGATGACGAGGATGACACGATGCGCATCTTCTTCAAAGAACGCCGCGCCGGACGCGCAGAATATCAGATCACCTTCCTCGAACGCGATGCCCCGCATTTCTGCCGCTTCTACTTTCAGGGCAACGAGGCGGATGGTACGTTGGTTGACGGGATCTTCACCATGTCGATCAACGTGATTGACCGGCGTAATTGCACCTTGATCGCCTATGAAGAGCGCACCGGCCTGCCTCTGGGTCACCTGATCGAGCGTTGGTTTGACGATGTGCTGGGCTTCCAGCATGACCGGCTGATGGCGATCTTGCACGAACGCTATAGCGGCGGGCGGATGTTCAGCCGCCCCATCGATCACGCCGTCGAATAGCTATGCGGGAGGGCGGGCGGGGCGATCTGCGCGCCCGCGCGCAGGAGCGTCGACCCGCCAGACCGCGTCAAAGCGGCTCCAGATCACCTTCCGCCCGTTGCGCATGGAATTGCGCCACAAACCCCTCCAGCGCGCCTGCGGCTATCGCGCCGCGCAGACCCGCCATCAGCTCTTGGTAGTAATGCAGATTGTGCCAGGTCACGAGCATGGAGGAGATGATCTCCTGCGCTTTGAACACATGATGCAGATAAGCCCGGCTATAGCCGCGACAGCACGGGCAGCTGCAGGCCTCATCCAGCGGGCGCGGGTCCTCGGCATGGCGGGCATTCTTGATATTGACCACGCCTCGCCGCGTAAAGGCCTGCCCCGTCCGACCCGAGCGGGACGGCAACACGCAGTCAAACATATCGATCCCGCGCTCCACTGCGCCCACAATATCATCGGGCTTGCCCACGCCCATCAGGTAGCGCGGCTTGTCGTCTGGCAGCTGGCCCGGCGCGTAATCCAGCACGCCAAACATCGCCTCCTGCCCCTCGCCCACCGCCAGCCCGCCCACCGCGTAGCCCTCAAAGCCGATCTCGCGCAGCGCGGCAGCGCTTTCGGCGCGCAGGTCCTCCTCCAGCCCGCCCTGCTGGATGCCAAACAGCGCATGGCCGGGCCGGTCGCCAAAGGCATCGCGCGAGCGCGCAGCCCAGCGCATCGACAGCTGCATCGAGTCCGCAATCCGGGCGCGGTCCGCAGGCAAGGCAGGGCATTCGTCAAAACACATCACAATGTCGGAGCCCAGCAGCCGCTGTATCTCCATCGAGCGTTCCGGGCTCAGCACATGTTTCGACCCATCAATATGGGATTTGAAGGTCACGCCATCCTCGGTCAGCTTGCGCAGCTCGGCCAGGCTCATCACCTGAAATCCGCCGCTATCGGTCAGGATCGGCCGCTCCCAGTTCATGAACCGGTGCAGCCCGCCCAGCTTGGCAATGCGTTCCGCCGTGGGCCGCAGCATCAGATGGTAGGTGTTGCCCAGCAAAATATCCGCGCCCGTCTCGCGCACCGAGCCCGGCAGCATCGCCTTGACCGTCGCCGCCGTGCCCACCGGCATGAAGGCCGGCGTGCGGATTGCGCCGCGTGGCGTGTCGATCTGCCCGGTGCGGGCGCGGCCATCCGTGGCATGCACGGCAAAAGAAAAACGCTTGCTCATGGCGCGCGTTTATGGCCATTAGGCCGCTCATTGCAACCGCCTCAGGACGCATTTGGTCCCTTTCGATGACGACTGACATTATCAAGCTTGGCTGGGAGGAGTGGCTCTCCCTTCCCGATCTCGATCTGCCTGCGATCAAGGCAAAGATTGACACGGGCGCGCGCACCTCGGCGCTGCATGCCACGGCCATCGAGCCATTCGGACCGGAGCGCGCCCCCAAAGTGCGCTTCACCGTCCACCCGATCCCCGGCAATCCCGATCTCGCCATCCAATGCTCGGCCCGGCTGCATGACCGCCGCGAAGTCACCAGTTCCAATGGCGAGGCGGAGCTGCGCTGCGTGATCAAGACCACGCTGCAATTCGCAGACAGCGCCTGGCCCATCGAGGTCACGCTGACCGACCGCGAGGGCATGGCTTATCACATGCTTCTGGGCCGCATGGCGCTGGTCGAGCGCTGCCTCGTGGTGCCCGGCGAAAGCCATCAGCAGCCCGAGCTGAGCTATGACGCCTATAATTACAAACCCGCCAAAAAGGGCAAACCCCGCCCGCTGCGCATCGCGCTGCTGACAAGCCAGCCCAATACGCGGGCCTGCCGGATGGTGATGGAAGCGGGCGAGCTGCGCGGGCATGGGATCGAACCGCTCGACCCGTCCAAGCTGCAGATCGTGACCAGTGACACCGCCCCGCGCATCACGCAAGATGGCCAGAGCTTGCCGCGCTATGACGCGGTGATCCCGCGCATGGCCACGACGCGCTACAACACGGCGCTGCTGCGCCAATTCGCGGCCCTTGGCAGCTATAGCCCCAACAGCGCCGACGGGATGGCCGCCGCCCATGACCCGGTGCGCGCACAGCAAATCCTGATGCGCACCCATATCCCCGTGGCCGAGCGGCATTTCCCTGTCTCCGACAAGGCCTCTCTGCCCGATGACGCAATCGAAGTGTTGATCACCGGCCGCAAGCTGAAGGTGCTGACCCGTCACGAGGGCCGCGCGCTGAAACTCACCCGCGAGGAACGGCGCACCGCCCTGCGCGCCGCCCGCGCCTTCAAGCTGAGCTGGGCGGGCATGACCTTGCGGCGCGCCGATGACGGGCTCCAAGTGCTCGACATTTCCTCTCGCCCCGATATCACGCGGGCGTTGATGAAGACGGGCAAGAACCCGCTCGAGACGCTCTTCGCGCTGCTTGAAAAACACGCCCGCCCCAAGCCGCCCAAAACCGCCTAAAAGGCTAAAGTGCAGAGGCCTGCGCCTCAGGCAGGCACCGCCCGGCGGCGCGCGCGCGACAGCAAAAACACCATGATCGCGATATTCAGCGCGTTCCATCCAACGCCGTTGATGAAGGCCAGCCAATAGGACCCGGTCAGGTCATAAATCCAGCCCGACATCCATCCCCCAATGGCCATGCCTAGGATCGTCGTCATCATCACAAAGCCCACCTTGGCCCCCGCCTCCCGCGCGGGCAGGTATTCGCGCACAATCACGGCATAGGCCGGTACGATGCCGCCCTGGCTCAGCCCGAAAATCGCAGAGATCAGGTAAAGCGAGGCCATCCCGTCGAAAGGCAGGTAAAGCAGCAGCGCCACCATCTGCAGCGTCGAGCCGATAAGCAGCGTCAACACGCCCCCCAGCCGGTCCGACAGCGCGCCCGAGATCAGCCGCGACACCACGCCGCCCATCAGCATCAGCGACAGCATCTCCGCCCCCACCGCGGGCCCGTAGCCCAGATCGACGCAATAGGCCACGATATGGACCTGTGGCATCGACATCGCGACGCAGCAGCCAATCCCCGCGATCCCCAAAAGCCAGACCAGCGTGTTGGATGAAAACGGCACCGCCCCGCGCCGTTGCGCTGCGGCCTCGTCGGCCTGCGCCTCTGCCCCCTCGGGCAAGCGCCGCCGAAGCGCGCAGGCCAGCGGGATGATCGCCAGCAGGCTGACCGCTGCGATGATCAGATAGGCCGTGCGCCAGCCCTGATCGGTCAGGATGCCCGCCAGCACCAGCGGCCAGATCGCGCCGCTGAGGTAATTGCCCGAGGCCACAATCGCCACCGCGATCCCCCGCCTGCGGTAAAACCAATGCGAGATATCCGCGATCAGCGGCCCGAAACAGACCGATGAGCCAAACCCGATCACCAGCTGCAATGCCGCCACCACCCAGATCGAGCCTGCCACCGCCGCCAGCGCGAATCCCGCAGTCAGCAGCAGGGTTGCGGCGATCACCGTGGCGCTGACCCCAAACCGGTCCACCGCCCGGCCCATCACGAAATTGCCCACCGCAAAGCCGATCATGGTCAGTGTGTAAGGCATCGAGGCATCCGCCCGGTTCACGCCGAACTCCGCCTGCATGGCGGGCATGATCACAATGATCGCCCACATGCCAACATTGCCGATCACCGCAATGGCCAGCGTCACAATCAGCCGCAGCCAGGCGGCCCGGCTATCGAGGATGTCAGAGGCGCTCATGGCCCGACGCTATTGACCCCGACCCGCGAAGTATAGCCAAGATCCACCCCGCCCGTCCAAAGCCGGACCACCCAAGACCAGACGCCTCTTCAGGGGTCGGCTCTGCCAGCATAGCGTTTATGCGTCCGCACGTCTCGCTGGATTGGTCCGAAGAAATTTGGCGACACCTGGTCTAGGGCTTCATGTGTTCTGAAACGCCCTTTCCCATAAGAAGCATCGGTGTTCCGGCACCCCAGTGGTCTTTGAACTCCGCAAGTGATGCCATCCCGCAAGCCGAATAGAATGCTCTTGTCTGTGCGTAGAATGGGTCAGGATCCGACGGCCCCACGGTTTGTACTGTCAAAAAGCGGGCACCCGATGCCTCGGCGTGTTTTTCGCCAGCCAAAAGCAAGGCACTGCCGCCGCCTTGACGCTGGTAGGGCTGAAGCACTCCCATAACGTGTATGTCGAATGTCTCGCTTGTTTGCCGGGTCAAAGAGATGATCCCGGCCAATGCGTCACCAACTGCCCAAGCAAACGTGGTCTGATCAGCGACAGCCTTGATATACGCCTCTCTTGCCTCAGGACGACCGAACCAATTCGGCAAGTCATCTAGCACTCTGCGGCAAAGTTCAGATCTGGCCTCTGGCTCAACAATTTCTGTGATGCGATTCATTGTGACATCATAGTCAAGGTCCATGCCATGCGCAGCAATGCGTAGAACTGGCCTCACACCAGCCCCCCGCGCGTCCATCATCCTCCGCCAAACGGCACCGGGCTTGCACGTTCCAATGGCCTGCGATCAGCCCTCTTTGTCGCGCCGGGCTGTCACGACGCGCTGTGTACGGGCTGTGTACGCGCTGTGTACCAGCGATCCATCGTGACCGCGCCCCTCTGGACGTGGGCCATTGCAATCCCTACATTAACACTCAACAATCGATTGCAGGACTCATGTCAGATGAATGACCAAACCCCGCTTGAAGGCACCCCGCTGATCAAGCCATCTTCGACCGGCCACCCGCTTCACGAGACCATCGTGGAGGCCTGCCGCACCGTCTATGATCCTGAAATTCCGGTGAATATCTTTGATCTCGGCCTGATCTACACGATTGAAATCAATGACGAAAACGAGGTGTCGATCCTGATGTCCCTGACCGCGCCCGGCTGCCCCGTGGCAGGCGAGATGCCCGGCTGGGTCGCCGAAGCGGTCGAGCCCCTGGCAGGCGTGAAACAGGTCGATGTCGAGCTCGTCTGGGAGCCCCCATGGGGCATGGAGATGATGTCCGACGAGGCCAAGCTGGAACTGGGGTTCATGTGATGTTCATTCCCGGCAAACAAGCAGTCACCATCACCCAAGCAGCGGCAGCACAGATCGCAAAGCTCATGTCAGAAGGCGGCCATAAAGCCTTGAAAATAGGCGTGAAAAAAGGCGGCTGCGCGGGCATGGAATACACGATGGATTACGTCGACGCGCTCGGCCCCCATGACGAGGCGGTCGAACAGGACGGCGCCCGCGTCGTCATCGCGCCCATGGCGCAGATGTTCCTCTTCGGGACTGAAATCGATTATGAGACCAGCCTGCTTGAAAGCGGCTTTAAATTCAGAAACCCCAACGTGTCCGAGGCCTGCGGCTGCGGCGAAAGCATCAAATTCGATGATGCGCTTTTCGCCAAGCCCTAGGGGCCGATGGCGGTCTCTGACGAAGATATCGCCTTCGCGATAGAGCTGTTTGGCGGGCTCGGCGCGCTCTCCACCCGCAAGATGATGGGCGGATTATGTCTTTACCATGAAGGGGTTATCTTCGCACTGCTCTATTCCGACGGGCAGCTGTTTCTCAAGGCGCAAGGCGATTTTCAAACCGAGATCGCAGCGCTGGGCGGGCAACGCTGGACCTATCAGCGCGACGGCAAAAAGCCGGTCTCCATGCCCTATTGGACCCTCCCTGACGCCTATCTCGATGACCCCGAAGAGGCGCAGGCCCTCGCCCGGCGCGCCCTCAGCTTCCTTTGAGATGCAGGTAGGTCTGGTTGAAGCGCTTGGTCAGATGCTCACCCGCAAGGATCGTTTTGCCAGAGCCCATGGGCGCGACATTCACATCGTAATTCGGGTTGAAAAACAGCGGGATAGAGATCCGCTCGGCGGAGCCCCCCACCACCCGGTGCGGGGTGGCACGCACCGCCTTGCCGGTCCAGAACTCGATCATCTCGCCGAAATTGATCACGAACTCGCCCGGCGGGGCCGAGACAGGGATCCAGCCTCCACCGCGCTTGCGCACCTCCAGCCCCGGCGATCCATCGGTCGCCAGCAAGGTCAGGCAGCCATAATCAGTATGGGTTGCGATCCCGAAATCCTTCTCGGTCGCCCATAAGGGCCGTTCGGGGTAGTAATTTCCCCGCAACAGCGCCATCGGTGCGCTAAAAGCATCCACGAAAAACGCAGGGTCTTCGCCAACCGCGCCCACAATGTCGCCCAGAAGCGCTTTCGCGACGACAAGTGACTTGGCGTAGTAATCCTCGATCCGCCGTCGAAAAGCGGGCATGCCCTCGGGCCATTGATTGGGAGCGTAGACTTTAAGGTTTTGTTTACCTAAAGGATGCCCTTCCGGCAGCTCATAGCCGCAATCAAAGACCTGCTTGTAATCGGGGTTGGCCTCCGGGTCGACCTGTTCAGAGCCCTGCGCCCCCCAGCCCCGGTTCGATTTGGTGCGGTCCATATTCACCGCCTGTTTCAGCCCCTCGGGCAGCTTGAAAAAGCCACGATAGGCGTCAATGGCCCCTGCCACCTCGGCCGCTGTCAGCGCGGTATTGTAGACCGTCAGAAAACCTATTTCATGCGCGCCTTCGCGGGTCGCGGCCACGGCCTCCGGCTCTCCTGCGGCCAAGGCCTGCGCGTCAATTCTGGGGATCATCCTCTGCCCTCCCTTGGTCCTGTCCTGGACCGTCCGAAACCACTTGCCCTCCTCCCTACCCTTTGCGAGTTTGAAGGCCAACCACAGAGGGCCGCACAGATGCGCAGAAAACTTGCCGCAGGCAACTGGAAGATGAACGGGCTGTCAGCCAGCCTTGATGAGCTTAACGCGCTGCGCGCCGCGCATCCCAATCCCGGCGTCGACATGTTGATCTGCCCGCCCGCCACATTGATCAGCGCCGCCGTGGTAACGGCGGCAGACCATGCGTTGCAAATCGGCGGGCAGGACTGCCACGCGCAGACAAGCGGTGCCCATACCGGCGATATCTCTGCCGCAATGCTCAAAGATGCAGGCGCGGGCTACGTGCTGACCGGCCATTCCGAGCGCCGCGCCGATCACGCCGAAAGCGACGAGGTGGTGCGTGCCAAAACCAAGGCCGCCCAGGCCGCTGCCCTCACCGCCGTGGTCTGCATCGGCGAGACTTTGCAAGAACGCGAGGCGGCCAACACGCTCGACATCATTGCAGGCCAGCTCGCAGGCTCGCTGCCCGACGTGCTGACCGCCGAGAACACCGTCATCGCCTATGAGCCCGTCTGGGCCATCGGCACCGGAAAAATCCCCACCACCAATCAGATTGGCGAGGTGCATGACTATATCCGATCACGGCTCGAACAACGCTATGGCGCAGGAATCGGCCAATCGGTCCGCATCCTCTATGGCGGCTCCGTCAAAGGCAGCAACGCCGCTGAAATCTTCGCGGTCTCCAATGTCGATGGCGCGCTGGTCGGCGGCGCATCGTTGAAAGCCTCGGACTTTTCCCCGATCGTCACAGCGCTTGAAAACGCTTAAAGACCCCTGATCCTTATCATTGTTCCAAAAATATCCCGGGGAGCGCGAGGGGCTGGCCCCTCGCTCCCCGCGGCGCAGGCACTGCGACGCAAGACCTCAATAAAACAGGTTCAAAGCCGTCAGCGACACGACCAGAAAAAGCACCGTCATCACACCACCCGCCCGCACAAAATCCGCCACCCGGTAGCCTGCAGGGCCCATGATCAACGCGTTGACCTGATGGGTCGGGATCAGGAAACTGTTCGAGGTTGCAATGGCCACGGTCAGGGCGAAGAGCCCCGGATTGGCACCCGCAGCCACGGCGATAGAGACGGCCAGCGGCACCAACAGGACCGTCGCCCCCACATTCGACATCACCAGCGTGAATCCCGTTGCCAGCACAGCCAGCCCCGCCTGCAAGGCCCAGATTGGCCAGCCGTCCAGAAGCGTCAGGATCTGTTGCGCAATCCAGGCCGCCGTTCCGGTGTTCTGCACCGCCTGACCCAGCGGGATCAGGCTGGCCAATAAGAACACCGTCTGCCAGCTGACCGCGCCATAGGCTTCGTCAACGCTGAGCACCTTCGACAGGATCATTCCAACCGCCCCCACCAGCAGGCAGAGCGACAGGCGCATATCGGTAAACAGGATCAAGACCAGCGCGAGCGCGAAAAAGCCCAGCGCCCAGTTCACCTTGTGCGGGCGCAGTTCTTCTTGGGGGAAGTCGGTGGTTACGATCACAAAATCGCGGTCCGATGTCAGCCGCGCCAGCGACTCCCAGGGGGTATGGACTGCCAATGTGTCACCTGAGTGCAGCACCTGCTGTCCCAGCCTGCAGGCCGCATGCTCTTCGGTTTCGACAAGGCTGAGCACCTCCTCGCCGCGATGGATCGCCAGCAAAGAAAACCCGTAGGTCTGCCGGATGCGCAGATCTTGCGGGGTGGTACCGATCAGGCTCGATCCGGGCGGGATCACGATCTCTGCCACGCCTGCGCTGGTGGCGGCAAAATCCTCGGCAAACCGGTCAAGCTGCGGCAGAACCTGCAGATCATAGATATCTGCCACATCCTGCACCACCCGGCGCAGGCCCAGCACGGCAAGGCGGCACGGCGTCTCGATCCGCGTATCGACCATCGGGGCCACAACCTTTTTTCCCCGGTAATCCGTGCCCACGATATAGATGTGATGCGCATCCATAATGTCGTTGATCGTTTGGCCGACAAGGATATTGCCCTCGGGCACCAGCACTTCGAAAATATCCGCATTCAGCCCGTAGGTCTGGCGCATGTAACCCTGCATGGATTGGCCGGATGTGGCGTCCTCTTTCTCGTTGGTGGCAGGCAGCACCCAGCGGCCCAGAACCATGAAATAAAGAACCCCGGTCAGGATCAGCAGCACGCCCACGGGGGTGACCGAGAACAGCCCGAATTCCTCGATCTGCTGGTCCGCAGGCAGCCCGTCATTGGCGCTGACGATCAGATCGTTGAGCAAGATCAGCGGCGAAGAGCCCACCATCGTCATGGTGCCGCCGAGGATCGCGCAGAACCCCATGGGCATCAGCAACCGCGACAAAGGCAGACCGGTGCGGGCAGAGATGCGGCTGACAACCGGCAAAAACAGCGCGGCCGCACCGACATTTTGCATGAAGGATGAAATTAAGGCGACCGTGCCAGAGACGATGGGGATGATCCGTGCCTCGGTCGTCCCACCCTTGCGCAGGATCAGCCCAGCCACTTTGGACATCAGCCCGGTCTT
Source organism: uncultured Rhodobacterales bacterium (assembly GCA_964387155.1). GTDB lineage: Bacteria > Pseudomonadota > Alphaproteobacteria > Rhodobacterales > Rhodobacteraceae > Litoreibacter. The sequence continues at coordinate 14,528 of CAYLVP010000038.1, read as the reverse complement.
GTCGAGCCCCATACCGATGATCATCACCGCAATGATCGAGATCACCGCATTGGACGCAAACCCGTCAAAAAGCCGCGTGACATCCGCCAGATTGCCCAGTCCCGGCAGGTAACTCAGCGCGCCCAGCATCACCATCACCAGGATCGCGGCCAGATCGATGCGGATGATCTCTGACACGAAAAGGGCCACGGTGAAGGCCAGCAGGCCCAGCACCACCCCCATCTCAAATGTCAGTGTGATCGTCTCCATGTCCCCTCCCGGTGTCGCCACAGTAACCGGAGCGAAAAAATATGCCAGAGATCGATTGGTCCCAAAAAGGCTAAGCACCATAATTTGATGACAATTTCGGGCCGGAAGCGGCTATTTTCCGGCGCTGCGTGCGACGTGCCTAAAGCCGATCCCCGCGCCGATAGGCCTCTGGCTTGATGCCGTGACGCGCCAGCTTGTCGTAGAAGGTCTTGCGCGGCAGATGCAGCGCCTTGGCGGTCTCGGTCGCATGGCCATTATGGGCCTGAAGCGCCTCGATGATCAGCGCGCGTTCAACCTGTGCCATGCGCTCTGCGAGGCTCAAGGGCTCGACCTCATCCAACTCCGGCAAGCCCATCGCGCAGCGCATCGCGGCGTTCATCAGCGCGCGCGTGTTGCCCGGCCAGCGATGCGCCATCAACCGGGTCATCTGCTCGGGCGCGATGTCGGGGACAGACAGCGCCGCCTGCTCGCAGGCAATGGCCAGATAATGGCGGAACAGCACAGGGATATCTTCCGTGCGCGCCCTGAGCGGCGGGATGCGCACGCGCATCGTCTCAAGCTTCAGGCGCAGCTCGGCCATAAGGCCGTCCGCTGCGCGCAAGGATTGATAGCTTGCCGCCAGAATGCGCGCGCCCTGCCCGCGCTCTAGATGGTCCAGCAGCGCGTATTGCGTCTGATCCGACAGGTTCGCCAGCTCATCAAGAAACAGACTGCCCGCCTCAGCGGCCTCAGCCGCCTCCGCCAAAGCGTCAGGTGTCAGCCCCGCCGCCGCGCGTTTGACAAACCCATGGGCGGCGCGTTCGGACAGCAGATGGATCACCTCGGCCACTTTCGCAGCCCCCGTGCCCGGCTCTCCCGTGATCAGCGCGGCGGCCCCGGATTTGGCGACAGTGCGGATGCGCGCGCGCATCTGTTCAGCCGTGTCAGAGACGCCAATCAGCAGCCGTGCCGCAGCATCGCCAGCCTCTGCCTTGACCTGATGTTTGCGGGCAGCCAGAACACCCCGCCGGGCCGTCAGGGCACGGCTGACCACGTCAAGGAATTGTTGCGGCGCGCAGGGCTTTTCAAGGAAGTCAAACGCCCCTCCTGACATGCCCTTCACAGCCATCGGGATATCGCCCTCGCCGGTGAGCAGGATCACCGGCAGCTCGGCATCGATCTTGCGCACATAGTCCAAAAGGTGAAACCCGTCCCGCCCCGGCATCCGAATATCGGTCACGATCACGCCCGCGAAACTGCGGCTGATCATGTCCTTGGCCACAATGAAAGAAGCCGCGAGCCTGGGCTCCAGCGCGGCCAGTTCCAGCGTCTGCCCCAGCGCCTCGCGCACCGGGGCGTCGTCATCTACCAAAAGCACCTGCCGGGTCATGCGGCTTGCTCCATCGCGGGGGCGGGTGGCAGCTCGACGGTCACGATGGCCCCGCCATCCGGGTGGTTGCGGCCTTGGATGACGCCGCCAAAGCTCTGCACGATGCCGTAGGAAATCGACAGCCCCAGCCCCATCCCTTCCGAGCGGCCAACCTCCTTGGTGGTGTAGAACGGATCGAATATCTTGTCGGGGTCGCTAAGCCCCGGCCCCGTGTCGCGCACCGACAGCAGGACCCGCTCACCCTTGGTCACGGTGAGGGTCAGCCGCTTTTCAGCCTGCCCCTCCATCGCGTCAAGCGCGTTGCCGACCAGGTTCAAAAGCACCTGCTGCAGCCGGACCTCGCCGCCATGCACATAGACCGGGCCTGCGGGCAAATCGGTGTGCAGCGCGACCTGCGCGTCACGCAACCGCACCTGCGACAGATCGAGGGTTGCGCGGATGACGCCGCCCAGCTCGACCCGGCCGAGCGGCTCGGTCTCCTGCCGGGTAAAGGCGCGCAGGTTCTTGATGATGCGCCCCATGCGGCGGGCCAGATCGCTGATCTTTGCCAGATTGTCATCCGCGACCTCGGCCTTGCCCCGGCGCAAAAACTCCTGCGCATTCTCGGCATATGAGCGGATCGCCATAAGCGGTTGGTTCAGCTCGTGACTGATGCCCGCCGACATCTGCCCCAGCGCGGATAATTTGCCCGCCTGCACCAGCTCTTGCTGGGCCTGTTGCAATGCCTCAGTACGGTCGCGCACCCGCGCCTCAAGCTGCGCATTGGCGGCGGCCTCAAGCGACAGGCGTTGCAGGATGCCGCGTCGCCGTTCGGTGAAAAACAGGATCAGCCCCCCGAAGATCAAGCCAAGCCCGCCTGCGACAAGCCCCTGAAACAGCGCCAATTGCTCGGCTTCGGCACTGTCGACCAGCACCTCGCCCCACATATTCATCAGCGGCAAGGGCATGTTCAGATGCAACGCGCGGGCAGGCAGATAGGGGGAGCTGTCCTGCCCCCATGTCTCGAACCCCGCGCGGCGGACGACGGAAAACTCTTGATACTGGCGCGGGTTTTCCGGCGCGATGGTGGCCGGTTCAGAAGACCGATCAGGACCCCGCGTCCGGTAGAGCATCTCGGACCGGTTGGAGATGAAAACCACCCCTTCCTCATCTGCGAAAAACACCACCTGCGGCGCAGCGCGCCAGCTGGCCTCGATCACATCAAGATTGACCGACACCGCCACGGCACCTGCAGGCTTGCGGTCCAGCCCAAACACAGGCGCGGCGAAGGTGAAGGCCCGCTGCGTTCCATTGCCAAACTGCCAATGCATGAACCCCAGCACCGCCTTGCTGGCGCGTTTGAAATAGGCGGTGTCGCCCATATTGCGGGGGCCGGGGCTGGCAAAAGGGTTGGACTGCGCCACCACATTGCCTGCGCGGTCAAGCAGCATGATTTCCAGCGCGCCGGTCATATCTGCCGCCCGCAGCAGCATCCGCTCCGCCCCCTCCATATCGCCATTGTCGCCCGTGACCAGCGGCACCAAGGTCGGGTGGTCCGCCAACAGGACCGCCAGCTCGCGGTAGCTTTGTAGCTCGCTCACCAACCGGTCGGAGGCGAGTTGCAGGTCAGCCTGCCCGCGCTCGGACAGCTGCGTAAGCGCCGCCCCCAGCGCAAACCACCAGACCGAGTAGCCGGTAAGGGCCACAAGGCTGAGATAGGCGGTGATGGCGGCAATGCGGATTCGCATCCGGTCCTCTGCAAATTGACGGGAGCCAGCATAGGCGGTGCGGCCTTGCCTTGGCCATCCCCATTTCCCATAGGTAACGGATGGAACGTGTCAGCCAATCCCCGACCTCGCCCGATTTCGTCCAGAACCCCTATCCGTTCTACGAGGGTCTGCGCGCATTAGGGCCGCTCGTGTGGTGGGAGGACTATGCCATGCCCATGGCGGCTGGCCACCATGAGGTGGCAGCCCTTTTGCGCGACAAACGGTTCGGGCGGGAAAACCCGCTGGGTGTCTGCTTTCCCGATCATTTGGCCGCCTTCTACGCCGTCGAAGCGCATTCCATGCTAGAGCTGGAGCCGCCCCGCCACACCCGCCTGCGCGGGCTGGTGCTGCGCGCCTTCACCTCCCGCCGCATCGGAGCGATGGAGCCGGAAATCACCGCCTTGTGCCATACGCTGATCGACGCCTTCCCTGCCGGCCCGTTCGATCTGTTGGACCACTACGCGCAGAAGCTGCCGGTGATCGTTATTGCCCGGCTGCTGGGCGTGCCCGAAGAGATGGCCCCACAGCTTCTGGCCTGGTCCAACGCAATGGTCGGCATGTATCAGGCAGGCCGCAGCCGCGCGGAGGAGGACGCGGCGGCGCGCGCTGCGCAGGCATTCGCCGCCTTTCTGAGCGAGTATATCAACAAGCGCCGCACCAAACCCGGCGACGACCTGATCACCAGTCTGATCGCGGCAGAGCAAGACGGTGCAAAGCTCAGCACGCCCGAGCTGATCGCCACCTGCATCCTGCTGCTCAATGCGGGCCATGAGGCCACTGTGCACACGATTGGCAATGCGGTGCTGACCTGCATTGCGCACGGGATCACGCCCTCCTCCGCGCCTGGTTTCGTCGAAGAGGTGCTGCGCTTTGATCCGCCGCTGCACATGTTCACCCGCTTCGCGATGGAGGATGTCGAGATCTTCGGCCACAGGTTCCGCAAGGGCGATCAGGTGGGGCTGCTATTGGCCGCCGCCAATCGCGACCCTGCGCTTTTTGCCAATCCGGCAACATTCATGCCCGGACGCGCGCAGAACAAGCAGGTGAGCTTTGGCGGCGGCATCCATTTCTGTGTGGGTGCCCCGCTCGCACGGATGGAGATCGCGCAGGCTTTGCCGATCCTTTTTACGCGCTGCCCTGATCTGGCACGGGCGGGGCCTGCACCCTATGCCGATGCCTACCATTTCCATGGGCTGGAACGGCTGCCAGTCACGGTCTAACCCCGTTCAGGCCGGAAACACAAAGCAGCGGTCCCGTCGCATCATCAGCCACAAAACCGTGCCGGGTTTTGGCAGAAAGACCGCCGGAACGGTCGCGGTCAGGGTGGAGCCGTCAAAATCCATTTCAAACTCCACCAGGCTCTCGCGACCGATGAACCGCGCGCGTTTGACAACGCCCTTGGCGGGCGCGCCTTCTTGCGGGGTGGGGTTCGGCCCCTTGCCATGCCGGTCGAAATCCATGCGCAGATGCTGCGGGCGGATGATGATCTCGACCGGTTGGCCGTCCTTGAGCCCTGGCGTCAGAAACTGGCCGAACGGCGTTTCGGTCAAAGCGCCATGCGAGGTGCCCTTGATGACGTTGATATCGCTGAAAAAGGCAGCCGCCTCTTTGTCCACCGGGGCATTGTAGAGGTTATAGGGATTGCCGCGTTGCACGATCTGGCCGCGCCGCATCAGCGCAATCTCGTCGCCCATGCGCATCGCCTCGTCAGGCTCATGCGTGACCAGCAACACGGCCGCGCCTTCTTCCTTGAGCACCGCCAGCGTCTCGTCCCGGATGCCGTCGCGCAGCCGATTGTCGAGGCCTGAAAACGGCTCATCCATCAGCATGATCTTCGGGCGCGGCGCAATGGCGCGGGCAAGGGCCACGCGCTGCTGTTCGCCGCCTGACAGTTGATGTGGAAAGACGTCGGCAAAGCGGGCCATGTTGACCCGCTCCAGCAGATGCATGACGCGGTCACGCGTATCGCGCTTCCCCCCGCGCAGCCCATAGCCCACATTCTGCGCCACGCTGAGATGGGGAAACAGCGCGAAGTCCTGAAACATCAGCCCCACCGGGCGGTCTTCGGGCAGCATGCGGTAGGCGGGGCCACAGATCAGCGCGCCATCGACCCAGATCTCGCCACTGGTCTGCGGCTCGACGCCCGCAATGATGCGCAAAGTCGTGGATTTGCCGCAACCCGAGGGGCCAAGCAGGCAGGTCACCTGCCCCGGTGCCACGGTCAGCGACAGATCGTCGACAACCGACAGATCGCCGTAAGATTTGGTGATCTGCCTGAGTTCCAGCCTTGGTGTCACGCGCGCCCTCTAACCCGAGCAAAATGATCGGAAATCCGCGACGTCACTAGCAGCCTCACCCAGAGCGGGCAACCCTCTGCGCGCCTGAAAGCACAGCCACAAAGCCTACCACCAGAACGGCCACGCAAATCCAAAGCAGTTGCTCATATTTATGCGCGTCAGGCAAAATGGCAGCAACGCTGGCCCAGCCGCGTGCAAAATAGATGAAGGCCCCGCCAATCGCGGCCGCGAAGGCCACGAGATAGGACCAGCGGGCCACTTTGAGATCGAGCATGAAAACCGCAACCATCACCGGCGTCAGAAACATCGAGGCCGTGCCGCTGACCGCGACCGCATCAAACAGCGTGGCATTGCCCCAAAGCGTCAGCGCGCCGCCAAGCACCATGAAGACGACCATGACAACCCGCCCGCCTGTCAGGCTGCGCGGCGCCCAATTGAGCTCTTCCACCACCAGCCGTGCCGCCGAGCTGAGCGCGGAATCGAGGGTTGAGAGTGCCGAGACCAGCAGCGACACCATTAACAGGATGAAGACCCATGTGGGAAACATCACCGCCCAGGTGCCCAGCAGCTGCCCCTCATAGGCGGCCCCCATCAACGAGGCCTGAATGCCGAAAAACCCGAAGCCGATGATGCACAGCGTAGACAGCCAGAAGGCATGAATGAAGGCGCGATGCGTGGTGCATTTATCGGCGACAAAGCCACGATCCATCATCACCGGGTCATGCGCCGGGTAGGAAAAGACCTGCAGCAAGGCGACCGCCAGCAATAACCAGCCCGGTCGCGTGCCGCTCGCGCCTTCCGCGGTCAAAATCGCATTCAGCGAGAACTCTGGCAGAGCGATAAGGTACAAAAACGCCGCGCCGAAGATGACAAGGAAGACCAGCATTTGCACGACATCCGTGCGCAATGCCGCCGACAGCCCGCCCCAGGCCGAATAGGCCAAGCCCAACACCGCAACCAGTACAATTGCGGCGGTGCCCGCGCCGGCCAGATCGGGCATCACGGCTGCAAAGATCAGGCCGACCACCAACAAATTGGCGAAGACTTCTGACAAAAGGCGCAGCGCGATGACGATGTTGTAGCTCGTCGTCCCGGTGGCCCCGAACAAGGTGCCCAGCCACCCTTGGACCGAACCCGCATCGCGCAGCCGCAATTGCGAGATAATGTAGCCGCCTGACAGAAAGGACAGGTAATAGGCGGCGTAGGCCAGTGTGCCGGGGAAGCCGTAATAATAGCCCAGGATCGCTGCGTTCATCAGGGACCGGGCGAAGATCCATGTGGTGACCTGGCTTAAGACCAGCACCAAAAGACCCGGTGCACGCCCATCGGTTTGGCCCCCAAAGAACCCGTCGACGCCCACCCGGCGGGGTGCGACCAAGAAAGAGACGAGGATGATGGCGGCAAATGCGCCGGTGATCGCGAGGCTGGTCATGTGGGGAGGGGTCCGTTCCTGGGCGTTACATATCAGCAAATAACCCAAGCCTGAATGACAGGCGAGAGCTCAAAGCCCAAAGTGACGCAGACGTGAGGTCAGATCGTGGCGTTGGTCGCCCCACCGTCAAGCAAGATGTTCTGCCCCACGATGAATCCGGCATGCTGCGAACACAAGAAGGCGCAGGCCGCGCCGAACTCTGCCCGGGTGCCGTAACGGCGCGCAGGGATGGTGGCTTCGCGTTGCTTTTGTGCCTCTGTCATAGAAATCCCCTGCGCCTCACTGACGCCGGTATCCAGCGAGACCGCGCGGTCGGTTGCATGAATGCCAGGCAGCAGATTGTTGATCGTCACGCCAGCGGGGGCCACCTGCCGCGCGGTGCCTGCAACATAGCCCGTCAGGCCGGTGCGTGCGGCGTTGCTCAGGCCAAGCACGGCAATGGGCGCCTTGACCGATTGCGAGGTGATATTGACCACCCTGCCCCAGCCCCGCTCCATCATACCGGGCAGGCTGGCCTTCATTAGCGCGATGGGGGTCAGCATGTTGGCGTCCAGCGCCGCGATGAAATCGTCGCGTTCCCAATCGGACCACATGCCCGGAGGCGGGCCGCCTGCATTGGTGACCAGAATGTCGATTGCGCCTGCGGCGTCCAGCACTTCGGTGCGGCCAGCTTCCGATGTGATATCAGCCGCGACACCAGTAACATCGACGCTGAACCGATCCTTGATCGAGGCCACAGCCTCGTCCAGCGTGGCCTGCGTGCGGGCGTTCATCACCAGATTGACGCCCGCCTCGGCCAAAGCCTCCGCGCAGCCCAGACCCAGCCCCTTGCTTGAGGCGCAGACCAATGCGCGCTTGCCCGAAATGCCCAAATCCATTCTGCGACTCCTTGCTGTGATATTGTCGTGCATGCGTGCCTAGCACCGCCTCACCCGGGAACGGAAGCTGGTTTCTGCGATTCGACCTCTGCGGCGCCGTCTGTTTCAGCATCACCCCGCAATCGCGCCGCCTGCCGCGCTTTGTTTCCAAGTTGAGCCCCGCGCACGACAAAATGGCCATGGATCCACGCAATTCATTGCAATTTTGGTGAAATTGCCCGAGCCTCACAACACTTGGCGGTGGGGTACGCGTCAAGCCCATGGCCGCCTGTTGTGGCCACAGGGTGGAACACGCAAGCCAGCTCTTGTTTGTTACCGAGTGGACCGCCCCAGATGACCATTGCGCCCCCCTATGAGTTTTGCACGACCCATTCCTTTGAGGTGTTTGAGGCCGCGCATTTTCGCGTGACCGATGGGGTCAATCAGGGCGACGCTATCGGCCCCGCCACAACACTCTGTCCCGGCGATGTCTACGGCCTCCACCGCATGGCGGAACTGGTCACGCTCGATCTGCGGGACGCGGGTCCGGATGGGGATGCCCTTCCCCGTTTCACGGTGACAGGACCCTCCGAGATCGAGATCAAAGGCACGCCCGCGACCGTCATGGCGCGGCTGACCTTCATGACGCAGCGCGGGGCAAGCGTTCAGGGGTTGGTGTTTGGCTGCGCGGCAGGCCCAGAGGCGCGCCTCTATTTCCATCCACTTGGCCCGGTTGCGCCCAAGACAAGCTACATATTGATCGATATCGACGCACATCCCCGCGACATCGCATTGACCGGGCTGACGGCGATGGGCTTCGGACGGGGGACGCGCGTGACCCGCGCCGATGGCAGCCAGGGTCCGGTAGAGCAGCTGCAGGTGGGCGACCGCCTTCTGACCCGCGACCACGGCATGCAGCCCATCCGCTGGATCGGCACACGCACGGTGCAGGGCGTGGGCGCCTTCGCACCGGTGGTGATCAGCAAGGGCGCGCTGGGCAATGCGCAAACTATGACGATAAGCCAGCACCACCGGATGATGATCTCTGACTGGCGGGCCGAGGTGATGGTGGGGGCGCGCGATGTGCTCGTCCGGGCAGGCGATCTGGTCAATGGCGACACGATCTATCTGCGCCCCGGCGGCTTTGTGGAATACACACAGCTGGTCTTTGACCAACACCAAATCGTCTATTCCGAGGGCGTTCCGACCGAGAGCTTGCCGCCCAGCCAGTTGCGCCCAGGTGAGCCAATAGCTGAGCATCGCGCGGCGATCCCGCCCCGGTTGCCTGCCCCTGTCAGCCGCACCGCGCTGAGCCGCAGCGAGGCGGCGGCGCTTCTGCGGCAAACTGGACGCGCCTGACGCGGCGAGGCCTTGTTTGACATCGGCGTTCTGCTAGCCTTGAGAAAAGTTGAGGGTAGCGCGTGGCCAACGAAGAACATCTTGCCGCACTGAAAAAGGGTGTAAGGCATTGGAATTGGGAAGCCACCTATCGAAAGTTCAATGCAGATCTGTCGCGCTCGGACCTGCGCAGCATTTACCTCAAACGAGCTGAGCTGAGCGGCGCGGATCTCAGCCAGGCAGACTTGCGCGAAGCGACCCTGGAAGAAGCCGATCTCGCCGGCGCGGTGTTAGACAAGGCAGACCTCGAAAGGGCCGTGCTGCATGGCACGAGTTTTTCCCAGGCCAGCCTGCGCGACTGCAACCTGAGCTTCACAGATTCCGGGCGCGCCATTTTTACGAATGCAAATCTACAAGGGGCAAAGCTGAACCGGGCCTTGTGGGATCAGGCTGATTTCAGCGGAGCCAATTTGAACAAAGCCGACGTTCGCACGCTCAAGCATGAAGAACATGAAGATGTCCGGACCAAATTTCGCAGAACCGATCTGTCTGGCGTTAAGGGCCTGACCCAGGAACAGCTGGACGTGATGATTGGTGACAGCGGGACGATTATTCCTGCAAGTCTCGACCGCCCTGCCTCCTGGAAGGAAATCGACTTAAGCGGCAATGCTGAAACGACACCGATTGAAAATAAGCCGGCCAGTGACCCCGCGCCAATGGAAGAGACCGCGCAAAAAACCGCCACGGCGAAATCAAAGCCGTCGACGTCTCGGGCTCAAAGCAGCCAAAAGCCAAAGCGGATCAGAAAGCAGTCATCTTTGCTGCGGTTCACGCCTCCGACAGAGTTCACAACCAAAAAGCAGCGCAGCGGTCTTAAACACTCAACAAAGCGTCCTGAGGCGAGACGTGCCTCCGCCACGCCAATGGATCGCAACGCCTGCGCGTCAACGAAAAAGGCGATCCTGAAACAAGCGCAGACCCTGTCCGTTTTGCTCGCGCAGTACGAAGCCGAAGAGAACTCGAACAGGGTCCGGGCTGCGGCCCAGATGCTCATCACCTGCAACGCATTGATCGAGTGTCTGCAAGAACGCGAAGATGAATTCCTGCCAACCCTGATGGAGGACTATATCGAAGTGCTCGCAATCGGTTTCCAAGAGGAAATCTTTGCGTTTGAGTCAAATGACAGAGCCAGCGTCGAAAGGCTCATCAAACGGGCGAGACAGCATTATGCCTGCTACCCAGAGCTTGCAGAAATCGGCGACCCGGGGAACACGAACCTCATTTCTGACGGATTTCCCTACAGCGTTGCGACGCTCTCTGCCGAGCTTGATGGCATCATCTATTCCGCCGACAGCCAGGGCTTTTTCAGTGATCAAACTCGCGATCTTATCGAAGCGGAAAAGGCGGCGGTGGTTCACCGTGAGATTGATGCGGAAAAGTCAAAGCTTGCGCGCCTGAGCGCAATAGCCGGGGAGATGTGGCGCGAGATGGAGCCGCAGCGTGCAAGGGTTGCTGAGGTTGGCCTCAAGGCCAAGGGCGGAATTGACAAGACGACCGCATGGCTCAAAACCTTCGAAAAGGTGGAAAAGATCTGGGAAGCCGTTAAGCCCTTCATCGGCAGAGGAGATATGGGAGGGTAATTGCCCTTCCTGGCCGCGCCCTCTATACCCCCGAGCATGTTAGACCGCGCCTCCAACCAGCCCGTGTTGCCGCCCGAAATTGCGCGGCGCAGGACCTTTGCCATCATCTCGCACCCGGATGCGGGCAAGACGACGCTGACCGAGAAGTTCCTGCTTTATGGCGGCGCGATCCAGATGGCGGGCCAGGTACGTGCTAAGGGCGAGGCGCGGCGGACACGCTCGGACTTCATGCAGATGGAGAAGGATCGCGGCATTTCCGTCTCGGCCTCGGCCATGTCGTTTGATTTCGACACCTACCGGTTCAATCTGGTGGACACGCCCGGCCACTCTGATTTCTCTGAGGACACCTACCGCACACTGACGGCAGTGGACGCCGCTGTCATGGTGATTGACGGCGCCAAGGGCGTGGAAAGCCAGACGCAGAAACTGTTCGAGGTCTGCCGCCTGCGGGACCTGCCGATCTTGACCTTCTGCAACAAGATGGATCGCGAAAGCCGCGATACGTTTGATATTATTGACGAAATCCAAGAAAATCTGGCGATTGACGTCACCCCCGCAAGCTGGCCCATCGGGGTCGGGCGCGATTTTCTTGGCTGCTATGACCTGCTGCGCGACCGGCTGGAGCTGATGGACCGCGCCGACCGCAACAAAGTGGCCGAAAGCGTCGAGATCAGCGGGCTTGATGACCCGAAATTGGCCGAATATGTGCCAGCGGCCCTGTTGGAAAAATTCCTCGAAGAGATCGAGATGGCACGTGAGTTGCTGCCCGCCTTCGATCATCAGGCACTGCTCGATGGGACGATGACGCCCATCTGGTTTGGCTCCGCCATCAACAGTTTCGGCGTGCAGGAACTGATGCAGGGCATCGCCGATTACGGGCCGCAACCGCAGCCGCAAAAGGCCGAGCCGCGACAGATCGCACCGGATGAAAAGAAGGTCGCGGGTTTCGTCTTCAAAGTGCAGGCCAATATGGACCCCAAGCACCGGGACCGCGTGGCCTTTGTCCGCCTTGCCTCGGGCCATTTCAAACGCGGCATGAAGCTGACCCATGTGCGGGAAAAGAAGCCGATGGCGATTTCGAACCCGGTGTTGTTTCTCGCCTCCGACCGCGAATTGGCGGAAGAAGCCTGGGCGGGCGACATTATGGGCATCCCCAACCACGGCCAGCTGCGCATCGGCGACACGCTGACCGAAGGTGAGGCGCTGCGCGTTGCAGGCATCCCCTCTTTCGCGCCGGAGCTGTTGCAGACCTGCCGCGCGGGCGACCCGATGAAGGCGAAACATCTGGAAAAGGCACTGATGCAATTCGCCGAAGAAGGGGCTGCCAAGGTTTTCAAACCTGCCTTTGGGTCGGGCTTCATCGTAGGCGTCGTCGGCGCGCTGCAATTTGAGGTGCTGGCCTCCCGGATCGAGCTGGAATACGGGCTGCCCGTGCGCTTTGAGCCGTCGCAATTCACCTCAGCCCGCTGGGTCAACGGGCCCAAAGAGGCGGTCGACAGATTTATCACCTCAAATCAGCAACATATCAGCCATGACAATGACGGTGACGTGGTATTCCTGACCCGGATGCAGTGGGATATCGACCGGGTGGTGCGGGATTACCCGGATATCACGCTGACGGCGACAAAGGAAATGATGGCGGTCTAGCGCAGCCATCGTTTCCCAAATGAAAACAGTGCCTTACGCTGTCTAAATTTCAACTCGAAACCAACATAAATAAATTGACAGGGCAGCTGTTTGCACCCACTAACGTCTGGGGACGACTAGCAAAAGGGTAAAAAACAAGTGATCAACACAACCACACAGTCCGTGCTTCTGGCATCTGCGTTCGCGCTGATGACGGCAGGTGCGCAAGCCGCAACGCTCAGCAGCGTCGCAATTGTCGAAACATTGCCGTTCGGCGCATCCACCAATGCGAACGCCTCCGCCGGTGGTGACGCCTCCGTGTTTGGCGCGCCGGGCACTGTCGCAATTCAGAATGCAGACGGCACATCCGAAGTCAGCGCCGCCGTCAACGGGTTTGGCGGGGAGCAGAAAGTCACTGCAACCGCAGCCTTTGAGCAAAGCGAAACCAACACCTCCGGCGCAGCACGCGACTACACGCTGTCTTACGAGCTGACTGGCCAATCTGCCGAATTCAACGTTGGGTTTGGTGACGTTGCCGTTGCACAGCTCCGGGCACAGCCACAAGCACGGACCCTGTCCTTCCCTCAGACAGCGGCATTGCCTGAGGTGACGACTGCCCGGACATCTGGCGTTGCACCGACAAACAGCGACAATCCGTTCACCGAGATTGATGATCCACGCGTGCGCCCAGGAAGCATTATTCCAGTCGCAGCCGCATCTTTTGAATACATCATCCAAGTCGATGGTGAGACCCTGCTGACTGCGCGCGCCGATGCGTTGCTTGACACGTTCAACGTGTCCGATGGCCTGGTCTTTGACGCCGTCAGCGGTTTCACCCCGCAATCTGTCGCGAACGCCATAGGCGGCTTTACGTTCACGGTGGGTGAGATCTCCGGCTCTTTTGACCTTGGTACGAGGGAAGACGGTGAGACGATCAATATCACCTCGACACTGATTGCCCGCTCCTACACATCGGGATTCGTCGGTGACGGTCAGGAACCGGTTTCGGTCAACACCTTCTCGCTCGACCCGGTGAGCCTTTTCAGCATCGGCATTTCGCTTTCGAGCGACCCCACCATTCCAACGAACCCATCCGCAGTACCGCTGCCAGCCGCTGGCTGGATGCTGCTGGCAGGTTTGGGTGGTCTGGTTGCAGCCGGGCGCCGCAAGAAAGCCTGACACTGGCCGAAATGGTTTGAGACAAGAACGCACCGCTTCGGCGGTGCGTTCTCATTTGAGCCCGGTTTCATTGACGACCCGCCCAAAACCCACTATGTCCCACCGTGCGGAACACGTCCGCGCCACGACGCCGGGACGCGTTGTAAGCCTAGCGTCCCAAATCACTGCAGACACTCACTGCATCATTTGGAAACACATGACAAAATTCTCAGATCTGAAACTTCACACGAAGGTCCTCAAAGCCATTGACGAGGTCGGCTACACGACCCCCACCCCCATTCAGGAAGGGGCTATCCCCCCCGCGCTGGATGGGCGCGATGTGCTTGGTATCGCACAGACCGGGACGGGTAAAACCGCCTCCTTCACATTGCCGATGATCACCATGCTCAACCGCGGCCGCGCGCGGGCCCGTATGCCGCGCAGCCTCGTGCTCGCCCCGACCCGCGAATTGGCCGCGCAGGTTGCAGAAAATTTTGACCTCTACGCCAAATACACCAAACTCACCAAGGCCCTGCTGATCGGCGGTGTGTCCTTCAAAGAGCAGGATCAGCTGATCGACAAGGGCGTCGATGTGCTGATCGCCACACCGGGCCGCCTGCTTGATCATTTCGAGCGCGGCAAACTGATCCTTACAGACGTTAAGGTGATGGTAGTGGACGAGGCCGACCGGATGCTCGACATGGGCTTTATCCCCGACATCGAGCGGATTTTTGGCCTGACACCGTTCACGCGCCAAACCCTGTTCTTCTCCGCCACCATGGCCCCGGAGATCGAGCGGATCACCAACACCTTC
>CAYLVP010000037.1:0-29161 GCA_964387155.1 uncultured Rhodobacterales bacterium | reverse complement strand
TCAACGAGGGGCTGCGCATGGTCACCGAAGGGGTGGAGCCCGCGTTGATCGAGAATGCCGCGAAGCTGGTCGGCATGCCGCTGGGCCCGCTGCAGCTGGTGGACGAAACTTCGGTTGATCTGGGTGTGAAGATCGCCAAGGCGACCAAGGCCGCATTGGGCAAGGACTATGATGACGCGGTGGACGAAATCCTGTTCTGGATGGAGGGCGAGGGCCGACTGGGCCGCAAATCCAAAGCGGGTTTCTACGCCTATGACGACAAGGGCAAGCGCCAGCTTTTGTGGGACGGGTTGGAGGCGAAATACCCGGTCTCCGACGATCAGCCCGAGCTGTCCGAGGTGCAAAACCGCCTGCTTTTCGCACAGGTGCTGGAGGCGGTGCGTGCCATCGAGGAGAACGTGCTTTTGGATATCCGCGAGGGCGATGTCGGCGCGATCCTCGGGTGGGGCTTTGCGCCCTGGTCGGGGGGTCCGCTGAGCTGGCTCGACATGGTCGGCACGCCCTGGGCTGCGGAGACCACCAACGCGCTTGCCAAAAAATATGGCGCGCGGTTCAAGGCCCCTGCCCTGCTGGAAGACATGGCAGCCAAGGGCGAAGAATTCTATGACCGCTTCGATCCGGCTGCGAAAGCGGCCTGAGGCGCTATTGCCTCGGCTTGAGACGCTCAAACGCCCGCCCGATACAGGCGGGCGTTTGCTTTTTGTGGACTGGGCATGCTCTATCGCTCTTGTTGATGACGAGGGAAATAGTTTAGGCGCGCTTTGATTTTATCGCTGGCCCCGTCGATGACGGCTCTCCCTGCGCGGCCATTGTTCATCTGACAGCCCAAGAAAAAAGCCCGGTCACGAGGACCGGGCTTGAGTTTGGAAAGCAAGTTTCCGAGGGGTAATTCAGAGGGAGGGATTGGAAATCAGTCAGATCCAGACAGCGCTGGAAGGTTTGGGGTTGGGTTGGCGGTCGCGGTCGGCCAGCTTGCGCAGCAAGATACGCGACTGGCGATCATCGAGCGGGAGGAAGGTTTTGACGCCGTCACGGTCGGGCAGATCGAAGAACATGCCGCCCTGCGCGACCAGTGTTTGGGGTGCGTCAAAGATCAAGGTGACATGCGGCAAAGGCCCGTCAACGCGGGCGCGGGCAATGCCGCGAAACCCTACCAATGTCTCGGCCCGGACGGACACGCAAGGCGCGTCGAACAGCGCCACGATGGCGTCGTCTTCGATCACGACCCGCATGCCGGGCGAGGCCACGAGCGGCATTTCATTGCCAAGCGCGCCTTCGGGTATCATCAGCGGCCACTGCGCGGCGGCGGCGACATGGGCGGACACATCAAGCGTGCCACGCTCAATCGCCGCGATGTCTTGTTCACCATTCTGGGCGGTCAGCACAGTGTCGCCAACGGACAGCTCTTCCACATTGGTCCAGGCGTAGCGCGTGGCGACCTGGGTGCCTGCAAAGAACCCTGGCGTCGGCGCGACATCCAGCAGGAGCGGAGCCGCGCCTGTCGCCATCTTCTTGTTCGATTTGAAAAACATCAGTCCCACCTGCGTTCGCCTGTTAAGCCCAATCTGGGTCGCGAAAGAGCCGCTGTTTCGGCATCAATGAGACGATTTTGTGTGGGATTGTGTCCAAATTAAGGACGGTTAGTCGAAGCGATACCCGAAACGCGCTATATCTTGTGCGGCGAGCTGGGCGACCAGCGCTTTGTCTTTCGCACCGTAGTATTCTTGATACAGTCCAGCCCGCTCAGAGGGGTTTTCATGCGGCAGCGGGGCGAGCTTCAACCCGATAAGTGCCTCTAATTGCGGCAAATCCTCGTCCAGATGTTCGAGTCGCACGAAGAGATCGCAGCGCTCTGCCCCATTTGCCCCCGTCACATAGCGCCCGTAGGGATTGGCCGCGAGGCTGGCGCGGGTCTGGGCATGGTTGAGAAAGTCGGAGAACCCCAACGCCCCGGCCAGCCGCACCGCCTCGTGATCAAAACGCTGGACCCGCAGCCAATGGTAATAGCTCACGATCCGGTCCCAGGGGTTGCGCACCATGGTGAACACCTTGGCCGCCGCAATCTGCGCAGGCGTGACCAGCCCGGTGATGTCTTGCAGCGTCGAATGCTTCCAAAGCCGCCCGGCCGAGGTGGCACCCCGCACCCTGCCCCGCCGCTTCACCGCCTTTGGCGTATCGCCCAGCATGATATCCTCTTTGGCCGCCCGCGCCTCCAGCGCCAAAGCCATGGAGGTGCCACCGGTCTTGGGAATGTGGATGAAGATATAGCCATGCTTTGCAGAATAAATCACGCGTGAGCCCCTTCGCTGCGGCTGCGCAGGATGATCACCAGACCGGCCGCCACGATCAAGGCGATGCCCAGAATGCCCGCCGCGTCCGGGGCCTCCCCCCACAGGATGAAGGCCCAGCCCCCTGCAGAGATCAGGAAGACATATTCAAACACGGCGACGTGGCTTGCCTCCGCGATCTGGTAGGCGCGGGTGATCAACCCGATGGCCAGCACCGAGATCACGCCCTGCATGAGGGTCCAGAACGCCGCTGACGTGGTCCAGGGCTGCCAGCCCGTTTGGAAAAAGCCATGTGTCGCGGGCGTGGCGGTGCTTGCCCAAAGGGCTATGACCCCACCCGCGCCCCACAGGCCGAGGACGAGAAAGAACCCGGACAGAAGGGCGGTCGTCCCCTCGCCTTCGCAAAAGCTGCGGGTGCACAGCGCCCCGAAGGCATAGAACATCCCCGCCAGGACCGGGATGATCGAGATCCAGGAAAACGCCTCCGCATTGGGGCGCAGCAGCAGCAGGACCCCGCCAAAGCCCAGCGCCACCGCGAGGATCCGCCATTTCCCGATGGGGGTTTTGAAGACCAGCGCCGAGAGGACCAGCACGAAGATCGGCGCCGTGAACAACCCCGCGCCCACCTGCGCGATGGGCAGAGCGGCGAGCGCCCCGAAATACAACATCATCGAGGTGGCCACGCAAAAGCTGCGCAACAGCACCGCCCAGACCCGCTTTGGCCAGACCGCCCAGCCCCGCCACAGCGCGATGGGCACCAAGAGCGCCAGCACAAAGATGCTGCGGGACAGGTGGAACTGCCACAGGCCGATATCCTGCGCGATCACCTTCACGAAGTTGTCGATGAAGCCCATCAGCGCCATGCCCGCGATGACGCATCCAGCCGCCCTGAGAGTTTGCGTCCTCGCCATGTCGCTGCTCTTTTCCCTCTTTTCAGATGTCTGACATTTCGCCAGTATCGCGTCCATCACTTTGCGGCTTGGGAGGGCCAAAGATGGGCTGGATGTCAGACGAAACAGGCTTGGAAAAACGGCCCGCCAATTTCGTGCCGCTGACACCCTTGAGCCATCTCAACCGGGCCAAGACCGTCTTTCCAAAGAAAGAGGCTTTGGTCTACGGCGCGCGCCGCTACACCTATGCCCAATACCACGCGCGCGTCTCGCAATTGGCCTCTGCGCTGCATCAGCGCGGCATCAAGCCGGGCGACGTGGTGGCCACGCTTCTGCCCAACATCCCCGCGCAGGTCGAGGCGCATTTCGGGGTGCCGGCCTGCGGCGCGGTGCTCAACACGATCAACACGCGGCTCGATGTGGGCACGGTGGCCTATATCTTCGATCATGGCGAGGCCAGGATCGTGCTCTGCGACACCCAGTTTCTGGCCCTGGCCGAGGCCGCGAAAGAGGCCTGCGCGGGCGATGGGCCCGAAATCATCGAGGTGGGCGACCCACAGGGTGGCCACCCGGCCACCGGGCATTTCCCCGAATATGAGGACGTGCTGAACGGGGGCGACCCGAATTTCGTCTGGATCATGCCGCAGGACGAGTGGGAAAGCCTGTCGCTGAATTACACCTCAGGCACCACGGGGCGGCCCAAGGGCGTCGTCTACCACCACCGGGGCGCCTATCTGATGACGATGGGCACCGTGGTCAGCTGGCGCTTGCAGCTGCATCCGCGTTTTCTGGCCATCGTGCCACTGTTCCATTGCAACGGCTGGAACCACTCCTGGATGATGCCGCTATTGGGTGGCACCGTGCATTGCTGCCGCGACATCACCCCTGAGGCGATTTATGCGGCCATCGCGGATGAGGGCGTGACCCATTTTGGCGGCGCGCCCATCGTGCTGAACATGATCGTCAACGCGCCTGAGAGCGCCCGCAAGCCGTTCGACCATATGGTCGAGGTCTTCACCGCGGGCGCCCCCCCTGCCCCTGCGACCCTGGCGGCCATCGAGGATCTGGGCTTCAACGTCACCCAGGTCTACGGGCTGACCGAGACATATGGCCATGTCACCGAATGCCTGTGGGACCATGACTGGGACGCCCAGCCGCAGGCCGAGAAGGCCGCGATCAAAGCCCGGCAGGGCGTGGCCTTCCCGATGATGGAATATGTCACCGTGGTCGACGAGCAGAACGCGCCCACCCCCATGGACGGGACCACCCAGGGCGAGATCGTGATGCGCGGCAACGCGGTGATGAAGGGCTACCTGAAAAACCCCGAGGCCACCGAAGAGGCCTTCGCGGGCGGGCATTTCCATTCCGGCGACATTGCCATTCAGCACCCTGACAGCTTCATTCAGATTGCCGACCGCGCGAAAGATATCATCATCTCGGGCGGGGAGAATGTGAGCTCTGTCGAGGTGGAAGGCGTGCTGATGTCGCATCCCGACGTGTCGCTATGCGCCGTGGTGGCGAAACCGGACGACAAATGGGGCGAGGTGCCTTGCGCCTTTGTCGAGCTGAAGGACGGCGCGACAGGCGATGCGGAGGCGCTGATCGCCCATGCGCGCACGCAGCTGGCAAGTTTCAAGACACCGAAACTGGTGGTCTTCCAAGAGCTGCCGAAGACCTCGACGGGCAAAATTCAGAAATTCGAACTGCGCGCGCAGGCCAAGGGACTGTAGCTCTTGGCCGCGCCCCGTATGGGGGCCGTCTGGGCCGTCTGGGCCGTCTGGGCGGGTTCAGCTTTTGGCCATAGGCGGCATCTCGCCCCGCAATTCGATGACGCGGCGTGGGTAGGGCATCTCGATGCCTGCATCTTTCAGCGCATTCCAGATCAGGAACAGGATGTCGGAGGTGAACTTGTTCTCTCCGTCATCCAGCCCCTCGACCCAGAACTCGCAGGCGAAATCGACGCCGCTTTCGCCAAAGCCGCGCAGCTCGCAATCGGGCGGGAAAGGCTCGGACAGCACACCCGGATGCGTGGCCACGGCCTTTTCAACAATGTCGGGCACGCGGTTGATATCGGTCTCATAGGTGACAGAGAACGGCGCCTCGTACCGGTTGGCGCTGCCCGCATCTGAATAATTGACCACCCGCGTGGTAATGAAATCCTCGTTTGGCACCACGATCCAGCGGCCATCGAATGTCTCTAGAATCGCGGCGCGGGCCATCATCTTGACGATCTTGCCCTGCTCGCCGCCATCAAGCTCGACATAATCGCCCACCGTGGCCTGCCCCTCGAGCAGCAGGATCACGCCCGAGATGAAATTCGACGCAATCTTCTGCAGCCCAAAGCCCAGCCCCACACCAATGGCACCGCCGAGGATCGCCAGGGCCGACAGGTTGATCCCCATGATATTCATCAACAGCAGGAAGGCGGCACCGAAGATCACGAACTCGATGACCTTGATCAGCAGGGTGCGCAGCGAGGGCCGGATTTCCTGCTGCGAGATGTAGTCGCTTGATTGCTGGTTTGACCAGCTGCCCAGCCAAAACAACAGACTGCCCGCCACCACGCCGCGTACGATCGCCATCAAAGAGAAGCCGATATTGCCGACCTGCACCCGGGTCTCTTCCAGAAGCAGCGACACGTCGTCCAACAGCCCCACCGCATAAAGGGCTGCAACCGGGATCAGAACGTAGCGGCCCAGAAGCTTGAGGAAGGGGATCTGCAAAATGTCGCGCACGAAGATGCGCACCGCGATGAAGATGAAGACCCGTTTGCCGAAAGCGATGATTTCGCCCGAGCCGAAGATGGAGCGGGTCGCCATCTCCCCAATGCCGGTGAGCGCAAAGGCCAGCAGAGGCAGCAAGAGCGGCAGGAACATCAACACGAAGCGACGCGCCTGCGCGATCATGCTCTCGGCCCCGGCCGCTGGCGTCAGCAGGTCTTTCAGTCGCGGCGCGAGGAGGCGCGCGCCAAGCACCGCCAGCCCATAGGCCACGATGAGCACCAGAAACTGCGACCAGGACGAGGGCTCCAGCAGCCAGCCCTTGGCGATCTCGACCCCTTGCGCGGCATAGCCAAATGCCTGCCCCATGAATGAGGGCAATGTGTCGCTGTCCATCGCGTGGTCTCCCTTGGCGTCCTGCCCCTCGTTCTTAACGCGCAGGAGGGGGGACGCAAGGTCAGGTATTCTGCCGTGTGCGGCGCGCGGGCTGCGTGGGGCTGCGTGGGGCCGTGCAGGGCAGGGCTTTGGGCCGGGCTTAGATCTCGGCGCGCCACCAATCAGCGATCAGCTGCGGCGAAATGGCACCGCTGAGCCCCAGCGCCGTAACGCCTATGCCGCCCTCCGGCGCGCGTGCGGTGACGGAGCTTTGCTGACCCACGATATGCAGCTCCCAGGCCGCCCCCTCCTTCGCGGGGATGATGCCTTTCAGCCGCAAAATGCCCGGGGGTCGGGCGGCCAAGCGCTGGGTCAGATCCGCCCGGCTCATCGGGATGGGCGCAGGGTCGGACCATTGGACATAGCTGGGATGCGGCGCCCCGGTCTGCGCGGGCAATTTGGGCGCGGCATTCTCAAAGAGGAACGCGGTTATTGCCGCGTCATCTTCTGCCGAAATCCAATGTGACGCCCCCGCGCCGCGCAGGGCGCGGGCCATCGTTTCGTCATCTGTCGCCGTCTTGCTGACGGCGATCAGATCGGCACAGCCAAGCTGGCCTTGCACCTGCGCCGCAATCGCCGGATCGTCCAGAAGACCCGGCAGGTTCAGACCATCCGCGACCGTCAGGATGCCCGCATAGCGCAGCTCTGGCTCGGCCACGGCCACGGCAGCGATCTTGGCGGGGTCGGCAATGCCGCTGGCCTCGACGATCAGATGATCGGGCCGCACGGGGCGGTCCAGAATATCGCCGATGGCATAGAACAAATCGCCCGACATGGTGCAGCAGATGCAGCCATTGGCAAGCTCGATCGTGTCCTCGCGCGCGGATGTCAGCAGGGCCGCGTCGATGTTGATCTGCCCGAAATCATTGACCAGCACGGCCAGACGCAGCCCGTGATCTGCCGTGAGCAGCCGGTTGATCAGCGTCGTCTTGCCGGCACCAAGATAGCCGCCAATGACGGTCAGCGGCAGCGTGCTCACAGCAGTGCCACATAGCCACCGAAAACGGTGCCGAGCACGGGAATGTCGCGCAGCTCTTGCGGGGAGACGGCAAGCGGGTCCTGCCCCAATACGGCGAAATCGGCGCGCTTGCCGGGGGTGATCGACCCGATCTCACCGTCCAGATGCAAGCTCCGCGCGGCCCCTATGGTGATCAGCTCCAGCGCCTCTGCGACGCTGATCCGCTCAGCCTCACCCAGAACTTTGCCGGACATGGTTTCGCGATTGACCGCGCACCAGGCCGTGAAGAGCGGGGCGAGCGGCGTCACGGGAGCGTCGGAATGGATGGCGCAGGCCACGCCCTCGCCAAGCGCCGTTCTGAGCGCATTCATCCGGTTGGCGCGGTCCGACCCAACCGTGAGTGCGGCATGCTGGTCGCCAAAATACCAAAGGTGGTTGGCAAAGAGGTTGCACGAGACCCCCAACTGGCCTGCGCGATGAAAAAGCGCGCGGTCCATCAGCTGGCAATGCTGCAGCACATGGCGCGCGGCTGGCCAGGGATGCGCCCGGGCCGCGGCGGCCAGCGCGTCGAGCACCAGCTCTGCCGCCTCATCACCATTGACATGGATGTGCATCTGCACGCCCCGGCGCTGCATTTCCGCGCTCAGCGCGAAAATCTCGGCGGGGGCCGTGTTCCAAAGCCCGTTGGGCTGGCCGCCCACATAGCCCGGCCAGCGGACCCGGGCCGTCCAGCCCTGGATAGACCCATCGGTCATGATCTTGACCGCGCCCAGGCGCAGCTTGTCGGTGGACATCTCGCGCAGGCGCAACGCCTTGTCCGCCACTGCCGCCGGATCGCCCGCAGCCCCCAACGCGGGCACGATGCGCAACGGATAATCGGCGCGTCCTGTGACCTCCAACATCAGGGCAAGGTCTTCGTCTTCGAGCATGGAATAGAGGTCGGTGATGGTCGTCACCCCGGCCCGCTGCGCCACTTTTGCGTAGGTCTCGATGGCATCGCGGCTTTGGGAGAGCGTGCGGAAATCGATCTGCATGCGGCGCAGCACCGGAAACATTGCAGCCATTTCCTGCAGCTCGCCAGTGGGCGCGCCATCCGCCCCTTTGACCACCCCGTCGACAGCCGTGTCGGGCCCGTAGCCTGCAAGCTCCAGCGCCTTGGAATTCACGCACATCAAGTGAAAGTTTGAAAACAGCACGGCAACCGGTTGATCGGGGGAGACTTGATCAAGATGGTGGCGATTGAGCCGCTCGGTGCCAAAGAAAATCGGGTCAAAACCCCAGGCGAAGGTGACCGCATTGGAGGCAGGCGGCGCGGCGCGCAGCCGCGCGATCATCGCCTCGACGGAGGTAACCCCCTCCCACAGGTTGCCATCGGGATCAATGCGGTCGTGAAACCCCACATAGGGGTAGCGCCACATCGCGCCTGCCATCAGATGCGCATGGCCTTCCACAAAGCCCGGCATCAGCACCGCATGGGCCAGGCTGTCATCATGGATGACGTCGCCCCAGCCCTGCGCGCAATCGGCATCCCCCACCGCCAGAACACGCCCTTCGCGCACCGCGACATGCGTGGCCTCAGGCAAGCTGCGGTCCATCGTCAACACTTTCCGCGCCCGGAACACCTGCGTCTTGGACATATTTGGCCCCCTGATTTCAAATGCCTTGACCCATGGTTCACTTGCGTGGTGACCTGACGGCAAGGGAAAAATCCCAGTATCGGACACGGGAGGGTCCTACCATGATCAGAAGAACACTTATGAAAACCGCAGCCGCACTATTGCTGGCAGGCGCGACAGCGCTGCCCGCCATGGCGCAGGACGTCACGATGAATGTGGGCTTTGGCGCGCCGGAGGAGTCGCTTTACGGCCGGTTCGGCCAGATTTTCCAGCGCCAGGTCGCTGAAATGTCGGGCGGCAGCATCGAGGTGAAGCTGCGCTGCTGCAACCAGATCTCTTCCGAGGACGAGGCGTTCAAGGCGATGCAGCTTGGCACGGTCGACGGTTTTTTCATCACCGCCAACAACGTCTCGCCCCACTGGCCGCTGATGGATGTGACCGTGCTGCCCTATATTTTCCAGGATTCCGCGCATCTTGACCGGGTCCTGAACGGCGATGTGGGCAAGATGATGAAGGACCAGCTGCAGGCGGATACAAGCGTGCATCTTCTGGCCTTCGGCCCTGCGCTTTACCGCGACTTCTACAACTCGGTCCGCCCGATCAACACCATGGCAGACATGGAGGGGCTGAAAATCCGGGTACCCAAAAACGAGGTGATGATCGCCACATTCGAGGCGTTTGGCGCCAACCCTGTGCCGCTGGCCTGGTCCGAGACGCCGACCGCGTTGCAGACCGGCACGGTTGACGGGGGCGACAATGGCACCTCCTTCATCCGCGACATGAAATTCTTCGAATTCCAGCCGAACCTGGTGATTCTGGAACATTTCGTGGCCTTCGCGCCGCTGTTTGCGTCGGACAATTTCATGAAGAAGCTGACCGACGAGCAGCGCGCGATTGTGACCGCCGCCGCCGAGGCCGCTGGCAAGGAGTTCGCCCAGCAGGTCGCCAGCGAGACCGAGGAGGTCCGCCAGTGGCTGGTCGATGAAGGCGGCATGGCCCGGACCGACCCGGACCGCGCCGATTTCATCACCGCCGCCCAAAGCGTGCAGCAAACGGTGGCTGCGGAACGCGGCGATGAATTCGTCTCGCTGGTCAATGCCATTCAGGCTGCGGCCCAGTAACCTGTCCTGAGACGCAAGCGAGGGCGCCCTGGATCGGGCGCCCTTGGCACGGTGTCTGATCGCACCGGAAGGAGGGACGATGGCCGCCATCAAATGGCTCCTGCGGCATTTCGAAGAGCTGATCTGCTGCACCTGCCTGGCCGTGATCGCTATTGCGGTCTTTTCCCAGGTCATCGCGCGTTACGTCTTTGAAGTGGCCTTGCACTGGACCGAGGAAACCGCCGCGATGTGCATGGTCTGGGCCGTCTATATGGGCGCCTCGCTGTGCGTGCGGGAGCGGTTCCACATCCGCATCATGGTCGCCGTGCAGGCCCTGCCCACGAGGCTGAGCCGGATCGTCATCTTCATGGCCGACATCCTCTGGGCCTTCTTCTGCCTCTTCATGCTGCGGATCAGCTGGGACTACCTCTCGGTCTTCTGGCGCTTTCCCGAGACGAGCCCCAGCCTTGGCATCAATCAATTCTACCCGCAGACCATTCTGGTGATCGGCTACGCGCTGATGCTGATCCGGCTGTTTGAAACCTATTTCCACTGGTGGCGGGACGGGCGCATTGGCCTGCCCGGCATGCTGGAGGAGGACTGGGACACCCCCGCCCCGATCTCGGCCCCTACCTCGGCCCCTGATCAGGAGCGGCCGCTGTGAGCCCGCTGGCCACGCTGGCCATTGCCTTCGTGATCCTGACGATCATGGGCGTGCCGCTTTTCGTGTCCGTGGGGCTGACCACGGCGCTCGCGCTGTATCTGATCGATATCCCCTACACGCTGATGGCGCAGACCGGCTATGGCAGCCTCACGCCTTTTCCGCTGCTGACCATTCCGCTTTTCGTGCTTGCTGGGCGGTTGATGGAAGTGGGGGGGATGGCCACGCGCATGATCGCCATCGCCACGAACCTTGTGGGGGCCTATCGCGGCTCTATGGGGTTGGTGACGGTCTTTGCCTGCATGCTGTTTGCGGCCCTGTCGGGCTCTGGCCCGGCAACGACGGCGGCCATCGGGTCGGTCACGGTTCCGGCGATGAAGCGGGAGGGATATGACGTGCCCTTTGCCGCCGCCATCACCGCGAGTGCCGGGGCGCTGGGCAGCCTGATCCCGCCCTCCAACCTCTTGATCATCTACGGGCTGGTGTCGGAGACCTCGATCCCGCGGCTGTTTCTGGCAGGGCTGATCCCGGGGCTGATGGTGACGATCCTCTTGATGATCACCACCTACATCATCGCGCGGCGGCGCGGCTATGGCGGGGATGGCGCTGCCTTCGCATGGGGTCCGTTCCTGAAGGCGGCCTGGGATGGCAAATGGTCCATCGGCGCGCCGGTGCTGATCCTGGGCGGCATCTATGGCGGCATTTTCACCCCCACCGAGGCGGCGGGCGTCGCGGTGTTCTACGCGCTGTTTGTCGGGCTGTTTGTCTACCGCGAGCTGACGGTCAGGAAGGTGATCGACGCTTTGCGCTTCACAGCGCTTTTGACCGGCATCCTGATCTTGCTAACCCCGACACTGGCCTTCGGGCAGCTGACGGCTTTCTATGATGTGCCGACCGCGGTGCAGGAGGGGATCACCGCGATCACCACCAACGTCTTTCTGGTGCTGCTGCTGATCGGGGTCTTTTACATCTTCATCGGCACCTTCATGGAGAGCCTCGCGCAGATCGTGCTGTTCACCGCCGTCTTCCTGCCGCTCGTCACCTCGCTGGGCGTCGATCCGGTAATGTTTGGCATCTTCACGGTGATCACCTGCGAGATCGGGTTTCTGACCCCGCCGCTTGGCGCCAATCTGACGGTGGCCGCGCGGATATCGGGCATCTCTATCGAGCGGATCTCGGTCGCGGTGTTGCCGTTCATCCTGGCCTATATCATCGGCCTGGTGGTGCTGATCTTCTTCCCCGACATGACGACCTTCCTGCCAAATTGGCTTTACGGCGAGGCAAAATAGGAGGCTGCGATATGTTTGATCTGGTCCTGAAAGGCGGCACGGTTTTTGACGGCTCCGGCGGGGAAGGCTTTGCCGGCGATCTAGGCGTCACCGGGGAGGAGATCAGCGCGGTTGAGCCTGCCGGCACGATCGATCCGGCGCAGGCCGCGCGGGTGATTGACGTCTCGGGGCTCATCGTCTGCCCCGGCTTTATCGACATGCACACGCATTCCGATTTCACCCTGATCGCCGACGGGCGCGCCGAAAGTCAGGTGCATCAGGGCGTTACGACCGAGGTGATCGGCCAATGCGGGATCAGCTGCGCCCCGGTGAACTCCCCCGCTGATATCAGGCGCGTGGCGCCCTGGTTCACCGCAGAGGCCAAACACGAGACATGGCTGGGCTTTGGCGACTATCTCGACGTGCTGGACCGCACCGCGCTTGGGGTCAATGTCATGGCCTTTGTCGGCCACGGCACCGTGCATCGCGCGGTGCTGGGCGACGCGCTGCATCCCGGCGAGGCCGATGAGGTGGCCGAGATGGCGAAGCTGGTCGATCAGTGCATGGATGAGGGCGCGGGCGGGTTTTCGTCAGGGCTGGAATACTTCCCCGGCAGCCTGGCCGCGCCCGAACATCTGGTGCCCATGTGCGAGGTCGCGGCGAAGTATAAACGCCTCTACGCCACCCATGTGCGCAACCGCGACACGCAGTATGATCTGGGCTTTGCCGAAGCCATTGCGACTGCGCGGCAGTCCGGCGCGAAGCTGCAGATCAGCCATATCCAGCCCAAATTCGGCGCGCCGGATTACGCGATGGATCACACGCTGGAGATGATCGAACTGGCGCGCCGCCATGATGTCGATATCGCCTTTGACGTGATCCCGCATGACTGGAACCATACGCTGATGGCCGCGATCCTGCCGAAATGGGCGCAGGCGGGCAGCATCGATGACGTGCTGGCCCGGCTTGCCGACCCCGAGGCGCGGGAGAAGATCAAGGCCAACCCGCAACCCATGTGGCTAATCGTCAGGGCCGAGAAATGGTCCGACATCGTGCTGCTGAATGCCACGGTCAACAAGGATATCGTGGGCGCAGATTTCGCCGAGATCGGACGGATGCGCAACTGCCACCCCTATGACGCCGTGCTCGATATCCTGCTCGAAGAGGGCGAGAACCTGATGGCCTGCATGTGGTCGTCAAAATCCTTCCGCAACTCTGACGTTGATCTGTGCCTTGACCAGCCCGAATGCGCCGTCATCTCGGACACTGTGGCGATTGCCAATGAGGGGATCCTGAAGGACCATATCGGCTCCCTCTCGGGGTATGGGTGGGCGGCGCGGTTCTTGCAGCATTATGTGCGCGACCGGCAGGTGCTGAGCCTTGGCGAGGGGATTGCGAAGCTCACCTCCATCCCCTCGGACCGGCTGGGGCTGAAGGATCGGGGGCGGCTGACGCCGCGCAACAAGGCCGATATCTGCGTCTTCGATCAGGCCAATATCGCCAGCAACGCGACCGCCAAACACCCGCGCAGATACGCCTCGGGCATCGCGCATGTGCTGGTCAATGGCCGGCTGTCGATGTTTCAGGGACAGCGGACAGACAGCAATGCCGGGCGGGTCATCCGGGAGTTTGCCAACTGAGGGGGGTCCGGTTGAGGCCTATGCGCTCCAACCCGCGATCTTGCGAAAGATCTCGTCGGTGATCCGAAGGCCAAGATTGCTGAGCGCGTCATTATAGACGTGGATCGCCACCACCCAGCGCTGCCCCTGCCCGTTCGAGAAGAACACCGGCGCGCCGCTTTGGCCCTCCTCGGTATCGACCCGGTAGCTCAGGAACGCATCAGACATCCGCTTGGCGCGGCCGGCATCATACCATTGGGTCGCGAAGGGCCGCGTCTCGTTGGGATAGCCCGCGCTTTGCACCAGCGGGGATTGGGCCAGATCGCCATCGGAAAAAACGGCATAGCCAAACCAGCCCGTGCGCGTGCCGATGGTTTTGTCGACGAGCTTGATCATCCCGTAATCATGCTCCGGCGCGCCGTGATCGACCCAGCCTTGCGCAACCTCGAAGGTTTCGCCAAAGGTTTCGCCAAAGGGGCCAAGCTGGCCGTTGCGCCCCGGGACCACGCGGATCTGCTGCGCGCTTGCGCCTGTCTCGGGGATATAGAGATTGTGACCCGCTGTAATCACCGTGTCAGCGGCGCTGAACCAGCCCGAGCCAACTGCGCTGCGCCCGTCGGAATAGGTCATCTCCAACTGGCAGATGGAGCGCCACGGCACGCTGGCCGTATCCTCCACCTGCGTCCAGCGATGCCCCTCGTTGAAACGTCGCTGCGGCTTGAGCGCCAGATCACCCGCTGCGCCTGGATCAAGCTGCCAGTTGGGCGAGAGCGCCGAGTTTGAATCCAGATGCCGTGCGCCAAACCCTTGCGACATGGCCTCGTTGCCTGCGAACCCGGGCATGGGCTCAAGCACACCGCCTAAATGCGTCTCGAGCATGTGGCTGGGGGCCATCAGACGGTTCGGATTGTCCTTAAGTGTTGACGCCGCCAGATCGCCAGAGCTTGGCGTCTCGGGCACATCCAACCGCCGCCGCGGAGAGCGCGAGGTGATCGTGGTCGAGCGGGTTTTGTAATTGGACGCGGCCATATGTCAGCCCCCATCCCCCTGATTGCCTTCGGTTGTGGGCCCGGAGGGGCCGTCCAGAACGCCCGTGCCGTCCTGAAGCAAAGGCTGGTTCAACGCAGCGCCGGACCCGGTGCTTGACCCGAAACTGAAGGAAAACGCGGCCACGGGGAGTTCGGAGCGTTCGGCCTTGAGCTGTTCCTCGCGCTTGTCTTCCAACTTGGCCAAGGCCTCAAGATAGGCGATCTCTTTGTCGATGCGGGCCTTTCGGCTGGTGAAGATGCTGCCCTGCTGGGTCAGCGCTTCGATAGAGGCACCGACCACCTCGAAAGGCAGTGTCACGACGCCCAGAAACTCGCTTTGACTGGTCTGATATTTGTAGCCGGTGAGCATGCCATTGTTGATGGTGATGGTGTTGGTCCAATTGGCAAACACGCCCCGGTTGAGCGCAGCGACATAGGTGGGGCTGCCATTGGGAACAGTGATGATCGCCTCCTGCCGGACACCATTGGCGAATTTGGCGACCAGCTTGTAGACCACAGGAAGCCGGTAGCAGAACCCCACCGAACAATCGGGTGCGCCGTCATTCTCAGGCGCGATATATGGCGTCACCCGCTCAACGCTGAAATCAAACAGCTGGCTTCCATCGCGCAGCACATGGTTGAGGTAGCTGTCATCCGCCAGCTTGGCATGCGACAGCCCCTTGCGCAGGGCGAAATTCATCTCATTGCTCAGGCGCTGGGTTGCGGCGGGCCGGGCTTTGGAGCCTGGCTGAGTGGCAAGTGCGGCCAAGTCGATCTGGGCCTGATAGACCTGCTGACCTGCCCCTTTGACACTGCTTTCCCGCTGAAATCCGCCGGAGCGGGCGATGCCCTTGGCGATCTCGGTCACTTGCGACTCGGACTGGACGGAGAATGTGGTCAACAACCCCCGGTTGGTCACTTTCAGATCGACCGTTTCCTTGTGGAACGGCGATTGGATGGAGTTCAGAAAATAGCGCTGACTTTCATCGGGCAAAAACTCCGGCTGGCCGCCAATGAAATCAATCGACCCGCTGGTCGCGTTGAAAGAGAGCGTCACAGGGATCAGCGTGGTCGGCAGGAAATAGACCAGCCCCAGATTGTTAGAGCCCGAACTGCGGCTGGTGACCGACGTACAACAGCTTAAAACAAGCGCGAGGGTGACACAGAGCGCCTTGTTCAGACCGATCCTGACACGGGGTTTGGGCATGACAAAGTCCTCACTAAAATGGGTGCGGGAGACGCTGAAATCAGAAAAAACTGGGAAACACAGGCTGCCATGCACCGCAATGTCCGGGGCTCAAGGCACCGGGCCGCATGAAACACGCCTGTCGTAAAATCGAACAATAACAATCTGTTCACCCCGTTTGCGCTGCCAAAGCCGCAGCCACAAAACACGCAAATCCGCTTAATCCTTGGCCAAACACTAGGGGCGAAACGGCAAATCTGTCAAATCGGGGGGCGTGGCGCGCGGCGGGCGAGCCAGACAAATGTTACCCCATCGGGCCTGCGACCGGGGGGTTTTGAGGACCTCAAAACATTTGAGCCCACCCGCTTTCCCCGCTACCGTGCCCCGAGCACGAACGGGCACACACAAGAACAGGCAAGCCGCGAGACAATGACGGCGCTCAAGCAGTATCAACGGTTGGACTCAGACGGGATCTGGCGGGAAAGCGCGCAGACCCAGCGGCGCGACGTCGTCGTCTCATTCGGGGAAGCGTCGCTGATCATCAAGGATCACAACGAGACCGCGCTTGCCCATTGGTCCCTGCCCGCCATTCACCGGGACAACCCCGGCGCGCGGCCCGCGCTGTTCCGCCCCGCCGCAGATGCCGACGAAGAGCTGGAGCTCTCCGACCCGGACATGATCGACGCGATTGAGAAAATCCGCCGCATGATCGAGAAGCGCCGCCCGCACTCAGGCCGGGTGCGGCTTTACATCCTTGGCGGGATCATCGCGATCATGCTGATCCTGGGGCTGGCCTGGCTGCCGCAGGCGCTGGTGCGCAACACGGTAGCGGTGCTGCCTGAAAGCACCCGGCTGGCGATTGGCACCAGCCTGTTGGGGCATATGACGCGACTGACCGGCGACACCTGCCGCGCCCGGCTGGGGGCGGCCGCGCTGAACCGGCTGAAGACCCGCAGCCTGCAGGGCAAGCTGCGCAAGGCCTATGTGGTGCCTGATCTGGGGATGCGCGAAACTTTGGTGCTGCCGGGGCGTCTGCTGTTGCTGGATGCCACGCTGGTAGAAGACCATGACAGCGCGGATGTGGCGGCGGGCTACATGCTCAAGGCGCTGCAGGACCGGCTGGGCCAGGACCCGATGGTTCCTTTGCTGGAGGCTGCGGGCAGCAAGGTGACGTTCAACCTGCTGACCACGGGCGAGATGCAGGACGCGGCGCTGCGCCGTTACGCCGAGCAGATGATCGCCACCTCCGAGCCGCCGCTGGATCAAAGCGCCGTCCTGCCGCTGTTCGAGGCCGCGCGGGTCGCCACCACCCCCTTCGCCTATGCGGTCGACGTGACCGGCGAGGACAGTTTGCCGCTGATCGAGGCCGACCCCTATCGCGGCCAGGACGCGCCCCGGCTTTTGTCGGATGGTGACTGGGTCAGCCTGCAGGAGATCTGCGCCGAATAGCGCAGGCGCAGAGGTGTCAGGGCTGCACGATCAGGCGGCGGGGCACGGTGTTCGTCCAGATCAGCTCCATGCTGGCCTTGCCCTTGCGCTTGCCCACCCCCTTATAGGGGTTGAGCCGCCCGTCATCCCAGGCCGCGCTAAAGCCAGGCGGCGGGCTGATGGACCTTGCCTCGGCAATCTTGTCCGGGGCGGAGGCCGGCCCGATGCGCACCCGCTGCGTGGTCACGGTCGGGTCCTGTGACAGGGTTGCGGGGCAGCTGCGCTGTTGATCCGCAGTGTGGTCCGCAACCCACCCGCTGCCACCGCGCGCGCGCAGGTAGACGCAGCCCTGCGGGTCAACATAGGCGTCCGCCGTGTGGGTCTCGACCGGGTGGCTGCCCGCCAGCAGCGCGGTTGTGGCGGCAACAAGCGACAGGCCCGCCGCGCCCAGAGTAAGAAAAATACGCATATGTCATCCCCTGACTTTGTGGCCTTGAACATGCCTGATGCGCGCAGGCGCGTAAAGGCAAGGACCGCGGGCCTATTTGGTGCCAAACATCCGGTCGCCGGCATCGCCCAGACCCGGCACGATATATCCGTTTTCATTCAGATGGCTATCGACCGAAGCTGTGACGATCGGCACATCCGGGTGCGCCTCTTTCATACGTGCGATGCCCTCGGGCGCGGCCAAGAGGCACAGGAAGCGGATATTCGTGGCCCCCGCCTCTTTCAGCAGATCAATCGCCGCGACAGAGCTGTTGCCGGTGGCCAGCATCGGGTCAACCGCGATGACCATCCGCTCGTCCAGGAAATCGGGCACCTTGAAGTAATATTGCACAGGCTTGAGCGTCTCTTCATCGCGGTAAAGGCCCACGAAGCCCACGCGGGCCGAGGGGATGAGTTCCAGCATGCCGTCCAGCAGCCCATTGCCCGCCCGCAGGATCGAGATAAGCGCCAGCTTGCGGCCTGCCAGCGTGGGGGCATCCATCGCCTCGATCGGGGTCTCGATCCGCTTGGTTTCCATTTCCAGATTGCGGGTGACCTCATAGGCCAGAAACTGGCTGATCTCGCGCAGAAGCTGGCGAAACACAGCGGTGGGGGTCGAGGTCTCGCGCATCAGCGTCAGCTTATGCTGCACCAGCGGGTGGTCCACGACGGTCAGATGCGCGGTATCGGTCATGTGCTGGGCTCCAGTTTCTTGAGTAGTTTGTCGCGGGTTGCTGCGTCGCAAAACGCGGCGTTGGCAGCGGTCACGTTGACTGCGCGCACCACCTCGTCATCCCAACCGAACGTGTCAGCCAGCATGTCATATTCGCGGCTGAGCGTGGTGTGAAAGAAGGGCGGATCGTCGGTGGAGACGGTGACATTGACGCCCCGCTCCCTGAGCGTCTCAATCGGGTGTTTGTCCCAGGACGGAAAGACCCCTAAGGCCACGTTCGAGCCCGGACAGATCTCGAGCGTTATGCCATGTTCGGCCAGATGATCGACCAGCGCGGGATCCTCAATGGATTGCACGCCATGGCCGATCCGTTCGACCCGCAGATCGCGCAGGGCCTGCCAGACCGAGGCCGCGCCGCCCCATTCGCCCGCATGGGTGGTCAGCCTCAGCCCCGCCTCGCGTGCCATGTCGAAAGCGTAGGCAAAGTCGCCCTGGCTGCCGACATGCTCTGCCCCGCCCATGCCGAAACCGGTGACGAAATCGCCCACGGTCTCAGCGGCGCAGAGCGCGTCGGGCTTGGCCGCATCCGGGCCTTCATGGCGGATACAGGTGACGATGGCGCGCGCGATTATGCCATCCGCGCGCTCGGCCGCATCTGCCGCCTCCTGCATCGCGGCGAGATAGTCGCGCCAGGCCCCCAGATCGCCGCCACCGCAGAAATTGGGGCTGATGAAAAGCTCGGTATAGATGACGCCCTCAGCGGCGGATTGTTCCAGCACCGCCGATGTCAGGCGTTTGAACTCCTCAGGGCCTGTCAGCACCGTCGTCGCGGCCTCATAGGTGCGCAGAAACTGAGTGAAAGTCTCGAACCGGTAGGCGCCTGCCTCATCGAAGACCCCGTCGAGATTGATCCCCTTCTCCTGCGCCAAGCCGCGCATAAAGGCGGGCGGCGCCGCCCCTTCGAGATGGAGATGCAGCTCGATTTTGGGGATCATAGAAAGCTCCTGCCGGGTCCGGTCGTGCCAAGGGACAAGTGATCCGCGATAGACGCCGCAACATCGACAAAGTCAACGGTTCCGATGGGTTTTTGACCCAGCCCGACCCCGATGACGGGCACCTGCTCGCGGGTGTGGTCGGTGCCGGTCCAGGTTGGGTCGTTGCCGTGATCGGCGGTGAAGATCATTAGATCGCCGTCGCGCATCGCGCCGGTCAGGGCTGGCAGGCAGCCGTCGAACCATTCGAGGTGGCCGGCATAGCCCGCAGGGTCGCGGCGATGCCCGTAAAGCGAGTCGAACTCGACAAAATTGGCGAAGGTAAAGCTGCCCTCTTCCGCCGTCTCGACCAGGGTTTGCAGATACGCCATCAGCTGCGCATCCGTGCCCTTGGCCGTGTGATCAATGCCCCGGCCCGAGAAGATATCGGCAATCTTTCCAACGCTATAAGTGGTGCGCCCCGCCGATTTGGCCCAGTCCAGAAGAGTGGCCGCGGGCGTCTCAATCGCAAAATCCTGTCGGTTCTTCGTGCGTGTGAAGCCGGTGGCCGCGTCACCCACGAAGGGCCGCGCGATCACCCGGCCCACCTTCATGGCGTGCAGCTGGGGGGCCATATGGGCGCAAAGATTGAGCAGCTTTTGCAGGCCAAAGCGTTCCTCATGCGCGGCGATTTGAAAGACGCTGTCGGCGGACGTGTAGCAAATGGGGTGGCCCGTGCGCATATGCGCCGCGCCATGCCGGGCGATGATGTCCGTGCCCGAGGCGTGACAATCGCCAAGGATGCCATCGCTGCCGCAAAACGCTGCAACCGCTTTGCTGATCTCCGGCGTAAAGGCCGGTGTGCTGTCGGGGAAATAATGCCAGGTCCAGGGGACGGGCACGCCCGCAAGCTCCCAATGACCGGTGGGGGTGTCTTTGCCGGGGGAGTGCTCCACAGCCTTGCCAAAAAGCCCGGTTGCCGGACCGCTGCGGCCCATAAGCTGACCCAGCCCCAGTGCCATCAGATTGGGCAGGCGCAGGCCGACCGCCGCGTCGATATGGCCCAGCGTGTCAGCGCCCGCATCCCCAAATTCCGCCGCGTCCGGTGCGCCGCCGCATCCGACGGAATCCAGCACCACCAGAAAGGCCCTCATGCAGGCACCTTTGCGTGAATGAGCGGGATCGGCTCGGGCCGCGTGGCGCTGAGCGTGATGGCCGCACGCACGGCTTTAAGCGCTGCGTCGGCCTTGGCCTCGTCAGAGGCATGGACCATCGCGACGGGCATGCGCGGTTCGACCCGCGTGCCAAGCCGGGCAATGGCCGAAAGCCCCACTGCGGGGTCGATCCGGTCGCCTTCGCGCAGCCGCCCGCCGCCCAGCTGGACCACAATTTCGCCCAGCGCGCGGGTGTCCATGGCCGATATATAGCCGCCCCGCCCCAAAGTGACCTCGCGCAGCACATTGGCCTCGGGCAGGATATGGGTCCAGCTGTCGAGAAAATCCTCTGGCCCGCCCATGGCCCCTACCATGCGGCAAAAGACCTCTGCGGCTTTGCCGGTTGCAATGGCAGCGGCGACTTTCTCGGCCCCGTTTTGCACATCAAAGGCCAGCCCCGCATCGGCCAGAACCACCCCGCCCAAAGTGACAACCACCTCGCGCAGGCGGCGCTGCGATTTGGGCACGGTAAGCGCCTCCATCACCGCGCGGATTTCGACCGCATTGCCTGCCGCAGAGGCCAGCGGTTGCGACATATCGGTGATCAGCGCGGAGGTCGCGCAGCCCGCATTATTGGCCACCTCGACCAGAGCCTCGGCCAAGGCGGTCGCATCCTGCATCTGCGCCATGAAGGCGCCAGAGCCGGTTTTGACGTCGAGCACCAGCCCATCAAGCCCGGCCGCCAGCTTCTTGCTGAGGATGGAGGCGGTGATCAGGTCGATGCTTTCAACCGTCGCCGTGACATCGCGGATCGCGTAGAGCCGCTTATCGGCGGGCGCGACCCGGCCCGTGGCCCCAACAATAGCGCAGCCCACGCTCCGCAGGACATGTTCCAGCCGCTTGGGGCCGATATCGCAGACATAGCCCGGGATGGCCTCCAGCTTGTCGAGCGTCCCGCCGGTATGGCCAAGGCCCCGGCCCGAAATCATCGGCACATAGGCCCCGCAGGCCGCGAGCGCCGGGGCCAGCACGAGGGAAACCGGATCGCCCACCCCACCCGTCGAATGCTTGTCGAGCACCGGGCCCGGCAGGTCCCAGGTCAAGACGTCACCGCTGTCGCGCATGCCTTCGGTCAACCCAACGCGCGCCTCTGCCCCGATGCCCTTGAGGCAGACCGCCATGGCGAAGGCCCCGGCCTGGGCGTCGGTGATCTGGCTCGAATTTAGGGCCGCGCCAAACCAGCGCGCCTCAGCCGCACTGACCTGCCCCCCGGCCCGCAGTTTCGCTATGAGCGCACGGGCATCCATCAGGCCATATGGCCCGCGTCAAAGGCCCCGGGCAACAGCGCCGAAACAGAGGTCACCTGGCTTGCCCCATCGGTCGTGGCCAGTGTCACGACAGCCGCCGCATTGGCAAATTCCGCAATCTTCTGGCGGCACCCGCCGCAGGGCGGCACCGGGCTGGGGCTGTCCGCGATGACGGCGATTTCAGCGATTTCATACTCCCCCGCCGCGCACATGGCCGCAATGGCCCCGGCCTCGGCGCAGGTGCCTTCTGGGTAGGCCACATTCTCGACATTGCAGCCGGTATAGACCGCACCTGACGGCGTGCGGATCGCCGCGCCGACCTTGAATTTCGAATAGGGCGCATGGGCATTTTTGCGGGTCTTGCGGGCGTACTCGAGCAACTCGGTCATGGCGGGCCTTTGGATATGGGGTGGCTCTAACTGTGACCCCAGCGCGCCCGGGTTTCAACCCGAGGCTGCGCGCCCCATGCGCGGGTTACTGCGTGTAGCGCAGGATCAGATGCCGCGCGCCTGCAAGGCTTTCATTCAGCGCATCGATATCCGCCCCCTCGTAGAGCCCGGCCACAATGGCGCTGCGCTGCGCCATCGTTGCGGGATCACGCTCTGCCGGGCCCCAGAAGGCCAGATAGCTTGCGCCAAGGGCGATCAGCTCATACCCGATTGCGTCAAGCGATGCCGCAAGCGCGTGGATATCATACGGCGTCAGGTCATCCGTAAAATAGCCGTTGGGGAAGGCCGCAATCATATCGGCGCTGCTGTCCACCGGCACCGCCTGCACGATGCCCGGCCCATGCACCACGGCATCAGGGTCGAAATTCACCTGATCAATCGTGACGTTCTGGTTGGGGTCAGTCCAGCTGAGCCGTTCGACGCGTTGAGCGGCATCCGCCAGCCCCGCGCGCATATTCGCCAGCCGGATTGGAAATTCCTCAGGGGTGGAGAGATATCCCAAATGCGCCCCCTTCTCAAAACACGCGGGCGGCAGGGCGCTGAGGTCATGGCCCTCGGTGTCATCCAGCCCATGCGTGTCAATCGCGTGAAAGGCGGTGTAGCCTGCCTGGCCCAGATTATCGAGACTGGCCAGCAGCCGCGCCTGGGGGTGGCGGGCGGCCACCATTTGACGCCAGTGCCGCAAATCCTCAAACCCTGCGGGATGGACCACATAGGTCGGGCAAAGCGTCTTAAGCCCACCAGCATCGCGCGGGTTTGTCGTCGGGACCGGCCTGCGCGGCCTGTCCCCTTCGCGTTCCGGCGCTGCAGGCTTGGGTGGCGGCCCGGCACGCCGCCTGAGCCAGCCGGGCCACCTCACCTGGCGTAGCCGATGGCCTTCATCGCCTCTGACAGCTCATCGAGGATCGCGGGGTCATCAATCGTGGCGGGCATCTTGTAGTCCCGCCCATCCGCAATCGCGGCCATCGTGGCGCGCAGGATTTTCCCTGACCGGGTTTTTGGCAGCCGGTCAACCACCAAAGCCAGTTTGAACGCGGCCACCGGGCCGATCTGGTCACGGACGCGGGTGATCACTTCGGCCACGATCTCGTCATGCGGGCGGTTCACGCCCGCTGACAGGCACAGGAACCCCATGGGCAGCTGGCCTTTCAGCGCATCGGCCACGCCGATCACCGCGCATTCGGCCACATCCGGGTGGCCCGCCAGCACCTCCTCCATGCCGCCGGTGGACAGCCTGTGGCCCGCGACATTGATCACGTCATCGGTGCGCGCCATGATCCAAAGATACCCGTCTTCATCCTTCATCCCCGCATCGCCCGTCTCGTAATAGCCGGGAAAGGCGTCCAGGTAGGATGTGCGAAACCGCTCTTCCGCGTTCCAGAGCGTGGGCAAGGTGCCCGGCGGCAGGGGCAGCTTGATCGCAATCGCGCCGAGTTCACCCGCAGCGACCGGGTGCCCGCCATCATCGAGAATCTGCACGTCATAGCCCGGCATCGGCACCGTGGGGGAGCCTATCTTGACAGGCAGCGCCTCCAGCCCTGCAGGGTTGCCCGCGATGGTATAGCCGGTCTCCGTCTGCCACCAATGATCGTAGACGGGCTTGCCGGTCAGGTCCTTGATCCATTCGATCGTGTCGGGGTCCGCGCGCTCCCCCGCGAGGTAGATGCCGCGCAGCGCGGAAAGGTCATATTGCGCCAGAAACGTGCCCTTGGGATCTGCGCGTTTGACGGCCCGGAACGCGGTGGGCGCCGTGAAGAAGCAGGCCACCTTATGCTCGGCCATGACCCGCCAGAAGGTGCCTGCATCCGGTGTGCCGATGGGCTTGCCCTCGAAAACGATGGTCGTGTTGCCGGTGATGAGCGGCGCATAACAAATGTAGCTGTGTCCGACGACCCAGCCCACGTCAGAGGCCGCCCAGAACACCTCCCCCGGGTCGACATTGTAGATGTTCTTCATGGTCCAGCTGAGCGCGACCAAATGCCCCGCCGTGGGGCGCACAACGCCCTTGGGCGCGCCGGTTGTGCCGGATGTATAGAGAATATAGGCCGGGTGGTCGCCCGAGACCGGCACGCATCCCACCGGCGTGACACCGTCCTGAAACGCTTGCCAGTCCAGGTCGCGCCCGTCGATCAACGCGGCCTCTGCCTGTGGCCGCTGTAGGATGACGCAGAAATCGGGCTTATGCGCGGCCAGCTCAATCGCGCCGTCCAGAAGCGGTTTATAGTCCACCACGCGGCCCGGCTCGATCCCGCAGGAGCCTGCGATGATGGCCTTGGGGGTCGCGTCGTCGATCCGCACCGCCAGCTCGTTAGAGGCAAATCCACCAAAGACAACGGAATGCACCGCCCCGATCCGGGCGCAGGCCAGCATGGCCATCAACGCCTCGGGCACCATCGGCATGTAGATGATGACCCGGTCCCCGGCCACGACGCCTTTGGCCGCAAGCCCGCCTGCAAGCAGGGCGACCTGGTCCCTCAGCTCTGTGTAGGAGATATGCCGCTGCGTCTCGGTGACCGGGCTGTCGTAAATGATCGCGGTCTGCGCGCCCCGCCCCGCCTCAACATGGCGGTCCACGGCATTCCAGCAGGTATTGACGCGGGCATCCTTATACCATTCGTAAAGGGGCGCGCGGTCGTCAAACAACGCTTTGGAGGGGGCGCGGTCCCAGTCTATCGCCTCGGCCTGCGCCATCCAGAAGCTCTCAGGGTCGTCCTGCCAGCTTTTGTAAACCTCTGCATATCCCATGGTCATCCCTCCTGCCTTGGCTTTGATTTGTGCAAGCAACGCCAGGCCGAGGCAAGAGCCTCCAAAGCGTCATTGCTTCAAAATTGTCCTCAAGGAGTTTGCCCGCGCGGCTGAGGACAGAATGTCCTCAAAGAGCGCAAAGCATCCGCGCGCGGCGCAGCCGCACCTTTGGGTCAGCCGCAAAGTCAACCATAAGTTGCCACCGGGGTGCCCGCGATCGCCGACATGTTCAGCAACCCGCGCGCGGTGATCGACGGGGTCACGATATGCGCCTTGTTGCCCATCCCCATCAGGATTGGCCCGACCTCAAGCCCGCCAGCTTTCATCTTGAGAATGTTGCGCACGCCTGAGGCAGCGTCGGTATTGGCAAACACCAGCACATTGGCCGCGCCGTCAAACCGCGCGCCAGGAAAAAGGCGGGCGCGGACCTCGGCGTCCAGCGCGGCATCGGCATGCATCTCGCCCTCATAGGCAAAATCCCGGGGCTCGGCGTCGAGCAGCTCCAGCGTTTCGCGCATCCGGCGGCCAGAGGCGGAATCAAGATTGCCAAACTGCGAATTCGAACAAAGCGCGATCTTGGGCTCCACCCCGAAGCGGCGCACATGGCGCGCGGCGGCGCAGACCGTCTCTGCGACCTGCGCGGCACTGGGGGCCGCATGGACATGCGTATCCGCAATAAAGAGCGGCCCATCCTCAAGGATCATCAGCGACAGCGCGCCCACAGGGTGCAGTTGGTCATGCCCGCCGCCCAAGACCTGCTGCACATAATTGAGGTGCCATAGATATTGCCCAAAGGTCCCGCAAATCATCGAATCCGCCTCATCGCGCTGCACCATGACCGCGCCAATGGCCGTCGTGTTGGTGCGCATGATGGCCTTGGCGAGCTCTGGCGTCACGCCACGGCGCGCCATAAGCCTATGATATGTCTCCCAATACTCGCGGTAGCGGTCGTCACGTTCGGGATTGACCAGCTCGAAGTCGCGGCCCGGCTTGATCGACAGGCCTAGCTTCTCGGCCCGCGCCTCGATCACGCTGGGGCGGCCAATCAGGATCGGGGTATCCGTTGTCTCTTCCAGCATCGCATGCGCGGCCCGCATCACGCGTTCGCTCTCACCTTCGGTGAAGACAATCCGGCGGGCCTGTGTCGCGGCGGCCTCAAAAACCGGGCGCATGATGAGGGCGGATTTGAAGACGGAAGCGTCGAGCGCCTCTTTGTAGTCGGCCAGATCCGTCAAAGGGCGTTCCGCCACGCCGCTTTCGCCCGCAGATTTGGCAACGGCAGACGCCACAACCCCCATCAGGCGAGGATCAAAGGGCTTTGGGATGAGGTAGTCGCGGCCAAATGTCATCTCTTCGCCGCGATAGGCGGCGGCGGCCTCGGCACTGGTGGTCGCGCGGGCCAGAGCGGCGATGCCTTCGACGCAGCCAATTTTCATCGCGTCGTTGATCTCTGTTGCGCCGACATCCAGCGCGCCGCGGAAGATGAACGGAAAGCAGAGCACGTTATTAACCTGATTGGGGTAATCACTGCGGCCCGTGGCGATGATCGCATCGGGGGCCACTTCGCGGACCAGCTCGGGCATGATCTCGGGCGTGGGGTTGGCGAGCGCAAAGATGATGGGCGCCGCAGCCATCTTCTTGACCATCTCCTGTGTCAGCACGCCCGGCCCCGACAGGCCCAGAAACAGATCCGCCCCGTCAATCACCTCTTCAAGAGCGCGCAAATCGCTTGGCTGCGCATAGTCGGCTTTCTGCGGGGTCATCTCCTCCTCCCGGCCTTCATAGACCAGACCGGCGATATCGCAGAGCCAGACGTTTTCGCGTTTCACCCCCAGCTTCAACAGCATGTTCAGACAGGCGATCCCCGCTGCCCCGCCGCCGGTGGAGACGACCTTGATGTCTTCGAACCTTTTGCCATTCAGCTTCAGCGCATTGGTTGCGGCAGCCGAGACCACGATGGCGGTGCCGTGCTGGTCATCATGGAAGACCGGGATGTTCATCCGCTCACGGCAGATTTTCTCGACAATGAAACAATCCGGGGCCTTGATGTCTTCTAGGTTGATGGCCCCGAATGTGGGCTCAAGCGCGCAGACGATATCGGCCAGCTTTTCGGGGTCGGTTTCGTTCAGCTCGATGTCGAAACAGTCGATATTGGCGAATTTCTTGAACAGGACCGCCTTGCCTTCCATCACCGGCTTGGAGGCCAGCGCACCGATATTGCCCAGCCCCAGCACCGCGGAGCCGTTGGTGACCACCGCCACCAGATTGCCCCGCGCGGTATAGTCGCGCGCCGTGCCAGCATCTGCCTTGATTTCAAGGCAGGCCTCGGCCACGCCGGGCGAATAGGCGCGCGCCAGATCGCGGCCATTGGCCAGAGGCTTGGTTGCGCGGATTTCCAGCTTTCCGGGCTTCGGAAATCTATGGTAGTCCAGCGCCGATTGCCGGAGCGACTGATTGTGATCCTGGGCCATCCGAGATCCCTTTTCAAAACTAGTTTAACGTTAAACTATTTTTCGATGCCGCGCACCCACCCGCCATCCCGGCGCGCGGGTCAGGCAAATTGTTCGCTGATCAGACGTTCTTCCAATCCGTGCCCGGGATCAAACAGTATTCTGTGGGTAACAGACGGATCAGAGGTGATTTCGACCGACAGCACATTGCCCGCAGAGCGCCCATCCGCATCGGCCATGACCGGGCGTTTTCCAGGATGGAGCACGTCAATGCGCACTTTCGCGGCTTTCGGCAACAGCGCGCCCCGCCAGCGGCGTGGCCGGAAGGCTGACATCGCGGTCAGGGCCAGCACATCCGAGCCGATCGGCAAGATCGGCCCATGCGCGGAGTAGTTATAGGCGGTCGAGCCCGCGGGCGTCGAGACCAGCGCCCCGTCGCAGACAAGCTCGGCCAGCCGCTCGCGCCCATCAACACTGATCCTGAGACGCGCCGCTTGAGAGCCCGCGCGCAGCAGCGACACTTCGTTGATCGCAAGGGCTTCATGGGTTGTGCCGTCTTCCCGCTCCGCCAACATGCGCAACGGGTTGATTGCCTCTTCTTCGGCGGCGGCCAGCCGCTCCGTCAGGCCGGTGCCGGCATATTCGTTCATCAAGAAGCCAACCGTGCCGCAATTCATCCCATAGACCGGCGTGTCAAGATGCTGGGTGCCATGCATGGTTTGCAGCATGAAGCCATCCCCGCCCAGCGCCACAATCACCTCTGCCGCCTCCGGTGCAGCCTGGCCGTACCGGTCCGACAGCGCGCGCAACGCGGTTTGCGCAACATCCGTCTCGGACGCCATGAAGGCAATTTTTCCTGCATTGGGCATAGCTTACCAGCTCCTCGCCCCAATTGATTGCGCCCTGCCCGCCAAAACACAAGCCCCTCTTGTTGCGCGCGATTCATAATGTCTCGCCGGATTTCCGATAATGCGCGTCGTATTAACCGCTTCCAAGGCACCCGATTTCGGCGTATGAGCCGCGCAAGATGTAATCCACGCTTTGCATAAAGGAGCTGCCCCATGAATGCCTCACATCGCGACACCGGCTTTTTCACCGAGGATCTTTCTGCGCGGGATGCGGAGGTGTTTGGCGCAATCGGGCAAGAGCTTGGGCGGCAGCGGGACGAGATCGAGCTGATCGCGTCGGAAAACATCGTCAGCCGCGCCGTGATGCAGGCGCAGGGCTCGGTGATGACCAACAAATATGCCGAAGGCTACCCGGGTCGACGCTATTATGGTGGCTGCCAATATGTTGATATCGCTGAAAACCTGGCGATTGATCGGGCCAAGCAGCTGTTTGGCTGCGG
Source organism: uncultured Rhodobacterales bacterium (assembly GCA_964387155.1). Taxonomy (GTDB): domain Bacteria; phylum Pseudomonadota; class Alphaproteobacteria; order Rhodobacterales; family Rhodobacteraceae; genus Litoreibacter. Next base: position 381 of record CAYLVP010000037.1, on the reverse strand, counting down.
CTTTGCCAATGTGCAGCCGAACTCCGGCTCGCAGGCCAATCAGGGCGTCTTCCAGGCGTTGCTTCAGCCCGGCGATACCATCCTTGGCATGTCGCTTGATGCGGGCGGACATTTGACCCACGGGGCTGCGCCCAACCAGTCGGGCAAGTGGTTCAACGCGGTGCAATATGGCGTCCGCCAAGACACGCTCGACGTCGATTACGACCAGCTCGAAGCGCTCGCATTAGAACACAAACCACAGATGATCATCGCAGGCGGCTCCGCCATCCCTCGCCAGTTGGATTTCGCCCGCTTCCGCGCCATTGCCGACAAGGTAGGCGCGTATCTGCTGGCCGATGTGGCGCATTTCGCAGGGCTGATCGCGGCGGGCGTCTACCCCTC
>CAYLVP010000036.1:0-29374 GCA_964387155.1 uncultured Rhodobacterales bacterium | reverse complement strand
GGGCTTAAACGTGCCCGCCTTTTCCGCCAGATCGCGTGCAATGGCGAAGGCGCCTTTGATCTTGTCGCTGTCCTTCTTCCAATCGCGGCGTACCACCACCTTATTGTCTTTCATCTTCGCCGCGTTGCGCGCGTCCTGAAGATAGTCAACCAGCCCTTCGGGACGGGCGAATTTATTCTCGTGAAACTCTATCGTGGCCCCGCGCTCACCGGCATTGAGTTTGGCAATTCCCGCGCGTTTGCACATGGCCTTGATCCGCACGACCAGCAGCAGCGTGTTGACCTCTTTGGGCAAGGGGCCAAAGCGGTCGATCAACTCTGCGGCGAAGCCTTCCAGCTCCACCTTGGTGGTCAACCCAGATAGACGCCGATAGAGCCCAAGCCGCACATCCAGATCACTGACGTAATCCTCGGGGATCAGAACCGGCACGCCCAGATTGATCGTGGGCGCCCATTGATCATCTGTCTCGCTCAGGCCCTCCATCTGGCCGGAGCGTATCTTGGCAATCGCCTCCTCCAGCATGGATTGGTAGAGCTCATAGCCCACCTCCCTGACAGAGCCGGATTGCTCCTCACCCAGAACATTGCCTGCGCCCCTGATATCAAGATCTTGGCTGGCGATGTTAAAGCCCGCGCCAAGACTATCGAGCGAGCCCAGAACCCGCAGTCGTTTCTCCGCTGTGGCGGTCAGTTTCTGGCGCGGCTTGGTGGTCAGATAGGCGTAGGCGCGCGTCTTGGAGCGACCCACCCGGCCCCGGATTTGATAGAGCTGTGACAGGCCGAACATATCCGCACGGTGGATGATCATCGTGTTGGCTGTTGGGATATCGATGCCCGATTCCACAATCGTCGTGGCCAGCAGCACATCGTACTTGCCGTCATAAAACGCGTTCATCCGACTATCGAGATCGCCGGGCGCCATCTGACCATTGGCCACGACATAGGTGACTTCCGGCACATGTTCTTTCAGGAAAGCCTCGATATCCGGCAGGTCCGAGACGCGCGGGACAACATAAAAGCTCTGCCCGCCCCGGTAATGTTCGCGCAACAACGCCTCCCGGATCGTCACAGAGTCAAATTCGGACACATAGGTACGGATCGCCAGCCGGTCGACAGGTGGCGTGCCAATAATCGACAGCTCCCGCACGCCAGACAGGCTCAGCTGCAGCGTGCGCGGAATCGGCGTGGCCGAAAGCGTCAACACGTGAATGTCCGACCGCATCTGCTTGAGCTTTTCTTTATGCTGCACGCCGAAATGCTGCTCTTCATCAATGATCAGCAACCCAAGGTTCTTGAACTTCACCTGCTGGCTCAGCAAAGCATGGGTCCCGATGGCAATATCCACCTCGCCGCGCGCGATGCCGTCGCGGGTTTGGGCTGCCTCTTTCGTACCAACAAAGCGCGATAACTGCCTGACTGTGATTGGAAATCCGCGAAACCGATCCCGGAAGCTCTGCGTATGCTGGCGGCTAAGAAGTGTGGTGGGCGCAACCACCGCAACCTGCAGCCCGGCAGCCGCCGCCACGAAGGCTGCGCGCATGGCCACCTCGGTCTTGCCAAACCCGACATCGCCGCAGACGAGACGATCCATCGGACGGCCCTTGGCAAGATCATCAAGCACTGCTTCAATCGTCGTCAGCTGATCTTCGGTTTCCTCATAGGGGAAGCGCGCGTTAAACGCCTCCCACATATCCTCGGCGGGCTCCAGAATGGGGGCGCGGCGCAGCTCTCGCTCTGCAGCCACGCGAATGAGACGGTCGGCCATATCCTTGATGCGCTGCTTCAGACGCGCCTTCTTGGCCTGCCATGCGCCGCCGCCCAGCTTGTCGAGCAGCCCTTCCTCATGCCCGTATCGGCTGAGCAATTCGACATTCTCGACCGGCAGATACAGCCTGTCGCCGCCCGCATATTCCAGCAGAATACATTCATGCGGCGCACCTGCCGCAGTCACGGTTTCCATCCCCGTGAACCGACCGATCCCGTGATCGACATGGACCACCAGATCGCCGGGGCTCAGCGATTGCGTCTCGGTCAGGAAATTCTCGGCCCGCTTCTTTTTGCGCGCGCCCCGGATCAGCCGGTCCCCCAGCACGTCCTGCTCGGAAATCACCGCCAGATCGGGCGTCACAAAGCCCTGTTCCAACCCCCAGACGGTGAGGTAAACACCGTCGCCAGACATCTCACGCGCATCCGCGATCAGCCTTGCGTCATGGATGTCCTGATCAGCAAGAAGACCCTGCAGCCGTTCGCGCGCACCATCGGAGAAACTCGCGATGAGCACCGGCTTGATGCCCCAAAGAGATTGAACATGATGCGCCAAGGCACCGAAAAGATTCAGGTTTTCTGACTGGCGTTCCGGCGCGAAGTTGCGCCCGTCGCGCCCACCCGCATCGGTAACGCCGGGGCCGGTGGGCTGCTGCAATACAGCAAACTGGATGACCCGCCGCCCGGCCACCTGTGCATCCCACGCCGCATCATCGAGATAAAGTAGCCCCGGCGGCACCGGCTTATAGACGGTATCCAGCCGCGCCTTGGTCTTCATCGCCTCAACGCGGTTGTCATATTGGTCGGCAATCGTCTCCCACCGGGCGATCCGCGCGGGCGCCAGTTGATCATCCAGCGCGATTGATGCCTCGGGCAGGTATTCGAAAAGGTGTTCGAGCGACGCGTGAAAAAAGGGCAGCCAATGCTCGATACCCGCATGTTTGCGGCCCGCGCTGACGGCCTCGTAAAGCGGATCATCCGTGCCCGCGGCCCCAAATTCGATCCGGTAATTCTGCCGAAACCGGGTGATCGCGGCCTCGTCCAGGATCACTTCCGAGACCGGGGCAAGCTCCACCCGGCTCAGCTTCTCGGTCGTGCGTTGTGTGACCGGGTCAAACCGTCGCGCGCCGTCCAGCACGTCCCCGAAGAGATCCAAACGCACAGGCCCTGCCTCGCCGGGTGGGAAAATGTCGATGATGCCGCCACGCACGGCATAATCGCCGGGCTCCATCACTGTGGGGCTTTGCGTGAACCCCATGCGCACCAGAAAGGCGCGCAATGCCGCCTCGTCAATCTGTTGGTCGACCTCAGCCACAAAGCTCGATTCCGCCAGCACCGTGCGGGCAGGCACGCGCTGTGTAACGGCTGCCAGCGTTGTCAGAAGGATGAACGGCCCCGGCACGCCTTGCGCGAGCGCGGCCAGGGTCGCCATGCGCGTGGCCGAGACGTCGGAATTGGGCGAGGTGCGATCATATGGCAAACAGTCCCAGGCCGGAAAGCCCAGCACAGGCACATCGGGCGCGAAAAAGCCCAGCGCGGTCTGCATCGCCGCCATCCGCCGATCATCGCGCGCAACATGGATGACGCAGCCCGATGTCGCGAGCTCTTCCAGCACCAACTTGGCATCATAGCCTTCCGGCGCGCCGGAGATGGTGACATGTTTGGGATCTATTTTGGGGGCGTCGGTCATCCCCGGTGACATACCGCCCGGGGCGCGAGGGTCAAGCGCTCAGAGCACCCCGGCCGTGATATTGACATACATCCCCCACATAGAGCTGACGAGGATTGACATCATGCCCAGCGCCTGGATCGCCACACGCTGGCGGCGCAAGAGCCGGTACAGCTCATCGCCCCGCAGACGCAACGCTCGTTTGGCGCTGCGGATCGACATCAGGAAGATGATCAGCATCGGGATCAACAGCAAGGACAAGGCCTGGCAGAATTCCACCCCTTGAAAGAACCCGGTGATCACCAGCCCCGTAACCAGAAACGCCGCGAAAACCGTCAGCACCGTGCCGGCTTCGTCCGAGATATATGTGAGACGGTTTGCGTTGATGCGCACAAGGTCTTCGAGATCCTGCTGCGCCTGCCCGCCTTGCTTGGCCGCCCGGCTGACCATGTCGTAAGGCACGCCCAGCACGTAATGCGACGCGGTCGACCAGAACACGGCCAGCATGATCCAGAACCACAGGTTCGAAAAAGAGCGCAGGTCAATCAGCTCAAAGGCGGTGACGTAGAAATCCAAAGCTGTAGCTGCCTCACGAGTGTCTTTTTGTTGGTCGGTTCCGTTCCAGAACCGCGGCACCATATCACCGCAAATCCAGAGCGCCAGAGCCCATGCGCTTGAGAGATGTCCCAAAACATGGCAGCAAGGTTCGACCCCCGATACGGACCAAAAAAACTGGACCAGAATATGACGCTCGAGATTTCTACGCGCTTTCGTCGCCTCAAACGCAGCCCCGCGCTGCGCGCATTGGTGCAGGAAAACATGTTGAGCGCGTCGGATCTGATCTGGCCGGTCTTCGTGATGGACGGCACCGGCGCGCGGACGCCCGTGCCCTCCATGCCGGGCGTCGAACGGCTGAGCGTTGATCTGGTGGTGGAGGCCGCGCGACGCGCGCGTGATCTGGGCATCCCCGCGATCTGCCTGTTCCCCTACACCGACCCGTCGCTGAAAACCCAAGGCTGCGAAGAAGCCTGGAACCCTGACAACCTGTCCAACCGCGCCACCCGCGCGATCAAGGACGCCGTCCCCGAGGTCGCGGTGATGACCGATGTGGCGCTCGACCCCTACAACATTAACGGGCATGACGGCATCGTCCGCGACGGGGCCATTGTGAATGACGAAAGCGTCGCGGCCCTGGTCAAAATGGCCATGGCGCAGGCCAAAGCGGGGGCGGATATTCTGGGACCATCGGACATGATGGATGGCCGGATTGGCGCGATGCGCGGCGCGCTCGAGGCCGCGGGTCACACCGACACCGCGATCCTGAGCTATGCCGCCAAATATGCCTCCGCCTTTTACGGGCCGTTCCGGGACGCGGTTGGGGCCTCAGGCGCATTGACCGGCGACAAGAAGACCTACCAGATGAACCCTGCCAATCGGCACGAAGCGCTGCGGCTGGTCGCTCGCGATTTGGAGGAAGGGGCGGATATGGTCATGGTAAAACCCGGCCAACCCTATCTCGACATCTGCCGTGAGGTGAAGGACGCGTTCGGCGCGCCGACCTACGCCTATCAGGTGTCGGGTGAATACGCGATGATCATGGCGGCCGGCGCGCAGGGCTGGGTCAATGAAGAGGCCGTGATGATGGAAAGTCTGATGGCGTTCAAACGCGCAGGCTGCGACGGCGTATTGACCTATTTCGCCCCGCGCGTAGCGGAGCTGTTAAGCGGCTGACCCAGCTGTCTTGACGGCATGGAGCAGGCCGTTCCATAGCTGCGGGCCTTTATTTACAACAAAGGGCTTTGCACAGGCCTGCAGCGCAGAAAAACAGGCCCAAAATACCTTGCGATATCTTGAGCCTGTCTTCGCGTGAAAACGCGCTTGCACGGGCAGCTTTTCGCAAACGCGTAACTTTCGGCGCGGGTTTGACCTAGAAGGTTGTCGAGATGCGCTGTTCCAGCAGTTTTCCTTCGATATCGCCGGATTGTTGCTCCACCCCGCTGGAGACGGAGGCCAGAACGGCAATGCCCAGACCAACAATGGCGGCGGTCAGAACGACCCAGTCAACGGTCACAGCACCGGATTCATCTGTGAAAAATTTCTCGAGCAGCTTGGTCATTATATCCCTCCAGGGGTTCTTGAAATGTCTATGGCAGCGTCTGGGAGTGGACGCGGTTCTTGCCGTCAACATCCCCAGAAACTGGGGCGAGAATTGGGACAAATTGCTGCTTTTGAACGACGAACTGCGTGAATTAATTACAAAACCTGCCTAGTTTCAGCGCCTTACGAACAATGACACCTCATGGCCCAGATTAGGTAAAATTCGGAAACGACAGGTGGATCAGCGCAATCGGATTCGCTCTCGACTAGAGTTTTCGGTCAATGGCCTGCCTAATGCGAGCCCCTGCGCGCCTGCGCAACAGACGCGCCAAAAAGGCAAAGCGCAAAAGCCGTGACACGTCGCCCCCTTTGGCTTAGTCTTGCACGCAGAATGCACCGCGTCAGACGGGCACGAGAGAACAGATGCACATAAAAACACCACAGGCGGACACCATGACCAATTTTCCAAAGGCGCTTTCGCGGCGCAACTTCCTTGTTTCCGGGGCAGCGCTGGGTGGTCTTGCCGCCTGCGGCAACGGGGTGAACAGCCAGGGCAGCGCCCGTATCGATGCACGCGTCGATCAGGCGTTCAACTTCATGTACCAGAATGTGCCCGGCACACGCGATCTGGCCAGCAAGGCCGTGGGCATCTTGATGATCCCTGTTGTCTCGAAGGTGGGGCTGGTTGGGCCCGGAGGGTCTTTCGGGCGCGGCGCCTTGCGCATCGACGGCGCGACGGTGGACTATTACTCCACCACTGCGGCCACGTTCGGCTTTCAATTGGGCGCTCAGCAATATTCCAACGCGCTGTTCTTCATGACCGAAGACGCGTTGAGCGATTTCCGCCGCTCCCCCGGTTGGACGCTTGGGGCGGATGCCGAATATACTGTATCCAATGAAGGCGGCACGCTGGGTGTAGACACCACAACCGCGCTTTCCCCAGTGATTGCGCTGGTCTTCGGGCAGGCCGGTCTGATTGCGGGTGCCACCATCGAGGGCAACAAATACAGCCGCATCATCCCGTAAACCGTTCAACAACGCTCCTTCGGCCCGGGCGGGCCGAAGGCTTGCCTGTCAGGGCGCGGCCCAAGCCATGCGGGCGGCCCCGACGCGATATGGTCAGCTATCGAGCTTGCGCAGCCGTTCAATCAGGGATGACGTGTCCCACCGGCCCCCGCCCTGTTTCTGGACATCTTTATAGAACTGATCGACCAAAGCGGTGATCGGCAAGGAAGCGCCATTTTCATCCGCCGTGTCGAGACAGATACCCAAATCCTTGCGCATCCAGTCGACGGCAAAGCCGTGGTTGAATGCGCCGTCCAGCATCGTCTCATATCGGTTCGACATCTGCCACGAGCCCGCCGCCCCCTGGCTGATCACCTCGACAACGGCCTTGCCGTCCAGCCCGGCCTTCTCGGCAAAATGCAGCCCCTCGGACAGGCCCTGAACCAGCCCGGCGATACAGATTTGGTTGACCATCTTGGTCAGCTGCCCCGCGCCGCTTTCGCCCAGCCGCTTGCACGCTTTCGCATAGGCGTCGATGATCGGCTCCGCCCGCGCGTAAGCCCCCGCGTCCCCACCGCACATGACGCCCAGCTGGCCATTCTCGGCCCCCGCCTGCCCGCCAGAGACCGGCGCGTCGACAAAACTGATCTGCGCGGCATCCGCAGCGGCATAAAGCTCCCGCGTGACCTTGGCCGACACAGTGGTGTGGTCGACAAAGACGGTCCCTGCCTCCATCCCCGCAAGCGCGCCGTCTTCGCCTACACAAATGGATCGCAGGTCGTCATCATTGCCAACGCAGGCCATCACAAATTCGGCACCCTGCGCGGCCTCGCGCGGGGTCGGGGCCGTGGCACCGCCATGCTCGGCCGCCCAGGCCTCCGCCTTGGCGCCAGTGCGGTTGTAAACCGTGACCTCATGGCCCGCTTTCACCAGATGGCCTGCCATCGGATAGCCCATGACGCCCAGCCCCAGAAAACTCACTTTTGCCATGTTTCGGCCCCGCTGATAGATTGATATTGCCCCTCCAGCCATGTATCACGCCGCCTCACGGGTCAAGAGCGGGAACAGCAATGGCGAGTGTGTTTAGATGGACGATGCGCCTGTTTCTGGCGCTCGCCCTGCTGGGCGGTTTGGCGCTTCTGGCTGTCTACTACTTGGCCTCGCGCTCCCTGCCCGACTATTCCGACAGTTTCGAGGTGCCCGGCCTCTCCGCCCCGGTCGAGATCGTGCGCAACAATGCGGGCATTCCGCATATTTTCGGGGAGACTGACGCGGACGTATTCTACGCGCTTGGCTTTGCGCATGCGCAGGATAGGCTCTGGCAGCTGACCATGCTGCGCCGCACGGCACAGGGCCGCTTGTCAGAGCTTTTTGGCGCGCGCACTTTGCGCACCGACGAGCTGTTGCGCCGCCTTGATATTTACGGCCATGCCCAACGCTCTGTCGCAGCCCAGGATGATGCCACGCGCGAGATGCTGGACGCCTATGCGGCGGGGGTGAATGCGTGGCTCAGAACTGTTAACGAGCAAGCCCTGGGCCGCGGCGCACCTGAGTTTTTTCTGTTTCCGCCCGACATAGCCCCCTGGCAACCGGCCGACAGTATCGCGGTGGTCAAGCTGCTCTCCATCCAGCTGACCGGCAGCCTCGAGCAGGAGGTGATCCGCGCGCGTGCCTCCCTGTCTGTCCCGATGGACCGGCTCGCGGATCTGCTGCCCGATGATCCCTCGAAAGGCATAGCCGAGCTTGATTTCGCGGCGCTGCTGCCGGATGCCGACCTGACCCAATTGGCGGCGGATGTGCCCCCCGATGACCCGTTGGGACAGGCGCTGACCCCGGCCAAACCGGCAGCGCTTGCCGGCGCCTCCAACGCATTTGCAGCCGCACCCAACCGCTCGGCCGCCGGCAGCACCCTTCTGGCCAATGACCCGCATCTGGGCCTTACCGCGCCCTCAATCTGGTATCTCGCCCGGCTGGAGCTCTCCTCCGGCGCTGTGATTGGCGGCACCATCGCGGGCATGCCGGTGGTGCTGAGCGGGCGCACCGCTGCAACCGGCTGGGGGCTGACCACGGCCAATGTGGATGATCAGGATGTCTATATCGAGCAGCTGAACCCGGACAACCCGAACGAGTATCAGACCCCCGACGGGTTCAAACCTTTCCAGACGCGCCAGTCGATCATCCGCGTCAAGGATGCCGAGCCCGTCACCATCACGCTGCGCTGGACCGAGAACGGGCCGGTGCTGCCTGGGCATCACTATGACCTCGCCACGATCACACCGCCCGGCCATGTCACCTCCGTCAGCTGGACCATGCTGACCGATCAGAACACCTCGCTGCAGGCCGCCCGCAAGATCATGGTGGCCAGGGACATCCCCGAGATGATCATCGCTGCGCAGGATTTCGTGGCCCCCGGGCAAAACCTCACCATGGCTGACACAACCAATGTGGCGATGAAAACCATCGGCCATATCCCGCGCCGCAACCCCGCGCATCAGTCACGCGGGCGCATCCCCTCGCCCGGGTGGCGCGCGCAAAACCGCTGGCAGGGCATCTTGCCAGACGCCTCCAACCCGCTCTTTACAAACCCCTCGGGCGGGATTGTCGGCAATACCAACAACAAGACGGTGGAACGCCCCTTCCCCGATCATGTCAGCTACGTCTATAGCGACACGCAGCGGGTGCAACGCTGGCGGAGGCTGATGCTCAACCGGCAGGTCCATACCCGCGACAGCTTCATCGAAGCGCAGCTCGACACAGTGTCCTTTACAGCCCGCGCGTTGCTGCCGCTCATCGCGGGTGATCTGTGGTTCACCGGCGATCCCGCGCCCGATGGCACGCCCGAGCGTCGACGCCAGGAGGCGCTGCAGCTCATGGCCAGCTGGAATGGCGAAATGTCCGAACATCTGCCCGAGCCGCTGATCTACGCGGCCTGGCTGCGCGCCCTGCAGGAACGCCTGATCCGTGACGAGATCGGCCCGCTGGCGCAGGAATTCACCCATGTCCAGCCGCTCTTTATCGAACGGGTCTACCGCAATATCAGCGGTGCTGGCATCTGGTGCGACGTGATCCAATCCGCTGCAGAAGAAACCTGCACCCAGATCTCCCGCCAGGCGCTTGACGAAGCCCTGCTGACGCTCAGCGACAGATATGGGCCCAATATCGAAAGCTGGCGCTGGGGCGACGCGCATGAGGCCACCCATGACCATCCGGTGCTGGGCCAGCAGCCCGTGCTCAATTGGTTCGTCAACATCCGCCAGTCCACCTCAGGCGGGGACAACACGCTGATGCGGGGCAAGACCCGCGGCACCGGCCCCGATCCGTTCCAGAATGTCCACGCGGCGGGGTATCGGGGTGTCTATGATTTTGCCGATCCCGAAAGCTCGGTCTTCGTGATCGCAACTGGGCAGTCCGGGCATCCGGTCTCGCGCCATTACGACGATCTGGGCGTGCTCTGGCGGCGCGGCGAATATATCCCGATGACGCTTGACCCCGAGCTTGCCCGCGCCGGTGCGGTGGGGATCAACACGCTGATACCGGCGCGCTGACCCTCCCCATCATTGTTCCGGAAATATCCCGGGGGAGGGCGCAGCCCTGGGGCAGAGCCCCCGCCTTGGCGACGCCGAAAGGCGGCGCAAAGCCTCAGGAAATCACGCGCACCGCAGCAACCCCCGCCACGGCCGAGGTCGCGGTCATCGCCATGCCCCAGCACAGGTCCACCACCACCATCTCCCAGCTCCAGCCTTTGGTCACGGCAAGTGAGGTAAACTCGTAGGTCCCAAAGCCAATTGCCCCGAGAATGGCGGCATTGCCTGCCACCCACAGCAAGCTTTTGTCGCCGGAGAGCGCGGGCGCAGAGACGAACCAGATCAGCCCCACCACATAGAACGCATAGAAGGCCAGGGCCGGGCCGATCCGTGGGCTGTCCAGCAACAGCTCGGGCACATGCTTTTCAAAGACCGGCTTGACGACCACGCCAAGGCCGAAAAAGTCGATGCCCAGAAAGATGATGAATGTCACGAAATAGAGGATCAGGTAGGTGGTCATGGCGCGCCCTTTATAGCTTGTCGAACCGCGCCTTCTGCTTGGCGCTCCAGGTGACAGATAGCGTGAACCCCGCCTCTGTCGCCTCTTCGCGGTCAACAACCTCCTGCTCAAACAGCCAGGCGCGCCTGCGGCCCTCGTCAAAGCCCAGTTCAATCCGCTCCTGCGTCGTCGCTTCGGTCACGTCGCGCGAGATTGCCTCCAGCAGCCCCTCCAGCCCCGCACCGGTCAGCGCGGAGGTCACAAAGATGCTGTCATCGCGCGCGGCCATGTTCTGACGGGTTTCCAGATCCGCCTCAGACAGCCTGTCGAGCTTGTTCCAGACCTCGATGGTTTTGATCTCCTGATCCACGCCCAGATCAGCCAGGATGCGGCGCACGTCCTCTGCCTGGCTGTCCGTCTCAGGATGCGAGATGTCGCGTACATGGCAGATCAGATCGGCCGACAGCACCTCTTCCAATGTCGCGCGGAAGGCCGCCACCAACTGTGTCGGCAAGTCCGAGATGAAGCCCACCGTATCCGACATGATCACCTCGACACCGTCGGGCAGCTCGACCGAGCGCATCGTCGGGTCCAGCGTGGCAAAGAGCATATCTTTGACCATCACATCCGCGCCGCTCAACCGATTGAACAGCGTGGACTTGCCCGCATTCGTGTAGCCAACCAGTGCGACAATCGGAAACGGCACCTTGGCGCGGGCGGCGCGGTGCAGCTCGCGGGTTTTGACGGTCTTGTCGAGCTGCTTCTTGATCCGGTTGATCGCCTCGTCAATGGCGCGGCGGTCCGCCTCGATCTGGGTCTCCCCCGGCCCACCCACAAAGCCCAAGCCCCCGCGTTGCCGCTCCAGGTGGGTCCAGGCCCGCACGAGGCGTGTGCGCTGATAGGACAGCGCCGCAAGCTCCACCTGCAGCACACCTTCGCGGGTTGCCGCCCGGTCCGAGAAGATCTCAAGGATCAGCCCGGTCCGGTCCAGAATTTTGACCTTCCACTCCTTCTCGAGATTGCGTTGCTGCACGGGCGTCACCGGGCCGTCGATCAGGACCAGCTCGACCTCTTCCGCCTTGAAGCGGTCGCGCAGCGCGTCAATCTTGCCGGTGCCAAACAGGGTGCCTGCGCGGGTCTTGGGCAGCGGCACGACATCCTGGCCCACAACCTCAAGGCCCGGCAAAGCCACACCAAGGGCCACGGCCTCGGCCAAAGCCTCCTCTGGCGCGCGGCCAGAGGCCGTGTCGCGGGTCTTCAGATCGGGATGCAGCACCCAGGCGCGGGTGGTGCGCGGCGTGTCAATCTCGTGAATTACTCGTCGCCTTCATAAAGGCTGATCGGCGCTGACGGCATGATGGTCGAAATCGCCCCCTTAAAGACCAGCTGGGACTGCCCGTCGCGGCGCAGCAGCACGCAGAAATTGTCAAACCAGGTGATCACGCCCTGCAGCTTGACGCCATTGATCAGGAAGATCGTCACGGGGATCTTTTCCTTACGGACGTGGTTGAGGAATACGTCTTGCAGATTTTGCTTGTCAGCCGCCATGGTTTCGCGCCTTTTAAACGGTTCTTATTGAATGGTCGTGCATCCGGCAAATGATGCAACTGCCCCTAGTGTCTACAAATTATGTCCTGCCACGCCGGAAACTTCCAGCCTCTTTTTTGGGCAGCGCAGCACGGCCCTCAGGAGCGCCAGAAATCTGGATTGAACAGCGCGATAATCGCCAGCGTCTCCAACCGGCCCAGCACCATGGCGAGGATCAAAACAGACTGTGCGACCACCGACAGATCTGCATATCCGATCGCGCCCTCCAGCGCCACATCGGCCAGCGGCCCGGTGGTGGACAGCGCCGCAATTGCAAAGGCAGTCGCCGCCTCGAAATCAAGCCCCACGGCGGCAAGCGCAAGGGTGAAAAAGGCGATGGACATGGCGTAGAGCATGAAGAAGATCCACGCGATGAATGCGCCTTCGCGGCGGACCTCGCGGCCCAGCTTGCCCGCCCCCCCGATGGAGTTCGGGTGGACCAGACGCTCGATCTCCCGCGTGCCATGTTTGTAAAGCGCATAGACCCTCAGCAGCTTCACGCCCCCTGCCGTGGTGGCCACGCCCCCGCCCACGATGGCAAGCCCTGCCAACACCAGCCCGGGCGTCGGCAAGCCAGACCAGGCGCGCGCGGCCTCCCAGTCATGGCTGGCAAAGCCCGTGGTGGTCAGGAAGGACAGCACCGTGAACAGCGCGCCCCAGAAAGCGCGGAACGCAGCGGCCAGATCGCCCTGCCCTTCAAACTCAAACGCACCGACCCAGTGGCGCATAAAAAGCGCTGTCGGCAGCAAAGTGACGATCAGCACCGTGATCCGCACCTCCCGGTCCTCGAAAATGCGTCGGCGGAACGGCAGCCCGGCCTCATTCGTGTAGACCTGGCGCGAGATGGCAAGGAACATAAATAGGAAAATCAGCACCTCGGAATAGATGCCCACCTGCCAGTAATTCAGCCCGCCCGACGGGGTGATGCCGCTGGTGGCCAGCGTCGACATGGCCAGACACAGGCTCAGAAAGGGCGTGGTGCCCGATAGCACCAAGCCCAACCACAGCACCAATGTGGCCGCCAGATAGACGGGAAACAGCTGCACCGTGTAGCGGATGACCTGCTCGCCCGGATCAGTGGAGCGGATCACACTATCGGCGCTGCTGGAACGGCGCATCGGGCGCAGAACCTCGAACCCGCCCAGCGCCATCGGGGCAAGGATGGCAGCCGCGGCCGTCAGGATCAGAAACCCGCCCATCCAGCCCACCAACGCGCGCCACAGATGGATCGTCGAGACCACCTGCGCAGGCGGATCGATCAGGCTGGCACCGGTGGTGGTCAGCGCCGAGACCATTTCGAAATACATCGCAAACAGTGTCAGCCCGGTGACCGCCTCGCGCATCGGGATGGCCAGCATCAAGGGCAACAACGCGTAGGCTGCTACCAAAGTGACCAGCTGGTTGCGCGCCTTATGCCGCCCGTCCCGCCCATAGGTCGCAAGCCCCAGAAACGCGGTCAGCACCCCGAATAGGATGGCACTATACAGAAACGGCTGCGCGGTGCGGTGCAGGTCCAGGTAGGTGGCATGGACGGCCGGGATCAGCATGGCCGCCGCGCCGACCCCCATCAGGATCACGAAAAGCGGCAGCTTCAACAGCATCTGCATCGGCCTAGAAGAACTGGATGGAGACCTGCAACAGCCGCTCCACCTCATGCACGTCCTGGGCAAGCGCGAAGATGACGATCACATCGCCCTCCTCGATCCGGGTGGCGCCGGTGGGTCGCTGCACCTTGTTGCCCTTCTTGATGCCGCCAATCAGCACACCCTCTGGGAAACCGATATCGCGGATCATTTGCCCCGCGATCGGCGAGGTAGACAGCACCTGCGCCTCGATGACCTCGGCCTCGGCGTCGCCAATGGAATAAATCTGGCGCACCCGCCCGTGGCGCACATGGCGCAGAATGGACGAAACGGTCGTGGCGCGCGGGTTGATATAGGCGTCGATCCCCAAAGGCTCCATCAGCGGGATCAAGGTGGGGTCATTGATCAGACAAATCGCCATCGGCGCGCCATCTGCCTTGGCGCGCACGGCGGCCAGCATGTTGGTCTTGTCGTCATCGGTCACCGCCAGCACGGCATCCGCGCGTGCGATGTTGGCCTCCTGCAGCAGCTCACCATTCAGCCCGTCGCCATGCAGCACAATCGTGCGCTCCAACGCGTCAGCGGCAAGCTCCGCGCAGCGACGGTTCTTCTCGATCACCTTGGCGCGAATCCGTTCGGTGCGGGCCTCAAGGGCGCGGGCCACGGCGAGGCCCACATTGCCGCCGCCAATGATCACCACCCGCTCCTGTTTTTTCTGGACCTTGCCAAAAATCTCCATAGAGCGGGAAACATCGTCGCGGTGGATCGCCAGATAAATCTGGTCATGCGCGAAAAGCTGGTCACCTGCATCCGGGCCAAAAAGCCGCCTTTCGCGGCGCACCCCCACCACCACGGCGCGCAGGGTCGAAAACAGATCGGTCAGCTGGCGCAGCGGCGTGTTGAGCACCGGGCAATCCTCGTCAAGCTGGATGCCAAGCAGCTGCAGCTCGCCCCCCATGAAGCTTTCCGTGTCAAAAGCCGCTGGGCTGGCCAGACGTTGCAGCGCGGCCTCCGCCACCTCGCGCTCGGGCGAGATCACGACATCGATGGGCAGATGGTCGCGCCGGTAGAGGTCGGAATAGATTGCCGTCAGATAGGATTGCGCCCTGAGCCGCGCAATCTTGCGCGGGACCGCAAAGACCGAATGCGCGACCTGGCAGGTCACCATGTTGACCTCATCCGAGAAGGTCGCGGCGATGATCATATCCGCATCCCGCGCCCCTGCGGCGTCGAGAATGTCGGGATAGCTCGCATTGCCGGTGATGCCCTGAACATCGAGCGTCTCGGTCGCGCGGGCCACGAGGTCGGGGTTGTTGTCGACCACCGTGACCGCGTTGTTTTCACCCGACAGATGCCGCGCGATTTGCCAGCCGACCTGCCCGGCCCCGCAGATGATCACCTTCATCGGTCACGTCCCTTGATTCAGGCGCTTTGCATGGCAGATGGCGCGTGGGGGGTCAAGAAATTGCACCCCCGCCGCATGTTCTGGACTAATCCTGATCCGCCCCCTCAAGCGCCTCATGCACTTCGGCCACACGCGCACCCGCCTTGTTGGAGGTCACGACCCCCAGCGATTTGAGCTTCCGGTGCAACGCAGAGCGTTCCATCCCCACAAAAGCAGCGGTCCGCGAGATATTGCCGCCAAAGCGGTTGATCTGCGTCATCAGGTATTCGCGCTCAAACAGCTCGCGCGCCTCGCGCAATGGCAGGGTGGCCAATGTGCCGCCGATCTTGAGACCGTCGCCCTGTTCTGCGCCCCCTTCGGAGCTGGGCAGCTCTTTCGCCTGAATATCACCGGAGCCGGGGCCCAGGATCAGCACGCGTTCAACGATATTCTTGAGCTGCCGGATGTTGCCCGGCCAGGGCATGGTCTGCAGCAGCGCGGCGGCATCTTCTGATATCTGGCGCAGCGGAAGGCCCTGCACCTTGTTGAAGGCGGAGACAAAGAAATCGGCCAGTCTGGGGATATCCTCGCGCCGGTCTTCGAGCCCCGGCACCTGGATTGGTACCACATTGAGCCGGTGATATAGCTCCTCCCTGAAGCGGCCCGCAGCGATCTCGGCAGACAGGTCCTTGTTGGTGGCCGAAATCACCCGCAGATCCACCCGGACCTTGTCATTGCCCCCCACACGCTGGAAGCTCTGCTCGACCAGCACCCGCAGGATTTTCGACTGGGTGCCCAGCGGCATATCCGCCACCTCGTCAAAGAAGATCACGCCCCCATGGGCCTGTTCCAAGAGCCCGGGTTCAACGCCGCGCTCCTTGCTTTCGCGGCCAAACAACACCTCTTCCATCCGGTCAGGCTCGACCGTGGCGCAGTTTACCGTCACGAAAGACGCCCCGGCACGGTTCGAATGCGCATGGATATAGCGCGCCGCCACTTCTTTGCCGGAACCGGCCGGGCCCGTCAGCATCACGCGACCATTCGAATTTGTCACCTTCTCCAGCTGGCCCTGCAAGGCGCGGAAGGCCGCACTTTCGCCGATCATGTCGGCGCTTGTCACCTCGCCCCGCTTCAACTGCGAATTCTCTGCCCGCAAGCGCGAGGTTTCCATCGCGCGGGTGATCACCACCATCAGCTGATCAATGTTGAAGGGCTTCTCGATGAAGTCATAGGCACCCTGTTTGATGGCGGCGACCGCGATCTCGATATTGCCATGGCCGGAGATGATCACCACGGGGATCTCAGGATTGTCGCGCTTGACGTGTTTGAGGATGTCGATCCCGTCCATGGCTGAATCTTTGAGCCAGATATCGAGGATCATCAGCCCGGGCGGCTCGGCATTCAGCTCCGCCATGCAATCCTCAGACGTGCCCGCCAGCCGTGTGGTGTAGCCCTCATCTATAAGGATGTCCGAGATCAGCTCCCGAATGTCGCGCTCGTCATCCACAATCAAAATATCGCCCATAGCTCTCTCTCCTTGTTTCGTTTTATTCCGCCGCGGGCCGAGTGATCTCCGCGGCGGTTTTGCTTGGGGTCATCTCGCCAAGGCGCGGCAGTGTGATCACTGCCTGCGCCCCGCGATGCCCGGTTTCGTCAAATGGCTCGGCATCTTTCAACACCAGTGAGCCGCCATGCTCTTCAATGATCTTGCGCACGATGGGCAGGCCAAGCCCGGTGCCCTCCGCGCGCGAGGTGACATAGGGCTCAAACAAGCGCGCCCGGTCTTCGGGCAGGCCAATCCCATTGTCTGCAATTGTCAGCGTCACGCTGTTTTCGCGCGCCACAACGGCCAGTTTCACCTGCGGCCTATGGCCGCCATGAGCGCCGCTTTCCTGATAGGTTTCAATGGCCTCTCCGGCGTTCTTAATCAGGTTCGTCAGCGCTTGGCCGATCATTGTCGGATCAAGTTCGGTGGCGATCGTGTCGGCGTCGCTGTCTAGGCTGATCTCGACCCCCGGCTGGCCCGCACGCTGCAGCAAGACCGCGTCACGCACCAGATCCATCAGGTCGCAAGGCCGCATCTCCGGCTCCGGCATCCGCGCAAATTTGGAGAACTCATCAACGATGCGGCGCAAATCATCCGTCTTGCGCATGATCACATCGGTATATTGCTCGAGACTGGCAAGCTGGTCGCCCGCAACCGGTGCCATCTTACGCTTCAGACGTTCCGCAGACAGTTTGATAGGGGTCAGCGGGTTTTTGATCTCATGCGCGATCCGACGCGCAACATCGCCCCAGGCGGCCATTTTCTGTGCCGAAACGAGGTCTGTCACATCATCAAAGGCAATCACAAAGCCTTCCGGCGCCCCCTCTTCGCTTTGGCGCAGCGCCATGCGCACCAAAAGGCTTTCCAACTGGCCACGCCGGGTGATCTTGATCTCGTCCTGCGCATTGACGGTCTGTTGCGACCGGAGCTGTTCCAGCAGCTTGCCGAACTCGGGCACGAGATCGACCAACATGCGCCCGGTCAGATCATCCTCGCCTAGATCCAGCATCCGCCGTGCGGACCGGTTCAGGATCGTCACCTGCCCCGCCGCGTCAAGACCGATCACCCCGGCCGTCACAGAAGACAGGACCGAGTCAAACAGGCGGCGACGCCGTTCAATCTGCGCCGTGTTCTCCAATAGCGCGGTCCGCTGGCCTTTGAGCTGCGTTGTCATTTCATTGAAGTGCCGACCCAGCAGCGCGATTTCGTCATTGCTGTCGGCGGGGATGACCTGAACATCGAGATCCCCCTTGCCGACACGCTCCGCCGCGTCCGCCAAGCGGCCCACGGGCCGGGCCAGCCGCTCGGCAAACCACAGGCCCAGCCAGATCGCAGCAAGGATCAGAATGAGCGCGAACCCCAGATAAAGCAGCCCGAATTCAAACAGCAGCCGCCCCCGATCCTGTTCGAGCTGTTCATAGAGCCGCACGGTTTCCTGCGTGTCATCCAACAACGCAAGGATATCACCATCGACGTTGCGCGAGACATAGAGATAGCGATCAATGAACCCTTCTATGGCGACGAGCCCGCGAAATTCGCCATTGGGCCAATCCTCGATGATCACTGTTTCACCAGCCCGCGCCCGGACCATCGCCTCGTCGCTGGGCTGCTCAAAATCAAACAGATAGCTACGCGCGCCCCGCGCCATCAGCTGGGCTGTCCCGTCGATGATAAACGCTTCCTTGAGGCCACGCTGGACCTGCTCCTGCACCTGGGTCAGGATTTCGGGAAGCTGTGAATCGTCAAGTGTTACATTGGCTTGTCGGGCAACGTTCAAGTAACCTGCAAGCCGCTCCGTGTCTTCCAGCAACGTGTCGCGCTGCTCATCCTCATAGGCCTGCGCCGCCGCAAGCGAGCTGCCGACCACATTGCGCACCCGGTCTGAAAACCACCCCTCCAGGCCAAAATTCACAGTGATGACCGCGAAAACCGCAACGATGATGGTGGGCACCAGCGCGACAAGCGCGAACACGCCTGTCAGACGCAGGTGCAGCTGCGACCCGGCAGAGGTCTCGCGCCGTTTCGTGATCAACCGGCTGATGGTGGTCAAAACAAGCCCGGCAATCACCAGCACATAGATCAGATCTGCCAGCAAGATCAGCCGGATGCCGCGCGATGTCGGGTCCAGCTCATAAGGGCCAAAGCCCAGATAGGTCACGATCGCGAGGACCGGGCCCAGAAACACCAACCCAAGGGTGGATTGGTTCTTGAGCTTACGCCGCTTGCGCAAGTGATTCAGCCTGTCCCAGGACATGCGTCCCGCAGCGGATTTCATCTGCTTTCTACCACCTTGCCACTCTTTTTTGATGTGATCTGTGAACAACAGTGCTGTCCAACTGCCACGGTGACTGTGGCGAGATTACATCAGCTTGCGGCGCCTTGTCACGCGAATATCCAGATCGGTGACCTTTTTGCGCAAGGTATTGCGGTTGATGCCAAGCAAGGTCGCACATTTCGCCTGATTTCCCGCTGTCGCATCCAGCGCGATCTCGATCAGTGGCAGCTCCACCTCGCGCAGGATGCGGCTGTAAAGCCCCGGTGGCGGCAAGACCCCGCCATGCAGATCAAAATAGCGGCGCAGATGTTTGGCAACGCTGGCCGAGAGCTTCTCTGTATCGCCGCCGCCTATGAGCGGTTCTATTTCGGGCTGATTGCCCAGAACCAGCTCTACATCGCCGCGCCCGATCTCTTCCTCCTGCGAGGTCACGATCAGGCGGCGGATCGTATTTTCCAACTGCCGCACATTGCCGGGCCAGCTATAGGCGCGGATCATCTCCAACGCGTCTTTGGACAGCTGTTTGCGCGGCGCGCCGTCCCGCTCTGCCCGGATCAGAAAATGCTCTGAGAGCAGCGGAATGTCATCGACACGCTCACGCAGCGACGGGATCGAAAGGGTCACGCCGCTCAGGCGGTAGAACAGGTCCTGGCGCAGGTTGCCTGCCTCCAGCTTATCCATCAGGTCCTGCTGGCTGGTGGCCATGATGCGCGGCGCATCATCTGTCAGACTGTCGAGCATGCGCACCACGCGCGCCTGCGCGTCGCCATCCAGATCGCCCACCTCATCAAACAGGATCGAGCCACCCTTGGCGCGGCTCAGGATCGTTGCGGGGCCATTGATATCGGCCAGATCGCTGGGCGTCGCGGTCACGAAAGGCAGGGTGCGCCTGTCTGAGAAATCATGGATCGCGCGGGCAATCAGGCTTTTGCCGGTCCCGCTTTCGCCGGTGATCATGACAGGCAGTTCGGTGTTCACCACCTGCGCCACCAGCTTGTAAAGCGCCTGCATCGCCGGGGTCCGGCCAATCAGGGGCAAGTTGTCATCACTGGCCTCGCCCGAGGGCGCGGGCTCTGCCACGGTGCGGGCCACGACGCGCTTGCGCTCCAGCGCGCGATTGGCGCGTTTCATCAGATCCGGTAGATCGAAGGGCTTGGGCAGGTAGTCATAGGCATCCGCCTCATTGGCCGCAATCGCCGTGGTGATGGTGTTCTGCGCCGAAATGACGATGACCGGCAGCGTCGGGCGCTTGTCCAAAATCTCTGGCAAGGCCTCAATCCCATTGCCATCAGGCATCATCACGTCGGAGATCACAAGATCGCCCTTCCCCTCTTCCACCCAGCGCATCAGCGTGGTCAGCGAAGAGGTCGCATGCACCTTGCACCCCGCGCGCGTCAGCGCCTGGGTCAATACGGTGCGGATCGTGCGGTCGTCATCTGCAACAAGAACTGTGCCGTCCATTTAGGCCTCCTTCGGGGCGAGGGTCACAGCGCCTCCTTCGGCGCGACTGGAAGAGAAATGCGAAAGACTGTTTTGCCGGGGGCGGAGCTGACCGCGATCCAGCCGTCATGCTCCGCGATGATCTTGGAGACCAGCGCAAGGCCAAGCCCGGTGCCATTCTCATGGCCCGAGACGAAAGGCTCAAAAATGTCATCAACCAGATGATCCGGCAGGCCGGGCCCATCATCGACAATCTCGACAATCAAGGGCACCGCCACGCGGGTGCCATCCGGGCGCGAGACCCGCAAGGACTGCTCGTAGAAGCTGCGCACCGTGATTGTGCCGCCCTGCGGCTGCGCCTCGCTCGCGTTCTTGAGCAGGTTGAGAAACACCTGCACCAACTGGTCCATATCGGCGAAGGTGGGCGGCAACGAGGGATCGTATTCCTCCCGAATCTTCATATGCGCCCCAAAGCCCACTGCCGCAGATTTGCGGGCGCGGTCGAGGATATCGTGAATGTTGACGGGCTGGCGTTCGGGCGGGCGCAGATTGCCGAATTGCTCAACTTGCTCCAGCAATTGCACGATGCGGCGGGTTTCGGCCACGATCAGATCGGTCAATTCCTGATCCTGGGGCGTGAGACTCATCGACAAGAGCTGCGCGGCCCCGGTGATCCCCGCCAAGGGGTTCTTGATCTCATGGGCCAGCATCTCAGCCATGCCGATGGCAGATTTCGCGGCTGATTTGGTCTGCAGCGCCTGGCCCAGCTTGTCAGCGATCTCGCGCGGCTTCATCAGCACCAGAATATGGCCCGGCCGGTTCACCAGAGCGGAAAACTGAATGTTGCACTGGGTCGGGGCCCGTTCGCCGGAGCCGACATCGACATTATTGACAAAAAGCGGCGCGTCGTCGCGCCGGATCCGCGTCACGGCCTCATCGAGCGGCGCATTGACATGCAGCTTGTCCCAAACTGGCGCGCCGATCATCGAGCGGGCGGAGAGGTTCAAAAACGTCTCCATCGCCGTGTTGGCCTGGCAAATCAGGTTGTCAGGGTCGATCACCAGCCCCGGCAGCGGCAGCGAGGTCCAAAGCGTGTCAAAGAAGGGCTCGTTCATCTCATTCATGCCGCAAGCTCCTGTGCCGTCAGCGCGTCCTCTAGCAAGCTCAGGACCTTTGACGGCGTGGGCGCTGTCAACACTTCGCGCCGTAACGCCTGCGGCGTGGCGCATCCATCCATGTACCAGCCCAAATGTTTACGCGCGACGCGCCCCCCTAAATCAGGGCCGTAGAAGGACAGCATGGCCTCGTAGTGACCGGCGACAAACGCGATCAGGGCGTGGCCCTCAGGCGTGGCGGGGCCGCGCGCGCCGCGAAGCTCTGCCGCGATCTGGGCCAGAACCCAAGGACGCCCTTGCGCCCCGCGTCCGATCATGATGCCGTCCGCGCCCGATTGCGTCAGCGCCACCCGCGCCGTAGCGGCAGAGATGATATCACCATTTGCGATGACCGGGATCGACACGGCCTCTTTCACGGCGGCAATTGCCGCCCAATCGGCCCGGCCCTTGTAGAACTGACACCGGGTGCGCCCGTGAATCGTGATCATCTGAATGCCCGCCGCCTCGGCCCGGCGGGCCAGCTCGGGCGCATTCAAAAGCGCGTCATCCCATCCAAGCCGGGTCTTGAGCGTCACGGGCAGGTCCGTTGCGGCCACCACGGCCTCAATCAAGCCCAGCGCATGGTCGAGATCCTTCAGCAGCGCGGAGCCCGAATAGCCATTCACCACCTTCTTGGCCGGGCAGCCCATGTTGATATCGATGATCTTCGCGCCGTTCCCTTCCACCATGCGGGCGGCTTCGGCCATCCAATGCGCGTCGCGCCCGGCGAGCTGCACGGCTGTATTCGCGCTGTCAAATCCCAGCTCGGCCTTTTCGCGCACGCCGGGCTTGGCCTGCACCATCTCCTGGCTCGCAACCATTTCCGAGACGACCAGCCCGGCCCCAAATGTTGAGACCAGCGCGCGAAACGGCAAATCCGTGATCCCGGCAAGCGGTGCCAGGAAAACGGGCATGGTGATCTCTGTATGTGCCAGCGAAATGGTCAGCTGCTTAATCCTTGTGCAATTGCGAATATATGGCCCTCGACCCACCCGCCCGGCAAGCAAAGAGCCACCAAAAACCGGGTCAAACAGCATACAAAACATGCACTGCCTAAAAATAAGGCAGCAATTCCGCCCATTGCCCCTGCTGCGCCGAGCCCCTAGACATTTTGATATGTCAAACGCCGCCCTACCCGTCACCGCAGTCATTGTTGCCGCTGGCCGAGGGCTCCGCGCGGGTGGCGACATGCCAAAACAATGGCAAATCATTGCGGAACGCCCGGTGATTGCTTGGACGCTGCACCGCTTCGCATCGCATCCTGACGTGTCGCGGATCATCCTCGTCACGCACCCGGATGACACGGATCGCTTGGCGGGCCTGCACCTGCCCGATCCTGTGATCCGCGTGGATGGCGGCGCGACCCGAGCGGCCTCGGTCGGCGCGGGGCTTGCAGCCGCAGGCGAGGGCATCGTGCTGATCCATGACGTGGCGCGGCCATGCGTGTCGGATGCGCTGATCTCTGCCGTGATCGACGCTGTGCGCGTCGAGGGCGCGGCGGCCCCGGCACTTGCTGTCACGGACGCGTTGTGGCGCGGCGACATTTATGTCGCGGGCACGCAGGACCGCAGCGGGCTGTTTCGTGCGCAGACACCGCAAGGCTTCATCGCATCTGACATTCGCGCGGCTCATGCCAGCTATAACGGTGCCCCCGCCGATGATGTCGAGGTCGCCCGCGCAGCGGGGCTGCAGGTCAAGATCGTGCCCGGCGAAGAGCGCAACCTCAAGATCACCACCAGCGCGGATTTCGACCGCGCCGCAGCCCTGTTGGAGAGCAAGATGGATGTCAGAACAGGCAACGGCTTCGATGTGCACCGCTTTGGCCCGGGCGACCATGTCATGCTGTGCGGCGTCGCGATCCCGCATGAGCGGGGCTTGCAGGGCCATTCAGATGCGGATGTCGGACTGCATACGATCACCGACGCGATTTACGGCGCATTGGCCGAGGGCGATATCGGTCAGCATTTCCCGCCCTCGGATCCGCAATGGAAAGGGGCCGAAAGCCATATCTTTCTGACCCATGCCGCAGGGCTCGCACGGGATAAGGGGTTCACGCTGACCCATGTGGACTGCACCTTGATCTGCGAGTTCCCAAAGATCGGGCCGCATACGTCAGCTATGCGCCACAAGCTACAGGAATTGCTTGGTATTTCCCTTGACAGGATCAGCGTCAAGGCCACCACATCCGAACGGCTGGGCTTTACCGGACGCGGCGAGGGCATTGCCTGCATGGCGACGGCCACATTGGTGAAGCCGTGATTGCCAAGCTGATTGTTACGGTGGGCTATGTGGGGTTTGTCAAACCTGCCCCCGGCACCTGGGGCTCGCTGGCCGCGATCCCGCTTGCATGGCTGGTCTGGCTTATCGGCGGCTGGCCGCTTTTGGCGCTGGGCGTCGCTGCCGCCTTCCTGAAAGGCTGGTGGGCCACGGCCCGCTATATTGCCGACAGCAGCAACCACGACCCGTCCGAAGTCGTCATTGACGAGCTTGTCGGCCAGTGGATCGCGGTGTTGCCCGTTGCTATTGGGGCCAGCCATGCAGGCGTCTCGTTCTGGGCGCTTTGGCCCGGGCTTGTCGTGGCATTTCTGGGCTTTCGCCTGTTCGACATTCTCAAGCCCGGCCCCATTGGCTGGGCCGACCAGCGCGGGGATGCGTTGGGCGTGATGCTTGATGATGTCTTCGCCGGGATCGCGGCGGCAGTTCTGGTGATGATCGGGGCCTATCTTTCCCATGGATGAGCTGGCCACCCAGGTCCTTGCCGCAGCCCGCGCGCGTGGTCTGATGATCGCCACGGCAGAAAGCTGCA
Organism: uncultured Rhodobacterales bacterium; assembly: GCA_964387155.1. Classification (GTDB taxonomy): domain Bacteria; phylum Pseudomonadota; class Alphaproteobacteria; order Rhodobacterales; family Rhodobacteraceae; genus Litoreibacter. Next base: position 5,042 of record CAYLVP010000036.1, on the reverse strand, counting down.
CCGGCGGGTTGATTGCGGGCGCGCTGACAGAGATCCCCGGCAGCTCTGACGTGGTTGAGCGCGGGTTTGTGACCTATTCCAACGCGGCCAAAATGCAGATGCTTGGCGTTGATCCGGTCACGCTGGGGCAACACGGCGCAGTCTCAGAGGAGGTCGCGCGCGAGATGGCCGAAGGTGCGCTGCAGCGGTCCGACGCGCAGATCACAGTGGCCGTCACCGGCATCGCCGGCCCCGGCGGCTCCGCCCATAAGCCCGAAGGCATGGTCTGTTTCGGGCTCTCGCAGCAGGGCATCGCGCCGCAAACCGAGACCGTTCAGTTCGGAGCCATCGGACGGCATCAGGTCCGGCAAGGCACCGTGCGCCATGCCCTGAAACTGCTGCTGGCCGCACTCTAGCAGGTTTCATTGCTGACGCTTTGTGCGTCACTCACCTCAATATCCGCCGCTTTTTTGTGCAGTTCGATGTTTGATGCAATTTTGCGCGCTCGCCCTGCTCATTGCCTCTTTAAGTTGCAGCGCACCCACTGTTTTTGGCCCGGCAAACACAGACCATGGGAGGGAAAGTGATGGTTGGTGCCGATACGGCTTGGATAATTGTGGCAACGGCGCTGGTGCTGTTCATGACGTTGCCGGGGCTCGCGCTGTTTTACGGAGGGCTGGTGCGCGCGCGCAATGTGCTGAGCGTCTTCATGCATTGCTACGCGATTGCCTGTCTGATGAGCGTGCTGTGGCTGGTTGTGGGATATTCCATCGCCTTTGGCGGCGGCACCTCTGGCTACTGGGGCGGCTTGGACAAGGTGCTGCTGTCAGGCATCGATGCCGAGACGCTGTCGGGCACCTTGCCCGAGGTTCTGTTCTTCGCCTTCCAGATGACCTTCGCCATCATCACGCCGGCGCTGATCGTCGGCGCTTATGTTGAACGCATCGGCTTCGGCTTCGTGCTCACCTTCTCCGGCCTCTGGATGCTGCTTTGCTATGCGCCTGTGGTGCATTGGATTTGGGGCGGCGGTATGATGGCCGATGGCGGTATCTTTGGGGAGATCGGTGTGCGCGATTTTGCGGGCGGCATCGTGGTGCACGAGACCGCCGGTCTGGCCGCCCTCGTGCTGGCCTTCTTCCTGGGCGCGCGTCGCGACGCCACCAAGCCGCCGCATAATCCCGGCATGGTGATGATCGGGGCCGCAATGCTTTGGGTCGGCTGGTTTGGCTTTAACGGTGGCTCGCAGCTTGCCGCTGATGGCGGCGCGGCCATGGCGCTGACGGTTACGCATATCTCGGCCGCGACCGCATCGCTGACTTGGGCGCTTTGGGAAAAGCTGAAATTCGGCAAGGCCTCCCTCGTTGGGATGGTGACGGGCACGATTGCGGGCCTGGCCTCCATCACCCCGGCGTCCGGATTTGTCGGGCCTCTTGAGGCCCTGATCATCGGGGCTGTCGCCGGTGTGCTCTGCCAGGAAGCGGTGAACCTGATCCGCAACATGATCAAGATTGACGACACGCTGGATGTCTTTGCGGTCCACGGTGTAGGCGGGGTCTTCGGCACGATCATGATCGCAGCCTTCGGGCAAGGCGCTTGGGCGGCCCAGCTTGGCGGGCTGGCCATCGTTGGCATCTACACGATTGTGGTGACGGTGGTGCTGGTCAAGCTGGTGGGGCTGATCACCCCGTTGCGGGTCAATGAGGAAGCCGAGACCACTGGGCTCGACCTCACCCAGCATGGTGAGCGGGCTTATGAGCTGACCTCATAGCGTCGCGCGCGTCACTGCCGAGAAACACGAAAAAGGGCGTCCGTCATGCGGGCGCCCTTAACATGTAGCCCTCAAGGGCTGCCCCTTAAAAGGTATATGTCTCGATCTTCTGCGCGGTGAGCGCGTAGCCCACCTCCGCCAATTGAGTAGAGATGGTCGAGACCCCCAACTCCCCCGTTACGGTCACTGCCTCAAACAGGCCCGAGCTTTCAAAAGGCGTCTCGGTCGTCACAAAGACCAGCTGGTTGGCCGGGGGCGGTGGGACATGGATGCAGGCCCCCACATAGGGCACCAGAATGAAGGCCACGACACCCGTGGCGCGCTGGTCAATCGGCACGATGAACCCCGGAAGCTCGACCGTCTGCCCGTTCCAGTCGGTGCGCACCCCGCTAGAGGGCGGCTGCAGATTGACCAGAGGGGCTTGGCTGTGATCGATCATGCTTTGCAGCACGGGCGGGATGGGGCGTTCGCCTTCGGGCAAGAGGTCGGACCATGCAAGCGGGATGACCTCTGAGGCGCGCGCCAAGCGCGGCAGCGGCAGGGCCAGCGATGCGCCAAGCCCGGCCAGGACGGCCCGCCTGCGCAGGACAGGCTTTACCATATATATGTCTCCATCGCATCAGCGCTGAGCGCGTAGCCCACCTGCCCCAGACTGGTTGATTGCAGCCGCGTGCGCATCTGACCCGTCACCCAGACCGCGTCCCAAAGCTGGTCGCTGGGCCAGGGCTTGGTTGCCTCAACGATCACAAGCTGGTTTGCCGGCGGCGGCGGGACATGCAGGCAGGCCCCGACATAGGGCACCAGCATAAATTCAGTGACGCCTTCCGGCCCTACGTCAAAGGGAATGATAAAGCCCGGCATTTTGATATAGGCGCCATCCAGCGTCTCGTTCAGCTTGGTGGCATTGGCGTCATATAGCGGGGCCCAAAAATCGGCGGCCTCGTCCATCTCCCCTTCGCCGACGATCTCGCTATAGGGCACTCCGGGCGGGATCAGATCCTCCCAGCCAAGCACGCGCGGGAGCGCGGCACGCGCCATCTGCGGGGCCATCAGCCCGGCGGGAATCAAACTCAAAGCTGTGCGTCGGGTGAACATTCGCCCCCTCCTCAACCATCAATGACGCACCATCATACCATCTGCAAGCGACAGGCGGTAGGCGCGCGCGGCGGGTACGAGGCTCACAATTGCGCCAGCAGCGATGACGGCAGCGATGACCCACGCCTCGGACGCGCCGGGGGGCGAGATGGGCAACCACAGCCCGTAGGCGCGGTCGAGCATGGGTTGCGCGATGACAAGCCCAAGATAGAGCAGCGCAAGCCCCAAGACCGCGCCAATCGCAGCCGTCAGCATCGCCTCAAGCACCAATAGCCCCACGATGATGCGGGGCCGCGCGCCCATCGCGCGCAGGATCGCCATCTCCCGCCGACGCTCGTTCAGGCTCGAAAAGATCGTCGCCATCATCCCGATCAAGGCCGTGACAACAACCATGGCCGAGACCGCCAGAAGCGCCGTCTCGGCAATGCCGACGATGCCCCAAAGTTCTTGCAGCGCGACACCGGGCAGAATGGCAAGCAGCGGCTCCTCAGGGTAGGTGTTGATCGCGCGTTGCAGGGCGAAGGTCTGCAAGGGGCTTTCCACCCCCAACAGCGCAGCGGTCACAGCCTTTGGCGTCAGATCCATCTGCCGAATGGCATCTGCGGGCGTGGATTGACCCGGGATCTGCGCCCCGTTGCGCCAGTCGACATGGATCGCCTCAATGGCCTCCATGCTGATGATCACGGTGCGGTCAACCGGCGTGCCAGTTTTTTTCAGGATCCCAGCGATGCGGAAAGGCTGATCCTCATGTTCCACGAAAGAGGCCAGCCCATGCGCCACCACAATCGGCGTGTCGACCTCATAGCCCAAAGTCGCGGCCACATCCGCCCCGATCACGGCATCAAAAAGGTCGCTCATGATGGCACCCTCGGCCAGCTCCAGCGCGCGCCCCTGACGGTATTTGTAATGCTCGAAAAACGCTGTGCTGGTGCCCATCACCCGGAATTGCCGGTGGCTGTCGCCCAGCGAAATGGGTACAATCCAATCGACATCGGGCCGCGCGGCAATGTCGAGATAGCTTTGCCAAGTGACATTATTGGTCGCGTTCCCGATGCGAAACACCGAATAAAGCAGCAGCTGAACCGAGCCTGACCGCGCGCCCACAATCAGGTCCGTGCCCGAAATCGTATCGGCAAAGCTGGCCTTGGCCCCGCTGCGGATCTTCTCGACCCCCAGAAAGAGCGCCACAGACAGCGCAATGGCCAGGATCGTCATCCCCACTGTCAGGGCCCGCGCGCAGAGCGAGGCCAGGGCAAGCCGCGCGATCATGCGGCTGCCTGCGTGGTCTTTGCGATCTCTTCCATGCGCAACACACGGTCGAACCGCGCGCCCAGCCGCGCATCATGGCTGACCATCAAAAGCGCCGCGCCATTGGCCGCTTGCTGGGTGAATAACAGGTCAAGAAAGGCGGCCTGACTGCCTGCATCAAGCGCCGAGGTCGGCTCATCTGCCACGATCAGCGGCGGCTGACCGATAAGCGCACGCGCGACCGCGACCCGCTGTTGTTGGCCGACGCTCAACGTGTTGGCGCGCGCGGTGAAACGCGCCGCCGGCAGACCAAGCGCGTGACAAAGCCGCGCCGCCTCACCCCGGGCGTCGCCCCCCGCATCGCCTGCCCGTTTGCGCCGCTCCGGCGCGAAGCGCAGCGGCAAGAGGACGTTGTCAGCCACAGACCCGAACGGCAGAAGGTTGAACTGCTGGAAGATTACGCCGATCTGTTCGGCCCGAAACCGGTCGCGCGCGCTGCGCGACAATCCGGTCAGATCGGTTCCGGCCACCTGCATCACGCCGTGATCTGCCTGCAGGATGCCGCAGATCAAAGACAGCAAAGTGGATTTGCCAGACCCGCTTTCGCCCAGCAGCAACACGCTTTCTTGCGCGGCCAAAGTCAGCTCTGGCACCGAAAGTCCAAACCCCGCCCGGCCCGGCCAGCGATAGGCAAGATCGGTGACGCTCAAGACAGGCGTGGGCATTTTCAGAACAGGCTGCGCAGATCTAGGACAGGAGCCGCGCGCCCAACCATAAAGGCCTGCGCGCCGCCTGCGGTGACGATCTGTACCTCCACCTCGCGCGCGTTCTCGAACCGGTCGAAATAGGCAAAGGTGATCTCCGTCAGATTATCGGGCTGAGCGCAGGTCAAGCTGTATTGCGCGTGAAATTCGGTATGGCCACCCGCGTCATCGGCGTGATCCGCGTGATC
>CAYLVP010000035.1:25547-30739 GCA_964387155.1 uncultured Rhodobacterales bacterium | reverse complement strand
GCATCGTCTCGGTCGGCGCCAAGGACAAAGGCACCGGGAAAGAGCAGGCGATTACAATCCAGGCCTCAGGCGGTCTCAGCGATGACGAGATCGATCAAATGGTCAAGGACGCCGAGGCGAATGCCGAGGCCGATGCCGAGCGCAAAGAGCTGGTCGAAGCCAAGAACCAGGCCGAAGGTCTGATCCACGGCACCAAAAAGTCGCTCGAGGATCACGGCGACAAAGTCGACGGCTCCACCGTCGAGGTGATCGAGCTGGCGATCAAAGCATTGGAAGAAACGCTGGAAACCGAAGACGCTGGCAAGATCAAAGGCGGCATTCAAAACCTGACGGAAGCCTCGATGAAGCTGGGTGAAGCTATCTACAAGGCCAGCCAGGACGAGGCAGCCGCGTCGGACACGGATGCGGAACCTGACGACACGCCCCGCGGCGTGGATGACGACATTGTCGATGCCGATTTCGAAGATCTCGACGACGACAAACGCGCATAAGTGGCGCTTAACCTGATCTTCCTGAGACCGGCCGAAACACACGGTCGGTCTCATGGGTTTCAGGGGAGACCTGATTGATGGCAAAACGTGACTATTACGATGTGCTCGGTGTCTCGAAAGGGGCCTCGGCGGATGAGGTGAAGAAGGCCTACCGCACCAAGGCGAAAGAGCTGCACCCAGACCGTAACCGCGACAATCCCGACGCTGAATCAAAGTTCAAGGAAGCCAACGAGGCCTACGAGGTTCTCAAGGATGCCGACAAAAAAGCGGCCTATGACCGTTATGGCCACGCCGCGTTTGAAGGCGGCATGGGCGGCGGCGGACGTGGGCCGGGCGGTATGGGCGGGCAAGGCGATTTCTCCTCTGCCTTCTCGGACGTGTTCGAGGATCTGTTCGGTGATTTCATGGGCGGTGGTGGACGCGGTGGTGGACGCCAACGCGCCTCTCGCGGCTCTGACCTGCGCTACAATCTGCGGATCGATCTGGAAGAAGCCTATAACGGGCTTCAAAAGGCGATCACCGTCCCAACATCTGTGTCTTGCTCGTCTTGCGATGGCAGTGGTGCGGAAGGCGGGGCGGAGCCGCAAGCCTGCCCGACATGTTCGGGCATGGGCAAAGTCCGCGCGCAGCAGGGGTTCTTCACCGTTGAACGCACCTGCCCGACATGTTCGGGCGTTGGTCAGATCATCAAGAACCCGTGCAATAGCTGCGGTGGTGCCGGGCGGGAACAGAAAGAACGGTCCCTCTCTGTTAACATCCCCGCCGGGGTCGAGACGGGCACGCGCATTCGCCTTGCTGGCGAGGGCGAAGCCGGTTTGCGTGGCGGCCCTGCGGGGGACCTTTACATCTTTATCGAGGTGCAGCAGCACAACCTCTTTGAGCGGGACGGTGTCGATCTGTATTGCCGGGTTCCCGTCTCCATGAGCACTGCGGCGATTGGCGGGGATGTCGAGGTGCCAACCATTGATGGTGGGCGTTCCCGAGTCAAAGTGCCTGCAGGCAGCCAATCTGGCCGACAAATGCGGCTGCGCGCAAAAGGGATGCCCGCACTGCGCGGTGGCGGAAATGGCGACATGTTCATCGAGCTTGCTGTTGAAACGCCCGTAAATTTGACCAGCCGCCAGAAAGAGCTGCTGCGCGAATTCGACAAGCTGAGCGAGGAGAATAACCCCGAGCTGTCAGGCTTTTTCAAGAAGGTCAAATCCTTCTGGGACGGCTCTAACTAAGCAAGAAGGCGGGCTTTTCCCCGCCTTTTTCTTTACCCGACCTTACACGCCGCCATCACGGCCATGTTCAAAATATCATTGGCGGTCGAAGTATAGGCACAAAGCTGAATTGGCTGATCCAACCCGCTCAAAATCGGGCCGATCACAGTCGCACCCGCCATCTCCTGCATCAGTTTGACCGAGATCGAGGCCGAGTGGCGCGCAGGCACAACCAGCACATTTGCCGGACCGCTGAGTTTGCAGAAAGGGTAGCTCGCCATGACGTCCGGGTTCAAAGCGACATCCACCGTCATTTCGCCATCAAACTCGAAATCAGCGCCGCGAAGGGCCAACACATCGGGCGCATGCGCCATCTTTTCGGCCCGCTCGCTGACCGGGTAGCCAAAGGTCGAAAAGCTGACGAAGGCCACGCGGGGCTCTAAACCAAGGGATCGTGCCGTTTCGGCGGCCCGTGTCGCGATCTTCGCCAGGTCATGCTCGTCCGGCCATTCATGCACCAGCGTATCAGAGATCAAGACGATCCGCCCCTTATGCAGAAGCGCGGTGACGCCAACGGCCCCATCCGCCTCGGATACATCCACAACGTGGTTCAATAGACCCAAAACCTGCGCTGATTTGCGCGTGGCACCTGTCACCAACCCATCGCCATGCCCATGCGCCAGCATCAGGGCCGAGAAGACATGCCGGTCGCGCGAGGCAAGGCGATGGACATCCTGCATGTCATAGCCCTTCCGCTGCAACCTCTTGTAGAGAAACGCGCGATAGGTCTCGAGGTGCTCGGAATTGCGCGCATTGACGATCTTGAGATCGCGATACGCATCAGACAACCCGACCGCGTCCAGTTTCTTGCGCACATCATCCTCGCGACCGACAACCAGCGCCTCGCCCAATCCGGTTCGCGCATAGGACACCGCCGCGCGCAGGACACGCACATCATCCCCTTCTGCAAATATCATCCGCGCTTGCGTTTTCTTCGCGCGATTGAACAGCCCGTCCAGCATGCTGGCCGTGGGATCAAGCCGGGCGCGCAAATCGGCCTCATATTGTTCAAAATCCACAATCGGTTTGCGCGAAACAGCGGTATCAATCCCCGCCTTCGCAACGGCGGGTGGAATTGTATAGATCAGGCGCGGGTCGAAGGGCGTCGGAATGATGTAGTCCCGCCCAAAGGTCAGTTTGCGCCCATAGGCCATCGCAACCTCGTCGGGGACATCCTCGCGCGCGAGCTTGGCAAGAGCCTCCGCACAGGCAATTTTCATGGCATCATTGATGGTCCGTGCCCGAATATCCAGCGCCCCTCGGAAGAGATAGGGGAAACAAAGCACGTTGTTGATTTGATTTGGGTAATCTGATCTTCCGGTCGCGACAATCGCATCCGGGCGCACCTCATGCGCGTCCTCCGGCGTGATTTCCGGGTCCGGGTTCGCCATCGCGAATATGACAGGGTTATCCGCCATCGACTGCACCATCTCTTGCGTCACGGCACCTTTGGCGGACACGCCAAGAAATACATCCGCGCCACGCATCGCGTCTTCGAGGCTCCGGTCCGCCGTCTTGGCCGCATGGGCAGACTTCCACTGGTTCATGCCTTCGGTTCGGCCTTGATAAATGACGCCCTTGGTGTCGCACGCGATGCAATTGTTGTGTTTTGCACCCATCGCCTTGATCAGCTCGATACAGGCAATCCCGGCGGCACCAGCCCCGTTCAACACGATCTTGACGTCTTCGATCTTCTTACCTGTCAAGAACAACGCGTTGAGCAAGCCGGCCGCGCAGATGACAGCGGTGCCATGCTGGTCGTCATGGAAAACGGGGATATCCATCTCGTCCCGAAGCCGCTGTTCGATAATGAAACATTCAGGTGCCTTGATGTCTTCAAGGTTAATCCCCCCGAATGACGGCCCCATCAAACGCACCGCATTAATGAATGCATCCGCGTCTTCAGTGTCTAACTCTAGGTCAATGGAGTTCACATCGGCAAAACGCTTAAAGAGGACCGACTTCCCCTCCATCACGGGTTTTGACGCCAGGGCCCCCAGATTTCCCAGGCCCAAGATCGCGGAGCCATTGGTGATCACCGCAACCATGTTGCCTTTGGTCGTGTAGTCATAGGCGGTATCAGGGTTTTCGGCGATCGCTTCGACCGGGACAGCCACGCCGGGGGAATAAGCCAGTGACAGGTCGCGCTGCGTGGCCATCGGGGTTGAGGCGCTGATCTCGATCTTGCCGGGTGTCGGTTCAAGGTGATAGGTCAGCGCTTCTTCGGCAGTCACGCGGCTATTCTTCTTCATGATGTGATTTCCTCCCGGGCCTTGGCCTTGCACTGTTACCCAAGCAGCCGCGACGCACAACCGATTGCCTCTTCCCCCTGCCCGGAGCGGTTTGTAGACTCGGTTCGAGACATGCTGCAGGGGGATTTCGTGGCGACGGTCAGCGCATCAGTAACGCCCATGATGGCGCAGTTTCTCGAGATAAAATCTCAATACCCCGACGCGCTGCTTTTCTACCGGATGGGCGATTTCTACGAGATGTTCTTTGACGACGCGGTCGCCGCGGCAGAGGCCTTGGATATTGCGCTGACCAAACGGGGCAAACATCTGGGGCAGGACATCCCAATGTGCGGCGTGCCTGCGCATGCGTCTGAAAACTACCTGCTGTCCCTTATCCGCAAAGGGTTCCGCGTGGCCGTCTGTGAGCAACTGGAAAGCCCGGCCGAAGCCAAGAAAAGAGGCTCTAAATCGGTCGTAAAGCGTGATGTGATCCGTTTGGTGACCCCGGGGACCCTGACCGAAGACACGTTGCTTGACGCGCGGCGCAACAATTTTCTGGCCGCCTTTTCCGAAGTGCGTGGTGACTGCGCATTGGCTTGGGTCGATATCTCGACCGGGGCGTTCCGCGTCACACCTTGCCCGCTTGTCCGGCTTGGCCCCGATCTGGCGCGGCTGGCCCCGCAAGAGCTGTTATTGTCCGAAACAAGTTTCGACACGCTGGAAGCAGCCATTTCGGACACCGGCATTGCGATCATCCCGCTGAGCCGGTCGAGCTTTGACAGCACGTCAGCAGACAAACGCTTGCAGGCGCATTTCGAGGTCGGCTCCCTTGACGCGTTTGGGCAGTTCACCCGGGCGGAGCTTTCAGCCATGGGGGCGATTTTCGACTATCTGGAGATCACGCAAAAAGGGAAGATGCCCCGCCTCAACCCGCCAGTGCGCGAAGAGGCCAACCGGGTCATGCAAATCGACGCGGCCACGCGGCGAAACCTTGAGCTGACCCATAGCCTTGCGGGCGGGCGCGAAGGCTCGCTGATGTCCTGCATTGATCACACGTTGACAGCCGCAGGCAGCCGGTTGCTGGACAGGCGCGTGTCGAGCCCTTCGACCCATCTGGCCACTCTGACCGCACGTCAGAACGCAGTCGGCCTGTTTTTTGAAGACAGCGGCATCCGCGACACCACCCGCGTCGCACTTAGAAAAAT
>CAYLVP010000035.1:20986-25447 GCA_964387155.1 uncultured Rhodobacterales bacterium | reverse complement strand
GCCCGCGATGGAGGGTTCGTCGCCACAGGTTATGATACGGAATTGGATGAGATGCGGCGGCTGCGTGACGACGGGCGTAAGGTGATCGCCGAGATGCAGGCGGATTATGCAAAGCTGACAGATATTTCATCCCTGAAGATCAAGCATAATAATGTGCTGGGCTATTTCATCGAAACGACCAGCACCCATGCCCAGAAGATGCTGTCTGAACCTCTGTCAGAGCGGTTTATCCATCGCCAAACAACCGCCAACCAGGTGCGCTTTACAACGGTTGAACTGAGCGAGCTTGAAACCAAAATCCTCAATGCAGGTGGTCGCGCAATCGAAATCGAACGGCGCATCTTTGAAGAATTGAGCGCCAGTGTTCACGAGGCAGCGCCACAGCTTACACTTGCCTCAGACGCTGTGTCAGAGATCGATGTATCTGCCGCACTTGCCGATCTGGCCATCACCGAGAATTGGGCGAGACCTCAGATTGACGAAAGCCGCGCATTCGACATTCAAAACGGACGTCATCCGGTGGTTGAGAAGGCGCTACAGGCCCAGAACGGGACGCCATTTGTCGCGAACTCCTGCGACCTCGGCACTGAAGAAGATCAGGCCAGCATCTGGTTGCTGACTGGCCCCAACATGGCGGGTAAGTCGACCTTTCTGCGGCAGAACGCGATCATCGCCCTTTTGGCCCAAATAGGGTCGTATGTGCCTGCATCATCCGCGCATATCGGGATGGTGTCGCAGCTTTTCAGTCGCGTTGGCGCATCCGATGATCTGGCCAGGGGCCGATCGACCTTCATGGTGGAAATGGTCGAAACGGCCGCAATCCTGAACCAAGCAGATAGCAGCGCGCTGGTGATCCTGGATGAAATCGGGCGCGGCACGGCAACTTATGACGGGCTTTCCATTGCCTGGGCCACCATGGAGCATCTGCATGATGTAAATGCCTGCCGGGCGCTCTTCGCCACCCATTACCATGAGATGACCGCGCTCTCCTCCAAGCTCGATGGCGTCGAATGCGCGACGGTTGCTGTTAAGGAATGGGACGGCGATGTGATTTTCCTGCATGAAGTCCGCAAAGGCGCGGCTGACCGGTCTTACGGGGTGCAGGTGGCAAAACTTGCGGGGCTCCCGGACGCTGTCGTTGAGCGCGCGCGGGTCGTCCTTGATGCGCTGGAGAAGGGGGAGCGTGAGGGCGCCGCAAATCCCAAAGCTCTGATCGATGATCTGCCGCTTTTTGCCGCAACACCCGCGCCTGCCATTCAAACGCAAAAGGCCTCGCAGGTTGAAAGCCGTTTGGAAGATATTCTTCCCGACGAGCTGACGCCCCGCGAAGCCTTGCAGCTTCTCTATGAACTTAAAGATTTAACCAGGGGTGGATGACACGCCAACCTGCGCCGCGCGCAACAGGCGATCATGCAGCAGGAAGCCCTCGGTCATCACCTGGATAATGTCGCCTGCTTTGGTGTCCGGCAGCGGCGCTTCGAACATCGCTTGATGCAGCTGCGGATCAAAACGATCGCCGACCTCAGGCACAATAGGCTCGATCTTATGCTTGCCGAAGACGGAAATAAGCTCGCGCAAAGTGAGCTCGACGCCCTCAAACACGCCCTTGGCGGCCTCGCGCTGCGCGTCGTCGGCTGAATCAATCGCGCGTTTGAGATTGTCATAAACCGGCATCAGGTCGCGGGCGAGCTTTGAGCCGCCATATTGTTCAGCTTCACGCCGGTCACGCTCGCCACGTTTGCGGATGTTCTCGGCATCGGCCATAGCACGCAGCAAGCGATCTTTGAGTTGGGCATTTTCTTCACGGAGCTGATCCAACTCGTCAGCGGACTCGGCTACGATGTCGATCTCCTCTTCGGCATAGGCCTCAAGCGGATCTTCCAGAAATTCTTCGTCGTCTCTCATGTCACTCATCTCAGGGTCTCACCCACCATCCGAAATCATCTTGCCGATCAGCTTCGCAGTATAATCCACGATGGGCACGATCCGCCCGTAATTCAGACGAGTCGGTCCAATCACACCGACTGCGCCAATTATCTTTCGATCAGCGTTCATATAGGGACTTACGACCAGAGAGGAACCCGAAAGTGAAAAGAGTTTGTTCTCTGATCCAATAAAAATGCGGACGCCCTCGCCTTCATCCGCCAATTCCAGAAATTCGGCAATGTCGCGCTTTCGTTCAAGATCATCGAAAAGCGTCTTGATCCGATCAAGCCCTTCACTGTCTTCATCGCTCAGCAGGTTTGAACGGCCCCGCACGATGAGCCGCTCATTCCGCTCACCCTCATTTTCCCAAACGGCGATCCCGGTCTCGACCATTTTCTGCGCCAGCGTGTCCAGCTCTTGGCGGCGCAGCGTGACCTCAGCCGATATACGGTCCTGCAACTCGGAAATTGTCAGCCCAGCGGCCATTGCATTTAGAAAATTAGCGGCTTCGCGCATCGAGGATGGTGTCTGACCCATGGGCGGTTCAAACACCCGGTTTTCAACCTGACCATCCGCGAAAACAAGAACAACGAGCGCGCGGTCGGGCGCAAGGCTGACAAACTCGATATGTTTGATCGGGGCTTCCTGTTTCGGTGCCAAAACAAGGCTTGCCCCCTGTGTTAGACCAGAAAGTGCGTTCCCTACATTGTCGAGCATCGCGCTGACATCGGGCTGGTTGGTCTGCATGGTGGATTCGATGCGCGTGCGATCCGCGTCATTCAAATCTGTGACCTCCAACATGCCGTCAACAAACATCCGCAACCCCTGCTGCGTGGGAACCCGCCCGGCTGAGACATGGGGGCTGCCGAGCAGCCCCATAAATTCCAGATCCTGCATCACATTGCGGATCGTTGCAGCACTGATCTTTTCGGACATGGTGCGGGTCAGGGCGCGTGACCCCACTGGGTCGCCCGTCATCAGATAGCCTTCCACGATACGCTGAAAGACTTCGCGGGAGCGGTCTGTCATCTCGTTGAGAAGGTTCTCGTTTTCCATCATCCCCTGCCCTGGGTGGCGACATGTGTTTCTAGGAAGCCCCAAACCTGCTTGCAACCCAAACAAGCGCAGGCGTATGCATCGTAAAACCCCGAGACAGGAGCCGTTATGCGACCTTCAGGACGTGACCTAGACACGATGCGCCCAATTTCAATCGAGACCGGCGTGACGAAATATGCCGAAGGCTCCTGCATGATCAAATGTGGGGAAACGCACGTGCTGTGCACCGCGACTCTGGAAGAGCGGGTGCCGCCTTTCCTGCGCAATTCCGGTCTTGGCTGGGTCACGGCGGAATATGGCATGCTGCCCCGCGCCACCCATACACGAATGCGGCGTGAGGCGAAGAACGGACAATCGGGTCGGACCCAGGAAATTCAGCGCCTGATCGGCCGCGCATTGCGCGCAGGTGTCGACCGGGTGGCCCTGGGCGAACGGCAAATCAGCATTGATTGCGATGTCATTCAGGCCGATGGCGGCACGCGCTGCGCGTCGATCACCGGTGGATGGGTCGCGCTGCGTTTGGCCGTGAACGCCTTGATGAAGGCGGGGGAGATCACATCCGACCCGCTGACCGATCATGTGGCCGCAGTCAGCTGTGGCATTTACGCAGGTCAGCCTGTCCTTGATCTGGACTATCTCGAAGACAGTGACGCGGGCACCGATGCGAATTTTGTCATGACCGGCGCAGGCGGTCTGGTGGAGATACAGGGTTCTGCCGAAGGCGCGACCTTCTCTCGCACTGAGTTCAACCAGTTGATGGACCTGGCAGAGAAGGGCGTGGCCGAGCTTGTCACCGCCCAGAAGGCCGCCGTCGCCTGATGCGCAAATTTACCGGGGATAGGTTGCTTGTTGCCACGCATAACGCGGGCAAGTTGGAAGAGATGGTACATCTGTTCAAACCGCTGGGCATCACTGTCGAAGGTGCAGCACAGCATAATCTGCCCGAACCTGAAGAAACCGAGACAACATTTGTCGGCAATGCTCGGATCAAGGCCCATGCGGCAGCCAAGGCAACCGGTATGCCTGCGCTGTCAGATGACAGCGGTATCGAGGTCGATGCGTTGAACGGCGCCCCCGGTGTCTACACCGCCGATTGGGCCGAGACGCCAAATGGGCGCGACTTCGTCATGGCGATGACCAAGACACATGACAAAATCATTGAAAGCGGGACTCCTAAGCCATGGACCGCCCGGTTTAGGGCCACGCTTGTCCTTGCCTGGCCTGACGGACATGACGAGGTGTTTGAGGGAAAGGTTGAAGGAACCCTGCAATGGCCCATGCGCGGGATGGACGGCCATGGCTACGATCCCATGTTTCAGCCAGAAGGGTATAATATTACCTTCGGAGAAATGGGCTGGGATGAGAAAAACCGGATCTCCCACCGTGCCGATGCCTTTGCCAAACTGGTGAAAGCCTTTGAACGCTGAGCCTTGGCGCGATGCGGGCTTTGGCCTCTATATCCACTGGCCATTCTGTCAG
>CAYLVP010000035.1:9985-20886 GCA_964387155.1 uncultured Rhodobacterales bacterium | reverse complement strand
CTCCCGGAGGAGGACACCGCCGCAGACATGTTCGAATTAACCCAAGAGAAAACGACTGCCGCTGGCCTCCCTGCCTATGAGGTTTCAAACCATGCTGTTCCCGGCGAAGAAAGCAGGCACAACCTGATCTATTGGCGCGGCGGTGACTATCTTGGCGTTGGTCCGGGCGCGCATGGAAGACTGACCGTTGGCGGAAAACGGTTTGCGACGGAAACGCCGCTATCTCCCACGGTTTGGTTAAAGGCGGTTGAAGACACAGGGTCCGGTTCCAGGGCGCAGAGCGTCATATCCGACAGCGAGAAAGACACCGAATATCTGATGATGGCGCTGCGCACTTCGGAAGGTGCTGATTTGATACGCTTGACTGAGCGTGCAGATTTAATTAATAGTATCAACGGGTTACGCGAAAATGGGTTTCTCAAGAAAGAGGCAACGCGGATCTCCGTTCCCGCTCAGAAACGCATTCTCCTTAACGCCATTTTGAAAGAGCTGTTGACCTAGCCCGTCACAGTCTGGGACAGCTTCCGACAAAGCTCATCAAGCTGCTCAAAGTCTTTGTAGTCCACGGTCAGCTTGCCGGACTCACTATTGGGCAGGTGGTCGATGCTGACTTTCATACCAAGGGCCGCAGCCAGGTCTTGTTCCAGCGCACGGGTGTCTGCGTCCTTCTCAGCCCTTGCGCCGTCCTGCGATCTCGGGGGTTTTTCAGCACCGCCAGATTTTGCCAGTTTCTCTGTCTCACGCACCGACAGCCCTTTACTGATCACGATACGCGCCAAGGCGGTGGGATCCTCAGCTGTGATCAAGGCGCGCGCGTGCCCGGCAGAAAGCTTGTCTTCCCGAAGCCAGGTCAAAACATCACTCGGCAAATTCAAAAGCCGCATGAGGTTTGCTATATGGCTTCGGCTCTTGCCTAGCGCGGTCGAAAGCTGTTCCTGCGTGTGGCCAAACTTCTCTTGCAGCTGGCGATATCCCATCGCTTCTTCAACCGGGTTCAGATCCGCGCGTTGAATGTTCTCGATGATCGCGATTTCCAGAACTTCAGTATCGTTGAACTCCCGAATGACGACCGGGACTTCATGCAGGCGGGCAAGCTGCGCGGCGCGCCAGCGACGCTCCCCAGCGACAATCTGGTAGCGACCCGCATCGCTGGGGTCGGCGCGAACAATCAGCGGCTGGATGATCCCTTTCTCGGCAATGGAATCCGCAAGCTCCTTCAACGCGGCGTCGTCGAAGTCACGTCGTGGCTGATCCGGGTTTGGCGAAATCTGATCAATTGGCAGCTGTTGATCCGCGGCCCGTGGCCCGGACGCTTCGGTTGGTTTGTCACGCTCCGACAAATCCACATCCGCCATCAACGCCGACAAACCTCGTCCCAGGCCGCGCTTCTCTTTATTGTCAGCCATTACGCAAGCTCCCGGTCATAGCGGTCTGAAATCTCACGCGCCAAAGCCTTGTAGGCCACGGCACCACGCGAGGTAGGATCGTAATTCGTCACAGGCATCCCATAAGACGGTGCCTCACTAAGCCGCACATTGCGTGGGATCATGGTTTCGAAAACAAGATTCTGCAGGTTCTCACGCGCGTCCATTTCAACCTGATGGCACAAATTGTTGCGTTTGTCATACATGGTCAACACAATACCTTCGATACGCAGGCTTGGGTTCGCCGTTTCTCGTATTTCGCGCACTGACAACATCAGCTGCGATAAACCTTCAAGCGCAAAAAATTCTGCCTGCAAAGGCACCAGCACCGAGTCAGACGCCACCATCGCATTCAACGTAAGCAGGTTGAGTGAGGGCGGGCAGTCAATCAGGATATATTCGAACCCCTCATTCGCCACTGCGCGTGTCCGTAAAGCGTCTTTCAGCAAAAACACACGGCGCGCCGTCGAAACCAGCTCAAGATCAGCAGAACTCAAATCGGTCGTCGCGGGCGTAATCCAAAGGTTTGGGATCCCCACTGGGATAGCGACCTTCTCAAGCTCTGTATCGTTGAGAATAAGATCATAGGTCGACACCTTGCGGTCTGCCTGATCAATGCCCAACCCGGTCGACGCGTTCCCTTGGGGGTCAAGATCAATGATGAGAACCTTCCGGCCCGCTGCGGCGAGGGCCGCACCGAGATTAATGGTCGTGGTGGTCTTGCCAACACCGCCTTTTTGATTGGCGACAGACATAATGCGTGGTGCAGCTGGCATGGATTATCGGCGCCCCAGGCTGGAAATCTCCAAAACGACCGCATCTGCGCTCGTCTCGCTTGGTCTTTTTTGAAGATCAAAACTCCATGATGCAAGGGCTTCGTCCAGCTCTTCCTCATATTTTGCGCCCTTCAACAAAAGCGCCTTTCCATCCTTCGCCAAATGACGCTCCACATAGCCAAGCAGTTGGTTCAATGGAGCCAATGCGCGCGACGTCACGATCTCCGCGCTCTGCGGCGCTGCCTCTTCGATTCTTTGAACAAGAACTGTGGCTGATAGCCCCAAATGAGCCACCATTGTTTGAAGAAATGCGCATTTACGTTTGTCAGATTCGACAAGTGCGACTTGAAGACCGGGCGAGGTCTCTTTTGCAATGATGGCAATAACAATCCCTGGAAGCCCGCCGCCCGACCCAATGTCACAAAGTGTCGGGGCATCTCTCGGGATTTCATTGAAAAGTTGCGCTGAATCCAGGATGTGGCGCGACCAGAGGTCTGGGATGGTGGACGGTGCCACAAGATTTATCTTGCGGTTCCACTTCTCAAGCCCTCGAGCAAACCGCTCTAGCAGGTCGATTGTTTCACGTGAAACACTGCAGGTCTCAGAAACACGCTGTTGCGCCTCTTCCTTGTTCATCAAGCGCTCTTCTTCTCTTTCTTCCGAAGAGTGGCCAGAATGAGCGTGAGAGCCGCCGGCGTTATCCCATCGATGCGCGCTGCTTGGGCCAGAGAGCTTGGCCGATGCGCCTCAAGCTTAGACCTCAGTTCATGTGAAAGCCCGGAAATCTCTCCAAAGGCAAACCCATCAGGAATCCTAATGTTCTCGTCTTTCTTCAACAGCTCAGCATCGCGTTTCTGACGGCCAGCGTAATGCGCATAAAGCGCATCACGCTGGATTTGCTCGCCAATCTCTGGCTCAATCCGCTTGAGCGCTGGAAAAAGCGCGTTCAGCACGCCCAAGTCAACATCAGGTAAGGCGAGCAGATCGATACCACTGCGTCGTCGCCCATCGGCCTTAACCTTAATTCCGTGCCGCGCGGCCTCCGTCGGCGACAGAGACATGTCAGCCAGCTGCTCCTGTGCTTGCGCCAGCTGCTCTATCTTCTGTTCAAAAGCGACACGTCGGGTTTCCTTGACCAAACCGTCGTCTACACCGCCGGGTGTCAATCGTTGATCTGCATTATCAGCCCGCAAGGTCAGACGGAATTCGGCACGCGAGGTGAACATTCTATAAGGTTCAGCTACGCCGCGCGTGACCAAATCGTCGATCATCACACCAATATAGGCCTCAGACCGGCTCAGAACCCGCGGTTCAGCCCCGAGGCACCGCCGTGCGGCATTCAGGCCAGCGACCAGACCCTGCGCTGCGGCCTCCTCATAGCCCGTCGTTCCATTGATCTGTCCAGCCAGAAACAGGCCCGAGACGTCTTTCAGCTCCAAGCTGTGCTTCAGGGCGCGCGGGTCCACGTAGTCATATTCAATCGCGTAACCCGGCTGCAGAATATCTACCTGCTCCAACCCCTTGATTGACCGCACATAGGCTTCCTGCACCTCAACAGGCAGAGAGGTCGAAATCCCATTGGGATAAATCGTTGGATCGTCAAGCCCCTCTGGCTCCAAGAACACCTGATGCGAGTCCTTATCAGCAAACCGGACAACCTTATCTTCAATAGATGGGCAATATCTCGGCCCGACGCCATCGATATGCCCACCATACATAGCCGATCTTTCAAGATTCTGCCGAATGATGTCATGAGTCTGACTGTTCGTGTGGGTGATCCCACAAGCGATCTGGGCGGCAGCTACACCTGAGGATAAGAACGAAAACAGCGTTGGATCATCATCGCCGGGCTGCATGTCCAGCCCTTCCCAATTTATGGTTCTTCCATCCAGACGGGGTGGCGTCCCGGTTTTGAGCCGCCCAAGAGGCAGGCCAAAACTATCAATACGTTCCGCCAAGCGCACAGAAGGATCATCACCTACGCGGCCACCTGGGCGCGCGACGTCCCCGATATGGATCACACCGCGCAGAAAAGTCCCTGCAGTCAAGACAACGGATCGCGCGTGCATCTTGGTCCCGTCTCCCAAAACAACGCCTGCGACGTCGCTTTTCTCAATGATCAAATCAGCGACTTCGGCCTCAACAACCGTCAGACCAGCCTGTGCCGCCACTGCCTTTTGGACCGCAGCCCGGTACAGCGCACGATCTGCCTGCGCGCGCGGACCTTGGACAGCGGGGCCTTTACTGCGATTCAAAAGGCGAAACTGGATCCCGGCCTTATCAGCCGCAACACCCATAATCCCATCCAGCGCATCGATTTCGCGTACCAGATGGCCTTTGCCCAAACCACCAATAGCCGGATTGCAGGACATAACGCCGATGGTCGAAGCTTTATGAGTGATAAGCGCCGTCCTTGCGCCAACACGCGCAGCGGCAGCGGCAGCTTCCGTCCCGGCATGCCCACCTCCAACAACGATCACGTCAAAATCAGAATGTTTCACGTGAAACACTCCCTCCTGCCAAAGCTACTTACCGAGACAAAAACTTGCGAATATTTCATCAAGCAAGTTTTCTACGTCAACACGCCCAACCATCGATTCAAGTGCGCGGATCGCAACGCGCAGCTCTTCTGCCGCAAGTTCCGATCTTTCCATGCCGCGACTTAATTCATCCAAAGCCGTTTGCAAAGAGGCAATGCCCGTTTCAAGCGCTTCCCGATGCCGCGCGCGGATCGCCAAGGAGGCCCCATTTGCACGTTGCCCCAGCTGAGAACTCACCCGCTCGATCAACGCAGTCACACCCTGCCCTGTGAGACCCGACACCCCATCAGAGTGATCCAGATCGGCCTTACCGCGTTCCACGATATCACCCGGCATCAGCGCCAGCCCGTGCGGGACGGTTCCGTCAGCTGACAGCACCACCCGAAGATCTGCAGTTTGGGCGCGATCAAGTGCGCGTTGAATACCCAGCGCCTCCACCTGATCCTCGGTCGCGCGCAGGCCAGCCGTGTCAAGAAACGTGACGGGCAGACCTTTCAAATCCATCCTGACCTCGATGACATCACGCGTCGTGCCGGCAATGGACGATGTGATCGCAGCGTCCCGACCCGCTAAGGCGTTCAGCAAGGTCGATTTCCCAATGTTGGGTTCACCCAAAATGGCGACTTCGAACCCATCCCGAATACGCTCAGCAATGGTCGAACCCTCCGCCTCTTCGGCCAATGCGGTTGAAACGCCAGTGACGAGCTCCCGCACTTCGGGCGTCACATCGACAGGGACATCCTCATCAGCGAAATCAATCGTCGCCTCCAGCAGAGCTGCGGCGCGGATCAGGTCAGTGCGCCAACGCTCAGCTTTCTTCCCGAGAGCGCCGTTAAAGACACGGATCGCCTGACGTCGCTGCGCCTCCGTCTCTGCCTCGATCAAGTCTGCCAGGCCCTCGACTTGGGCAAGGTCCAGGCGTCCATTCTCTAAGGCTCGGCGCGTGAACTCTCCGGGCTCAGCCAAGCGCAGCCCGTCTTGCTTCCGCAAAGCATCTAGGAGCGCCGAAACAATCGCTGGGCTGCCGTGAGTTTGAAACTCGACCACCTCTTCGCCCGTAAAACTGTGACCAGCCTCAAAGAACAGGACCAACGCCTCATCAATAAGGACACCATCCGAAACCAGCCGTCTGAGCGACGGTGCGCGGTGTTCAATGGATCGGCCCGTCAGGGTTTCGACAGATGCACTCGCCCCAGGCCCAGAGACGCGTATTACCGCGACGCCAGCTTTGCCGCGCGCAGAAGCCAGAGAGTAAATCGTATCCATCCCAATTAACCTTTTGTTTTAAAACAAAAAATCTGGGATGAGCGCCAGAATCTAGGCGTTCATCGAATCGAAGAATTCGCCATTTGTCTTGGTCTGCTTCATCTTACCAAGGAGGAACTCAATCGCATCCGTTGTACCCATCGGGTTGAGGATGCGTCGAAGGACGAAGGTTTTCTGCAGGTCTTTTGCGTCAACCAAAAGGTCTTCCTTCCGCGTGCCCGATTTGAGGATATCCATCGCCGGGAAGACCCGTTTATCAGCGACCTTGCGATCCAGAACGATCTCGGAGTTGCCGGTGCCTTTGAATTCTTCAAAGATCACCTCGTCCATACGCGAGCCCGTATCAATCAGCGCCGTTGCAATAATCGTCAGCGATCCGCCTTCCTCGATATTCCGGGCAGCACCAAAGAAGCGCTTGGGGCGCTGCAAAGCGTTGGCGTCCACACCGCCGGTCAAAACCTTGCCAGAGGACGGAACCACCGTGTTGAAGGCCCGGCCCAGCCGCGTGATGGAATCGAGCAGAATGACCACATCGCGCTTATGCTCGACCAGCCGCTTGGCCTTTTCGATCACCATCTCAGAGACGCCGACGTGACGCGTGGCGGGTTCATCAAAGGTGGAAGACACGACCTCCCCTTTTACCGAGCGCTGCATATCAGTCACCTCTTCCGGGCGTTCATCAATCAGCAGCACGATCAGGTAGCATTCGGGATGGTTCCGCTCGATGCTGGTTGCGATGTTTTGGAGCAGGACCGTTTTACCCGTCCGCGGCGGCGCTACAATCAGGGAACGTTGGCCTTTGCCAATCGGCGCGACCAGATCGATGATCCGGGCAGACCGGTCCTTGATGGTCGGGTCCTCAATCTCCATCGTGAGACGCTCATCTGGATAGAGCGGCGTCAAGTTGTCGAAGCTGACCTTGTGACGCGCTTTTTCCGGCTCCTCGAAATTGATCTGAGTGACCTTGTTGATCGCGAAGTAGTTCTGCCCCTCATTCGGGGCATCCATGACGCCCTCAACCGTATCGCCTGTCCTAAGGGAGTGCTGGCGGATCATCTCGGGCGAGACATAGATATCATCAGGACCCGGAAGATAATTCGCCTCAGGAGAACGCAGAAAGCCAAACCCGTCCTGCATGACCTCAAGGACACCATCACCGGAGATTTCCCAACCATCATCCGCGCGTTCCTTGAGGATGGAGAACATGATGTCCCCCTTGCGCATGGTTGATGCGTTCTCGATCTCGAGATCCTCGGCCATGCTCACCAGATCAGCAGGCTTTTGCTTTTTCAGATCAGCGAGATTGAGTTTTTCTTCAGACATGGTGCGTCCCATCACATAGGTATGACCCGCATTGTGGCAGGTGGACCGGATCGAAATTTTAATCGGGGGCCAGCCACGCCGGACGGCGCGCTGCTTTTTCCCTCACTTAGGGATCCGCATTGGTGGAGTCAATCAAAACGGGCGCACGACAACCGAGACAAGGATAACAAGCATCAGCACTGTCGGCACCTCGTTCATCATCCGGTACTGCTTTCCGGTCCGGCTATTCCTCTCTGCCACGAAATCCTTGCGCCGCTGACCAAGCCAGTGATGAAACCAGGTCATCGCCAGAACGCAGATCGCTTTCAGCCACGGCCAGACCGCAGACCAATCGACGAGGCCCAGCGCAATCATGTAAAGCCCCGCAGCCCAGGTCACGATCATGGCCGGGTTCATAATCACCCGCAGTAGCTTCATCTCCATCATCTGGAAAAGCGCATCCGTCTCGCTCCCCACCTCTACTTTCTCAGTATGATGGACGAACAATCGTGGTAGATAGAACAGGCCAGCCATCCACGAGATAACGGCAGCGATATGCAAAGCCTTCACCCAAGGGTAAACGGAGAAGAGAAAATCCTGCATATGTGCCTCGCTGGTTTCTATCCCTCTTAAATATAAAAGAAAGAAAGAAAAGAGGATGTAGATTGTAGGTGCTGTGGATAGCGGGGATCAAATAGCTGTCCACATGGTGTCTGGCTGTGCATCAACAGCGGCAATTATAACCACAGAACAGGGTTTATATCATCTATATCAGTGGGTTAGATAATTCATACCTCTGTGGAGAATCTGTTGGGTGATTCTGTCTGACCCGATTCCTACACATGCGGTGAAAACAGAAACGCACAGCTGACAACTTGGCGGATAGATATTTCGCAATGTGGGTGGATGCGGGGTCTTGCCAAATCGGGGTGGATATCTTCCCTAAAGCACAGCATCTATCCTCTCAGTTACGCGCAGAGTTATCCCCATGTCCACGCCTATCATCCTTGCGTCCAGCTCCACGATCCGGCGTCAGCTTCTGCAAAATGCAGGTGTCCCGTTCGAGGTTCATACCGCTCCTGTCGATGAGGAAAGTATCAAAGCGAGCCTTCTTTCTGAGGCCGCGAAACCACGAGACATCGCTGATGCCTTGGCAGAATATAAGGCGCTGCGCGTTGCCGCGAAACATCCCGCAGCGCTGGTGATTGGGTGCGATCAGGTATTGGAGCTTGAGGGAGCGCTTTTATCAAAGCCATCCTCACCAGCCGATCTTTGCGCGCAGCTTTCCAAACTGCGCGGCGCAACCCATCGCTTGCATTCCGCCGCCGTGATCTTTGAAGATGGGAAGCCTGTCTGGCGCGCGGTGAAAGAGGCCAAGCTGACAATGCGCGACTTCTCAGACGCTTATCTTGATGCCTATGTCGAACGGAACTGGGACGCCGTGCGGTATTGCGTCGGGGGCTACCAGTTGGAGGGGGAGGGCGCGCGACTCTTTGCGCAGATCACGGGGGACTACTTTACGGTGCTGGGAATACCGTTATTGGATGTCTTGAACTACCTTAGCTTGAAAGGCGCGATAGACGCATGAGCCTGCCTTCGATCCCCCTGGCCGGTGTCATTGGACACCCGATCGCCCATTCCAAATCGCCGCGGCTGCACGGGCATTGGCTGAAACGCTACGGCATTGCGGGTCACTATATCCCGATGGAAGTCGCCAGCGCTGATCTTGCGCATGTTCTCAATATTTTGCCGAAAGCCGGGTTCAAAGGGGTGAATGTGACGATCCCTCATAAGGAACCGGTGCTCGATATCGCGGATGTCATATCAGATCGTGCAGCGCTGATTGGTGCGGCCAACACGCTCACCTTCCAAAGTGACGGGAAGCTGCATGCCGATAACACCGATGGTGTCGGCTTCATCGCGAATTTGAAACAAAAGGCGCCGCATTGGAAAGCAGTGGACGGGCCCGCAATGGTGCTTGGCGCAGGTGGGGCAGCGCGCGCCATTGTTGCGGGGCTGTTGCACGAACGGGTGCCTGCGATCCTTCTGGCAAACCGGACCCGCGCACGTGCAGATGCGTTGAAGGCGCATTTCGGGGCCAAGGTTGAGGTGGTTGATTGGAACAACGTCGGTTCGCGCCTGGCCGAGGTCAGCACATTGATCAACACCACATCGCTTGGGATGACGGGCAAGGAAGAGCTGAAACTGCCCTTGGACCGGCTGTCAACCGAGGCATTGGTCACTGATATCGTTTATACGCCCCTGACCACAAACCTTCTGGCCGTTGCCCATGATCGGGGCTGTCAGGTTGTAGATGGGCTGGGAATGCTGCTCCATCAGGCCGCACCGGGGTTTGAGCGCTGGTTTGGCGTAACGCCCGAGGTGGATGATGAGCTACGCAAGGTGATGCTCCGGTGACGCGCAGACCCATTCTGATCGGTTTGACCGGCTCTATCGGCATGGGGAAGTCCACCACGGCGACGATGTTCGCTGAAATGGGCTTTCCGGTCTGGGATGCAGATGCCGCTGTTGCGCGGCTCTATGCCAAGGGCGGGGCTGCGGTTGGCCCGCTTGCAAAACTGGTGCCATCGGCGCTGCAGGACGGCGCGATCAGCAAACCTGCGTTGAAAGAGGCGATAGCTGCCTCCCCCGACCTGCTTCTGAAGATTGAAAGCCTTGTCCATCCGCTGGTCAAACAGGATCGTCGCGATTTTGCGGCCGCTCACCAAGACGCTGAAATTATCATCTTCGACGTGCCACTGTTGATTGAAACGGGTGCGCATAAGAAGGTCGACCATGTGGTTGTCGTGTCAACTACCGCAGCGCGTCAGCGCAAACGCGTTTTGGCCCGTGGCACGATGGATGAGCCGACTTTCAATATGATCATGCGCAAACAGACCCCGGATACCGAAAAGCGCGCCCTCGCAGACACGATCATAGACACAGCGACCATGGACGGGGCCCGTGCACAGGTGCATGATCTGGTTGAAAGACTGAGGGCTGCGCATGCGTGAGATTGTTCTGGACACCGAGACCACGGGTTTCGAGCCCGGTGAGGGAGACCGCATTGTCGAGATTGGCGCGGTCGAGCTGCACAACCACATGCCAACCGGACGGACCTATCACCAATATATCAATCCCATGCGCAACATGCCGGCGGAGGCCTTTGGTGTTCATGGCATTGGCCCTGACCTTCTGACCCCTCCACAACCGCCACAACCCGGGCAAATCAAGCTGAAAGATAAACCTGTCTTTGCCGATATTGCGCAAGCCTTCGTGGATTTCGTGGGCGACGCCAAACTGGTGATCCATAACGCAGCCTTTGACATGAAGTTTCTCAACGCGGAGCTTGGCTGGTGCAACATGGGCCTTCTGCCAAATGATCAGGCCTTGGACACGCTGGCCATCGCGCGCAAGAAATTTCCTGGCTCTCCTGCCTCGCTTGACGCTTTATGTCGGCGTTTCGCCATCGACAATTCAGCGCGGGAAAAGCACGGCGCTCTGCTTGACAGTGAAATTTTGGCCGAGGTCTATCTAGAGCTTATCGGCGGCCGCCAGCCCGACTTCGCCCTCGCGTCTTCCGGCGGGCAGAA
>CAYLVP010000035.1:0-9885 GCA_964387155.1 uncultured Rhodobacterales bacterium | reverse complement strand
GTTTCTTACGCCGTTCCCACAGGAGCCGCTTTTTCGGCCTGGGCGCGGCGGGCGATTTCGTTGCGATAGAGGGCCAGGAAGTCGATGTTTTCCAGGTTCAGCGGCGGGAAGCCACCGTCGCGCGTCACGTCCGAGACGATACGGCGGATGAAGGGGAACAGCATCCGCGGGCATTCGATCAGCAGGAACGGGTGCAGCTGCTCTTCCGGGACATTCTCGATAGAGAAGACGCCGGTATATTCCAGCTCCATCAGGAAGATCGGCTTCGCGCCATCCTTGGTCTTGGCATTCACCTCAAGTTTGACGGTGACGTCATACTGTTTGTCCTGGGTGCGCTTTTTCGCGTCGAGGTTGACTTGAACCTGAATGTCCGGCGTTGGATCGCCGTCGCCGATACCTTTCTGCGCGGCAATATTTTCAAAGCTCATGTCTTTGATGTATTGCGCCAGAATTTGCATTTTGGGTTGAACCGGCTGTGCGGCTGCTGCGCCGTTCTCTTCGGGCATATCTGTACTCTCCTAAGCGTTAATTTGTTGCGATCCCTCTAGCAGGTCGCGTGTGTGGTCTCAACTCAATGCCGCGTCCAGCCCGAGGGCGGCCCGCTGGGTTTCTGTCCCGTCTCGTCGAGATCCATGAATTCACCGTCAATGACGTCATCTCTTGAAGGATAGGCACGACGATCAGCGCCATTGTCGACGAAGCTTTGCACTTTGACCTTGGATCGCAAATATTTGAACAGAGCCAGCCGAACGGGCGGGATAAGCAGGGCAAAGCCCACGCCATCAGTGAAAAAACCCGGGGTCAGCAGCAAAAGACCGGATGCCAGGATCATTGCCCCATGGGCAAGAGATTCGGTTGGGTCGCGTAGTTCGTTGAGATTGGATTTGATCTGGCCCATTGCCTGCAGACCCTGGGCTCTGACCAGAACGGTGCCCAGAAACGCGGTCAGAATGACGATTCCCAAAGTTGGCCAAAGGCCAAGCCAGCCACCCACCTGAATGAACAAGGCGATCTCAACGATTGGCACAATGACAAAGGGCAAAAACAGCCACATGGGGCGGACCTCAGGATTTGTTGCGCTTAGGTGGACTTAGCCGATCCTTGCACCTACATAAGAGCCGTAGCACCGAATTTCCATTCCGCGCCCCCACAGAGGACTTCATGAGCAACGAAATGATCCAACTTCTTGTTCTGGCTGGCATCGCCGTCTTTCTCATCTTGCGGCTGAAAAACGTGCTGGGCACGCGCGAGGGATTTGAAAAGCCACCTCTGCCTGTGCCCGGTCAAA
Source organism: uncultured Rhodobacterales bacterium (assembly GCA_964387155.1). Classification (GTDB taxonomy): domain Bacteria; phylum Pseudomonadota; class Alphaproteobacteria; order Rhodobacterales; family Rhodobacteraceae; genus Litoreibacter. Next base: position 8,597 of record CAYLVP010000035.1, on the reverse strand, counting down.
ATGACCCGGCCTCTGAGGCACGTCGCGGCTTCGAGGTGATCGAGGGTGGACCTGATCGCGATATCACCGATCACGTTGCCGAGGACTCAGGCGCCGCCGATGCGCTGGCGAAGATGAAAACGATTGAACCGTCTTTCGGCGTTGGGGAGTTTTTGGGCGGCGCCAAGCAGGCCTATGAGATGATACTGATGGCCTTTGAGAATGGCGATATCGACGAGATCGCGCCGTTTCTGTCCAAGGAAGTCTACGAGACGTTTCAGGAAGTCATCGATATGCGCAAGAAAGAGGGCGTCTCGGTCGATGCCAATTTCGTGGGCGTCCGTGAGACGAGCCTTGTTGATGCGGAATTTGACGAAGACAGCAAGCTGGCCGAGCTGAAGCTGCGCTTTGTCGGTGAGCTAACCTACGTGATGCGTGACAATGCCGGTGACATTATCGACGGCAACCCGAACGAAGTGAAGCGCCAGAAAGACATCTGGACGTTCGAGCGTGTGATGGGCTCTGACAACCCGAACTGGCAGCTCGTCGCCACGGGCGAATAGGTTGCCATGCGGTGGCTGGCGGCTTTGGTTTTGGGGGCGATATCCATGTCTGATCCCGGCCAAGCCGCAGCACGTTACGAAATTATCGAATTTTCCGATCTGAATGGCTGGCAGGAGGATGATCATCAGGCCGCGCTTGATGTTTTCATGCAGACCTGCATCGATATCAAAGACCCCGAATGGCAGTCGCTCTGTGCTTTGGGAACCAGCCAGCCAACGGCGCGCACCTTTTTCGAGCTGTTTTTTCGCCCTGTTCTGATCAATGCCGAAGAGCCCGCGCTTTTCACGGGCTATTACGAGCCGGAACTGCGGGGGTCCCGTTCTCGCAGCGGGCCCTATCAATATCCCCTCTACAGCATGCCATCGGAGATCGAACCGGGGACCTCATGGTTTACCCGGCAGGAGATCGAGGAGCTTGGCCTGCTTGAAAACCGCGGGCTTGAGCTTGTCTATGTCGACGATCCCGTCGATGTGTTTTTCCTGCAAGTGCAGGGTTCGGGCCGAGTGGCCCTGGCGGAAGGGGGGGCGATGCGGGTGGGATATGCTGGCAAGAACGGCCGCACCTACCGCTCCATCGGGCAGGAGCTTGTGCGGCGCGGTGTTTACGAGCCGCATCAGGTCTCTGCCCAAGTCATCAAGAACTGGGTGAGGCGTAACCCTGTAGAGGGGCGCAGCCTACTGCACCACAACCCCTCTTTCGTATTTTTTCGCGAAGTTTCAGAGGTTCCAAGCCATCTTGGGCCGCTGGGGGCAATGAACAGATCGATCACGCCAATGCGCTCAATTGCTGTGGATCCGGCCTATACGACGCTCGGTGCGCCGGTCTGGATCGAAAAGGATGGCAAAGAGCCTTTGAACCGGCTGATGATTGCGCAGGACACCGGCTCTGCCATCAAGGGGGCGCAACGCGCGGATATTTACTTTGGGACGGGCGATCAGGCTGGCCGTGAAGCTGGTCGGATTAAGGATCCCGGTCGCCTTGTGGTGCTGATGCCCATTCAAAGCGCTTATGCGCTGGCACCCGGAGGGTAACAGACATGGCCCGCCGCAAACCCCGCGGCCTGCGCCCGGATGAAAAGGAGCTCTGGTCCCGCGTGACCGAGACTGCCGAGCGGATCAAGACCCCGCAAACGCTGTTTGTCGAAGCGCCAGAGGTCGCGCCCACGCAACCTGCCAAGACCACGCCCGCGCTCAAACCGTTTTCCATCGGGCAGAAGGCCAAGCCCTCGCAAACCGCCCCACCACCCTCTGCAACCCCGCTTGCGATGGATCGCAAGACCTACACGAAGATGAAGCGCGGCAAGCTCGCCCCTGATGCCAAGATTGACCTTCACGGGATGACCCAGGATCAGGCGCATCCCGCTTTGATATCCACGATATTGAACGCCCATGCGGCGGGCAAACGGCTAGTATTGGTCGTGACCGGTAAGGGCAAGATGCGCGACGATGGCGGGCCGATCCCTGTGCGGACCGGCGTTCTGAAACATGCCGTGCCGCAATGGTTGCGCCAGCCACCCGTTTCGCATGTGATTTTGCAGGTCACGCAAGCCAGTCAAAACCACGGCGGATCAGGTGCGCTTTTCGTCTACCTGCGCCGGCAACGTTAGCCGTTGCGCTTTTGTAATCCCTAGCAGCGCCAAGCTGGCGGCGACCAGAAAATAGGCTGATACCCAGGCCATCTGGTCCGAATAATCAATGCCTTGGTCGATGATCCAACCCGTCAGGCCCGGGCCGATGGCCGACCCCATGACCATCACTGCCGTAGCAAGGGCTTTGATCGAACCCAGATGTTTGGTGCCAAAATACTCCGCCCAGAATGCGGATGGCAGGGATGAATTCATGCCGCTTCCGACGCCAAACAAGATAATCCCGATGGCCGCACCCAGCAAGGACCCCGTGGCAGAAAAGACGAAAAACCCCAGTGCCATGGGCAATAGGATCAAGGGAAGCAACCTTCCCGCGCCGAACCGATCAATCGCAAATCCTGTGGCCAGCGCGACGACGGTGGCTGTGATCGTATACATCGGATAGAGGCTGACCATCTGCAGATGCGACCAGCCTTTGACCTCTGCCAGATGGACCTGATGGAAGAAAAAGGCGGTGCCAAACGTGCCCGGACCCACCAGCATGGGAACAAGCAGCCAGAACAGCCAGTGCCGATAGACCTCGCGCCTTTGCCAATGGCGCCCCCCCATACCGGTGGACTGGTGCTCTGCCGCGATGGCTTGCGGGGTCCGTTCAGCCTTCAACAGCCATAGGATCACCGGCAAGAGGGCCAGCGCTGTTACCGCAGCGATCCCCCAGGACCAACGCCAGCCAATAAATCCAAGGATCGAGACGAAGAGGATCGGCAGCAATGCCTCCCCGAGCAGAAACCCGAAGGAGGCCAGGGCCAAAGCGCGACCCCGCGCCGCGACATACCAGCGGGCCATGGCGACAGAGGCCAGATGCGTGGCCATCCCCTGCCCCAGAAACCTCAAAGCGAAAATGATCAGCGGCAACAGCCAGACAAAGGGATTAACGGCCATCAAAATGCAGGCGATCACCATCCCGCCCAGCACCAACGCCCCCAAGCGTCGGACACGAAATACATCGGTCAAGGCCCCCGCCCAGACCATCAGCGCGGCCGAACCCAGCGTTCCCAGCATGTAGATGCCCCCCCATTCCCCGTGGGAAAGGGAAAACGCCGCCATGATCTCGCCCGCAAAGATCGAGATGAAGAAAGTTTGCCCAAAGCAGGAGGCAAATGTCAGCAAGAACCCTGCCGACAGGAAGGTCAGATTGTCTTTGATAAAGGAAAGCGTGCCCATGACTGGCCTATAGCTGAGGCCAATCCGGTTAGATAGTCAAAGAACTCAGAGGACGTAGCGGCTAAGATCGGCTGAGCGGCTGAGCTCCCCCAGGTTCTTCTCCACGAACTCGGCGTCGACTGTAATTTCCTCGCCTGCCCGGTCAGGGGCGGAGAAGCTGAGCTCCTCAAACACGCGTTCTATGACGGTATAGAGCCTGCGCGCGCCGATATTTTCCACCGACTGGTTCACATCTGCCGCAATCTTGGCAAGCGCCTTGATGCCCTCTTCGGTGAAAGTCACCTTGACCTCTTCGGTCTGCATCAGGGCGGTGTATTGAAGCGTCAGTGCGTTGTCCGTCTCTGTCAGAATGCGGACGAAATCCTCTTCTGTCAGGGCGCGCAGCTCCACCCGGATCGGAAGGCGGCCCTGCAGTTCGGGCAGCAGGTCGGATGGCTTGGCAATGTGAAACGCACCGGAGGCGATAAACAGCACATGGTCGGTTTTGACCGGGCCATGCTTGGTTGAAACCGTTGTGCCTTCGATAAGCGGCAGCAGATCCCGCTGGACGCCTTCGCGGGAGACATCGCCGCCGCGCGCATCAGTTCGCGCGCAGACCTTGTCGATTTCATCAAGAAAAACGATACCGTTCTGCTCCACCGCTTCGATGGCCGCAACCTTGACTGTCTCGTCGTCCAACAGCTTGTCGGCTTCGTCAGCGATCAGCAGCTCATAGCTGTCTTTCACAGTGGTCTTCACGGTCTTGGTGCGCCCGCCCATCTTGCCAAAGAGCTCACCAAGATTGAGCATCCCGCCACCCATATTTGGCTGGCCGGGGATTTCCATCGCGCCGAACGGGTTCGAGCTGTCAGCAATCTCCAGCTCGATCTCTTTATCGTCCAGAATGCCGTCGCGCAGTTTCTTGCGAAACATGTCACGGGTCTGTTCGCGCGCACCCTCGCCTGCCAGGGCCTCGATCACACGGGTTTCGGCGGCTTCATGTGCGGAGGCTTTGACATCTTCGCGCATATGTTCGCGGGTCATCACAATTGCCGCATCAACCAGATCGCGGATGATCTGTTCTACATCACGGCCTACATAGCCAACTTCGGTGAACTTGGTGGCCTCAACCTTCAGAAACGGTGCCCGTGCAAGCTTTGCCAGACGGCGTGAAATTTCGGTTTTACCGACACCGGTGGGGCCAATCATCAGGATGTTCTTCGGATAGACCTCATCACGCAGGTCGTCACCCAATTGCTTGCGCCGCCAGCGGTTGCGCAGCGCCACGGCAACGGCGCGTTTGGCGTCCTGCTGGCCGATAATGAACCGGTCAAGTTCGGAGACAATCTCGCGCGGGGTCAGATCAGTCACGGGCAGGCCTTTGTCATTTTGCTCTGCGGTCACACATATGGTACCGCGCCCGAAACGCAAGGGCATCGCGCACGGATGATGACGTTTCCGTGTAGGGGGCTATGCGGAGCGCGTCGATTCGGCTCATAGTCTTCCTCGACGCCAGTTTTGAAGGAGGGTCCAATGACCACACGTCGCACAGTTTTGAAGGGTTTCGCCGCTTTGTCTGCTCTTGCTGCCACGCCTGCTTTTGCCGGTGGCCATGGCCGGCTGGGGACCTTTACGGGCAAAAAGGGTCACGTCACGACCGGCACCGTCGAGGTCTTGAAGGATCAGGTGGTTCTTCTGGACGACTTTACTTTTGACGGCGCGCCTGATCCGAAAGTTGCTTTCGGCAAGGATGGCTATGACGCCAAGACGCTAATGGGGCCGCTGACCTCGAACAAGGGCAAGTCGACCTACGCCATCCCGGCTGGTATCAATCCCGACGACTACAACGAGGTCTGGATTTGGTGCGAAAAGTTCAACGTGCCACTGGGGCTTGCCAAGCTCGGCTAGCCGCCAATCGCCTCAACGGTGAGATTGCCGTTGGTATAGACACAGATCTCGGCCGCGATTGCCATGGCGTCGCGGGCGACTGTCTCAGCATCCTTGTCGCTGTCCATCATGGCCCGGGCAGCGGCGAGGGCAAAATTGCCGCCGGATCCGATGGAGGCCACATCATGCTCGGGCTCGAGCACGTCGCCTGCGCCCGTGATGACGAAAAGGTCCTTGCCATCGGTCACGATCAACATGGCCTCAAGATTTTTCAGATATTTGTCCATGCGCCAGTCTTTGGCGAGTTCGACCGCGGCGCGGGCGAGCTGACCCGGCGTGGCCTCAAGCTTCGCTTCGAGCCGTTCCAACAGGGTAAAGGCATCAGCGGTCGAACCGGCAAAGCCTGCGACCACATCCATGCCACCCGGCGACAATCGGCGGACTTTGCGCGCGGTGCCCTTGATGACGGTCTGACCGAGGCTGACTTGCCCATCGCCGGCCACGACCACCTTGCCCCCTTTGCGCACACCGATGATCGTCGTGCCGTGCCAACCGGGGAATTCTTCATGGGACATGGGCGCTCTCCTTTACCTGTTGAACTCATATAGGGGCCTTTGGCCGGGGCGCAAAGTGATCCAAATGTGCGCCTGCGGCGCCCACTATTTTTTGTGTGAGTATTTGCCAATCAAATGGAAAAGACAAACGGAGACAAAAAACCCCGCCGGGTGAAGGGCGGGGTTTGCTATGTCTTAGGTGAGGGTACGTTCGACCTCTTCGCGGGTGAAGATTTCGATCACATCATCGGGCCGGATGTCGTCATAGTTTTCGAACGCCATGCCGCATTCCTGGCCGGATTGTACCTCGGGCACTTCGTCTTTGAAGCGCTTGAGTGTCTTGAGCGTGCCTTCATGGATGACCACGTTGTCACGCAGCAGACGCACCCCCGCAGACCGCCGCGCGACGCCTTCGGTAACCAGACAACCAGCAACTTTGCCGACGCCTGTGACCTTGAAGACCTCTTTGATTGTGGCGTAGCCAATGAAGGTTTCTTTGATCTCGGCGCTCAGCAGACCGGAAGCTGCTTGCTTCACGTCATCTACAAGATCGTAGATCACCGAATAATAGCGGATCTCGATGCCCTTCTGGTTGGCGGAGTTCCGGGCAGGCGCATTGGCCCGCACGTTGAAGCCAAAGACCGGCGCACCGGAGGCCTCAGCCAGGCCGATATCGCTTTCAGTAATGGCACCCACACCGGAATGCAGCACGCGGACGCGGACCTCGTCATTGCCGATCTTCTCCATCGCCTGAACGATGGCTTCGGCGGAGCCCTGCACGTCAGCTTTCACGACAATCGGCATCTCGGAGACGTCTTCGTCGGCCTTGGCATTGGCCATCAGCTGTTCAAGCGTGGTGGCTGCCCCGGCAGCGGCGCGTTTGTCCTTGGCGGCCTTCTCGCGATATTCCGCGATTTCACGGGCCTGCGCTTCGGTTTCGACCACGTTCAGCACGTCGCCGGCTTCGGGCGTACCGTTCAGGCCAAGCACCTCGACGGGAACGGACGGGCCAGCCTCTTTGACGCGCTTGCCCTGATCGTTTTCCATCGCGCGGACCTTGCCCCACTGCTCACCCACGACGAAGATATCGCCTTGCTTAAGCGTACCGGTCTGCACAAGCACGGTCGCAACGGGGCCGCGGCCCACATCAAGCTGTGCCTCGATCACGGCACCGGTGGCGGCGCGGTCGGGGTTTGCCTTAAGCTCCAGGATTTCAGCCTGCAGCGCGATGGACTCTAGCAGCTCATCCAGGCCCTGGCCCGAGATAGCGGACACTTCGACGTCCTGAACCTCGCCCGACATCTTCTCCACGATGACCTCGTGTTGCAGCAGATCCGTGCGGACTTTGTCGGGGTTGGCGGCGGGCAGATCGATCTTGTTGATTGCCACGATCATCGGCACTTCTGCCGCTTTGGCGTGGGCAATCGCCTCGATCGTTTGCGGCATGACGGCGTCATCGGCGGCCACGACCAGCACGACAATGTCGGTCACTTGCGCACCACGGGCGCGCATCGATGTGAATGCAGCGTGGCCGGGTGTGTCGAGGAAGGTCAGTTTCTGGCCGCCCTGTTCAACCTGATACGCACCGATATGCTGCGTGATGCCACCGGCCTCGCCAGCAACAACGCGGGCATTGCGGATGGCATCCAGAACAGAGGTCTTGCCGTGGTCAACATGGCCCATAACCGTAATGACCGGTGGGCGTGGCTGCATGTCTTCCGGCTTGTCGTCTGTTGCCTCGATCACGTCTTCCACATCTGAGTCGGAGACGCGGACCACGTTATGGCCAAATTCTTCGATGATCAGCTCAGCGGTGTCGGCGTCGATGGTCTGCGTTTGCGTGACCATCATGCCATTCGTCATCAGTGCCTTCACGACGTCTGCGACACGCTCGGACATGCGGTTGGCCAGTTCGGAGACGACAATCGCTTCGGGCAGGTTCACGTTGCGGATCACCTTCTCGCGCTCGACCGAGCCACCCATGGCTTTCTGGCGTGCACGTTCCTGCTTGCGCTTCATGGCGGCCATGGATTTCTGACGACCGCCTTCACCGCCCCGCAGCGCCTGGTTCAGCGTCAGCTTGCCGGAGCGTCTGCCGTCATCCTGGCGACCCTTGCCCTTGTTGCGATCATCGTCGCGATCACGGCGCGCGGGTGTCGGCGCGGCTTTGCCGCCGCCCCGGGGTCCGGAGGGAGCGGTAACAGGTGCTGCCGGATCGGCTGCCGGAGCCGCCGCAGGTTTGTTTTTCGCGGCCTCGGCTTCGCGCTTTTTGGCGGCCTCTTCCTCTGCTTTGGCTTTCAGCGCTTGCTCGCGTTCGCGATCTTCGCGTTCCTTGGCTTCAGCCTCGGCGCGGCGGCGCTCGCGTTCAGCGTCGCGCTTTTTCTCTTCTTCGGCGCGCCGTTTGGCGTCTTCGGCTTCCTGTTCCTTGGCGGCCTGCAACGCCTTCATGCGGCGGTCCATCTCGGCATCTGAAATGCCGGCAGGGCGCTTGGACGGATCCGAGGCCCGTGGGGAAGCATTCGGGGCAGGTGCATTTGCGGCACCTGGTTTCGGCACCACAACGCGTTTGCGCTTGGTTTCCACGACCACGTTTTTGGTGCGTCCATGGCTGAAGCTTTGCTTCACGTTGCCAGGGCGTGCGCCTTTCAGGCCAAGGGGTTTTTTGCCGTCACTATCGCTCATGCGTCGTCTTTTCCTTTCGGGCGGGCCTTCTGTCCGCCGGTTATTCCGCGGACGCCCTTAAGTCGAATGCCCTCTGCCTGCACTTGCCTGCTGAGTCCACCCGCCGTTAAGGCGCCATGTATCACACTTTCGCGGCCGAATGC
>CAYLVP010000034.1:0-33224 GCA_964387155.1 uncultured Rhodobacterales bacterium | reverse complement strand
ATTTCTGGGCCATCGTGCTGACCCAAGGCCCCGACAGCCAACCCGTCACCGCAGGCATCACCAGCTTCAACTCGCAATTCCGCGCGGCCTACCACCTGATGAGCGCGGGCTCAATTGTGGCGGCCCTGCCGCCTGTGGCCATGTTCTTCCTGATGCAGAAACACTTTATCGCGGGCCTGACCCTGGGGGCGGTGAAGTAATGATTGACGACACGTTCCAGGCCTGGCGTCTGGATGACAAGCGGCAGACTCTGGTGCTGGCCGCCCGCCGCACCCGTCTGCCAGAGGTGGTCTACTGGGGCCCGCCGCTGCCCGAGCAGGAGGACCTCGCGACCCTCTACCACGCCCATGCGCTGGATGTGACCGGCGGGATGCTGGACGAGAACCCGGATCTGTCGATCCTGCCCGAGGCGTCGCGCACCTTCCCCGGCCAGCCCGGCCTGATCGTGCGTTCGCAGAACGGCACGCCGCTGCTGCCAAAATTCTGCTTTGACGGGGTGCAGGACATGGGCGACGCGCTGACATTGCATTATCGGGACGCCGATTGCGGGCTGCGCTACACGGCGGTGTTTCAAACCGACCCGGACACGCGGGTGATCACCGCGCAGGCGATGCTGGATGCGGACGCACCGGTGCATCTGCATTGGCTTGCGGCCCCGGTCATCCCCGGCCCGCAACTCAGCGACGAGATGATTGACGTGGCTGGCCGCTGGACGGGGGAGTTTCAACTCAACCGCACCGCCTGGTCGCCCGGCATGCGCTACCGCGAGAACCGCACGGGGCGCACGGGACATGAGCATTTCCCCGGCCTGATCGTGCCCTGCCGGGGCGCCACCAATGCACGCGGCGAGGCTTACGGGTTTCACTACGGCTGGTCCGGCGGACATAAGATGATCGCGGAAGAGCTGCCCGATGGCCGCCGCCAAATCCAGTTCGGCCACGCCGCACGGATGGAGGTCAACGCCGGCACGCATTTCGAGACGGCGACGCTGTATATCACCTTCTCCGATGACGGGCTGAACGGCTGCGGCGTGGCCTTCCAACGGCATCTGCGCGACCGCATCATCACGCCCACAAACGACAAGCCCCGGCCCGTGCATTACAATTGCTGGGAAGCCGTCTATTTCGACCACAAGCTCGACATCCTGCAAGACATCGCCAGCCGCGCCGCCAGCCTCGGCGCGGAGCGGTTTGTGCTGGATGACGGCTGGTTTGGGCAGCGCGACGACGACACGACCTCGCTGTCGGACTGGCAGGTGGATCCGCGCAAATACCCCGATGGGCTGGCCCCCTTGATCGACCATGTCCACAAGGAAGGCATGAGCTTTGGCATCTGGTTCGAGCCCGAGATGATCAACGAAGACAGCGACCTGCACCGGGCCAACCCGCATTGGGCGCTGGGCTCGGAAGATCAGGTGCTGGGCCGCCAGCAAAAGGCGTTGAACATGGCGCTGCCCGAGGTGCGCGACTTTATCTACGGGCGTATGGCCGCGATCCTCAGCGAATACCCGATTGACTATGTCAAATGGGATCACAACCGGGTGCTGCCCGCCCCGGACGCGGATCAAACGCGCGGCTCCTACGCGCTGTTGGACCGGTTGCGCGCAGACTTCCCCGGGGTCGAGATCGAAAGCTGCGCCAGCGGCGGCGGGCGGATTGATTTCGGCATCCTCAAACGCACGCAGCGGGTGTGGCTGTCCGACAGCAACGACGCGTTGGAGCGGCTGAAGATGCAACATAACGCGGCGCTGTTCTTGCCGCTGAGCGTGACCGGGTCACATGTGGGGCCGCGCCATTGCCACACCTCGGGACGTGTGCTCGACATTTCGTTCCGGGCCTGGGTCGCCGCGCAGCGTCATATGGGGTTCGAGATGGATCCGCGTGAGCTGGACGCCCGTGAGGAGGCGGTGCTGAGGGAAGTGACAAGCTGGTGGAAATACAACCGCGACTGGATGACGGGGGCGGATATCCTGCGGCTCGACAGTGCCGACCCGGCGGTGATTGCCGAACAGCAGGCCGCGCGCGACGGGTCGCGCTTTGTGGTCTTTGCGGGCAAGGCCCAGACCTCAAGCCAGATTTCGCCACGGCCCTTGCGTTTGACGCGGCTGGACCCGCAGGCGCGCTACCGGGTCAACCTGGTCAACCGCAACAACATGGCCCCGCCCGCCCTGTCGCGCGGACACCCGATCCTGAAAGAAAAGCCGATTGAGGTCTCGGGCACCTGGCTTATGACCAACGGGGTGACGCTGCCCTGGTCCTTCCCGGAAACCATGTGGGTGCTTGAAGGCGCGCGGCTCTGACGCTCAATATCCTGCACACCCACCACCCGCCCAGAAAGAAAGAGGGGACCATGACGAAGATTGCGACATTCCACGACCTCAAAGATGCCTCTGTGTTTGTCACCGGCGGCGGCTCTGGCATTGGGGCCTCGCTGACCGACGGCTTCCTCGCGCAGGGCGCCAAGGTGGCCTTTATCGGCCGCTCGGACGCCTCGGAATTCGTGGCGGACATGCAAAAGAAGCACGGCACCGCGCCAATGTTCATTCAGGGCGACATCACCCATACCGAGACGCTGCGCAGCGCAATTGACGCGGCCGGCGAGGCGCATGGCCCCGTGACCGCGTTGGTCAACAACGCCGCCAATGACAAACGCCACGCCACCGAAGAGGTCGATAATGACTTCTGGGACTGGATGATGGCGGTGAACCTCAAAGCCTATTTCTTCGCCTGCCAGGCCGTTTTGCCGCAGATGCGGGCGGCGGGGTTCGGCTCGATCATCAACTTCTCGTCGATCAGCTACATGATGGGCAATGCGGGCTACCCGATCTACACCGCCGCCAATTCGGGCATCAACGGCATGACCCGCTCGCTGGCACGGGAGTTCGGACCCGACAAGATCCGCGTCAACGCCCTGGCCCCCGGCTGGGTGCTGACCCAGAAGCAAAAGGACCTCTGGGTGACCGAGGAAGGCCTGGCCGCCCATGTCGACCGGCAATGCCTGAAGGACACGCTAGACCCCGACGACATGATCAACGGGGTGCTGTTTCTAGCCTCGAAAACCTCGAAGATGATGACGGGCCAAGCGCTGGTGATTGACGGCGGCGTGGTGGTTACCGGCTGATGTCAGGGCAGGCCGCATATGCTGACTGGATTGCCGTTGATTGGGGGACCTCCAATCTGCGCGCCTGGGCCATGGAGGCCGGGGGCACCGCCCGCGACATGATCACCAGCGACAAGGGCATGGCGGGCCTGTCACCGGAGGCCTTCGAGCCCACGCTTTTGTCCTTGATCGACCCCTGGCTGGGCCGCGACCCGCTGCCCGTTCTGGCCTGCGGCATGGTTGGGTCGCGCCAAGGCTGGATGGAGGCCCCCTACCGCACCGCGCCGACCACCCCGCATGGCGCGCTGTTCCCCTGCCCGACGCAGGATGCGCGCATCACCTTGCATATCCTTCCGGGCATCAAGCAGACCAAATCCCCCGATGTCATGCGCGGAGAGGAGACCCAGATCGCGGGCTTCCTTGCGGACCATCCCGATTTTGACGGGGTGCTGTGCCTGCCTGGCACCCATACGAAATGGGTGCATATCTCCGCCCGGGAGATCGTGTCGTTCCAGACGATCATGACCGGGGAGCTGTTTGCGCTGCTGGCCGCGCATTCGGTGCTGCGCCATTCCGTCAGCGGCGACGCCTGGGACGAAGCCGCCTTTCTGGATGCCGTCGCGGACACCATGACCCGGCCCGAACGCCTTGCCGCGCGCCTGTTTCAGATACGCGCCTCGCATCTGCTGGAGGGGACGGCGAACCCGATCTCCAAGGCGGCGCTGTCGGGCGCCCTGATCGGGGCGGAGCTGGCCGCGACCCGGCCCTATTGGCTGGGCCAGCAGATTGCCCTTGTCGGCGCGCCGCGCCTCACCCAGATTTACGCCGCAGCCCTTTGCGCGCATGGGCTGGAGGCCACGGAGCATACCGGCGATGACATGACCCTGAAGGGCCTGACCGCCGCCTATAAGGAGCTGATCGCATGAGCCGCAACCTGATCGCCATTTTGCGTGGCATCACCCCGGATGAGGCGCTGCCCGTCTGCGAAGCGCTGATCGATGCGGGCGTGACCAAGATCGAGGTGCCGCTGAACTCTCCGCAGCCCATTGACAGCATCGCCGCCATGGTCGCGCGGTTCGGGGAGGACGCGCTGATCGGCGCGGGCACGGTCCTGACGCCGCAAAACGTGGCTGATGTGGCGGGCGTGGGCGGGCGGCTGATCGTGTCGCCCAACACCGATGCACAGGTGATCGCGGCCACCATCGCGGCGGGCCTTGAAAGCTGGCCGGGGGTGCTAACCCCGTCTGAATGCTTTGCGGCGCTGAAGGCCGGGGCCACCGGGCTGAAAGTGTTCCCGGGCTTTGCGATGGGCATCGCGGGGCTGCAGGCCGTGCGCGCCGTGCTGCCGCCCGAAACGCAGGTTTACATGGTGGGCGGCGTCGACCCGGACGGGTTTGCCGACTGGAAGGCGGCGGGCGCTGACGGGTTCGGCATCGGCTCCGCCCTTTACAAACCCGGCCGCACCGCCGCCGAAATCGCGCCCATCGCGCGCCACATGGTCTCGGCCTATGACGCGGCCTTTGGATGAGGGCGCGTGTTCACGCCCCGCACCGCTGCCAGCTGGGAGAGGGGCCGCTCTGGCACCCGGAGCGCGGGCAGCTTTTCTGGTTCGACATTCTGGGCAAGCAGCTGCATTGCGATGACGGGCGCAGCTGGCGTTTCGAGCACCATGTATCTGCCGCAGGCTGGGTGTCGCGGGACGCTTTGCTGATCGCCAGCGAGGTGGCGCTGTTCCGGTTCGATATTGAGACGGGCGCGCAGGCGCATATATGCGCGCTTGAGGCGGACAATCAGATCACCCGCAGCAATGACGGGCGGGCCGACCCTTGGGGCGGGTTCTGGATCGGCACCATGGGCAAGGCGGCAGAGCCGGATGCGGGCGCGATCTACCGCTACTACAAGGGCACGCTGCGCCAGCTTTTCGCCCCGGTGACGATCTCCAACGCGATCGCCTTCGCGCCGGATCGCAGCTGCGCCTATTGGGCCGATACCGCGCTTGGGACGGTCTTCCGGGTGACGCTTGACCCAGAGGGCTGGCCTGCGGGCGCGCCTGAAACCTATCTCGATCTCGGGCAAGAGGGGCTGAACCCCGACGGCGCAATTGTGCTGGCCGATGGCAGCTACCTCAACGCGCAATGGGGCGCGGCCCGGGTCGCGCGCTACGGCGCGGATGGGACCTATCTGGAGGCCTTCGCCCTGCCGACCCCGCATGTCACCTGCCCGGCGATGGGCGGGCCGGACCTGACGACCCTTTTTGCGACCTCGGCACAGCAGGGGTTGAGCGCGGCGCAGCTGGCGCAGGACGTCCATGCAGGCCAGACCTTCGCCACCCAGACCACCCTCAAGGGCCTGCCCGAATATCAGGTGATCCTATGAAACGCGCGCTTGGCGTCTGCTACTACCCCGAACATTGGCCGGAAGAGATCTGGCCGCAAGACGCCGCCCGCATGGTCGAGGCTGGCCTCAGTTGGGTGAGGATAGGGGAGTTCGCCTGGTCGCGGCTGGAGCCCGCCCCCGGTGATTTGCAGCTGGGCTGGCTGGACCGGGCCATTGATGTGCTGGGCAAGGCGGGGCTGCGCGTCATCCTTGGCACGCCCACCGCCACCCCACCGCGTTGGATGGCGGACAGGCACCCCGATATGTTTGCCCGCGACAGGGACGGGCGCGTGCGCGGGTTCGGGTCGCGCAGGCATTACTGTTTCAGCCATGAGGGCTACCGCACTGAGAGCCGCCGCATCACCGAGATCCTGGCCAAGCGTTACGGCGCCAACCCGCATGTGCAGGCCTGGCAGACGGATAATGAATATGGCTGCCACGACACCACGATCAGCTATTCCGACGCCGCGCGGGCGGCCTTTCAGGACTGGCTGGCGCAGAGATACCAAAGCACTGACGCGCTGAACCGGGCCTGGGGCAATATCTTCTGGTCGATGGAGTATGACAGCTTCGACCAGATCGGCCTGCCAAACCTGACCGTGACCGAGCCGAACCCATCCCATGACCTCGCCTTCCGGCGGTTCAGCTCGGATCAGGTGGTGGCCTTCAACCGGGAGCAGGCAGAGATCATCCGCCGCCACACGGGCGCGCCGCTTATCCACAATTACATGGGCCGGGTGCTGGAGTTTGATCATTTCGACGTCGGCAATGACCTCGATATCGCGTCCTGGGACAGCTACCCGCTGGGCTTTCTTGAGGACCGGATGGAGGATAGCGACGCCCATAAGCGCGCCTATGCGCAGCAGGGCGACCCGGATTTTCAGGCCTTCCACCATGACCTTTACCGCGCCGTGGGGCGAGGCCGCTGGTGGATTATGGAACAGCAACCCGGCCCGGTGAACTGGGCACCCGTCAACCCCGCGCCCCTGCCCGGCATGGCCCGCCTTTGGGCCTGGGAGGCCTTTGCCCATGGGGCGGAGGCCGTGTGCTACTTTCGCTGGCGTCAGGCCCCGTATGCGCAGGAACAGATGCATGCAGGGCTCTTGCGGCCCGACAGTGTCGGCGCGCCCGCTTTGGACGAGGCCGCGCAGGTCGCAGCCGAGCTGGCGCAGATGCCAGAGGTCGAGACCGCGCCCTCGCAGGTTGGGCTGGTCTTTGACTACGCCTCGGCCTGGGCCTGGGATGTGCAGCGGCAGGGTGTGGGGTTTGACTATTTCCGACTGGTCTTTGAGACCTATCGCGGGCTCCGCAAACTGGGGCTGGATGTCGATATCCTGCCGCCCGACGCGGGCGATTTGACGGGCTACAAGCTGGTTCTCGCGCCGGGGGTCATGCGCCTGTCTGAGGCGCTGGAAACCGCATTGGCCGCCTTTAGGGGCGTCGCGGTGATCGGCCCCCGCAGCAACGCAAAAACCGCTGAGCTGACCATCCCCGACCCGCTGCCCCCGAACCTGCCGGGGCTGGAGGCCACGATCACCCGCTCGGAAACCTTCCGCGCTGATATGGACCGCCCGCTGGAGGGCGGCGGCGCGATCCGGCATTGGCTGGATCATGTTGACACCGCTGCCCCCGTGGCCGAACGCACAAAGGCGGGCGACCCTGTGCTGATCGGTGACGGCCCGGTGCGTTATCTGGCGGGCTGGCTGGACGAAGCGGCGCTGAGCCGGGTTCTGACGGGGCTGTGCGACGCGGCAGACCTGCCCACCCATCCTGTCAGCGACGGGCTGCGGCTCAGGCGCACCGAAAGCCACCTCTTCGCGTTCAATTACGGGTTGAAGCCGGCAAATTTCGAGGGTCAGACCATCGCGCCCGCGGGCGTCTACTGGCGGGCGCGGCACGGCTGAAAACTACCCTTGAGACAAAAAACCCGCGCGCCCTGGGGCACACGGGTTTTCTGGTGGCGTTAGGTGGACTTGAACCACCGACCTAACGATTATGAGTCGTTCGCTCTAACCAACTGAGCTATAACGCCAATGGGCGGGGGATATGAAAAGCGGCCCGCGGGGTCAAGCGGGAATCGTGCCATATGCCCTTGCGTTTTCGGCAGCGCTGCGGCCAGTCTCCACCCGCAACGGATGGAGGATGGCATGGACCTGCTGGACCAGCTCAAAGAGATTGTCGGCACCGCCCATGTGCTGACCGGCAAGGAGGCGGCGCCCTTTGGCCGCGACTGGACGGGCAAGTATATCTCTACCCCGCTGGCAGTGACACGCCCGGCCAATACGGGCGAGGTCAGCGGCGTGGTCAAAGCCTGCGCGGCGGCAGGCGTGGCGATTGTGCCGGTCTCGGGCAATACCGGGCTGTCGGGCGGGGCGCATGCGGACGGCGCGGTGATGGTCTCCCTCGCGCGGATGAACGCCATCCGCGAAATCCGCCCCGAGGCGCGCATTGCCGTGGCCGAGGCGGGCGTCATCCTGTCGAAGCTGCATGAGGCCGTGGAGGCGCATGATCTGGTCTTCCCGCTGACCTTCGGGGCGCGCGGCTCGGCCATGATCGGGGGGGCGCTGTCGACCAATGCGGGCGGGTCCAACGTGGTGCGCTACGGCTCCACCCGGGGGTTGTGCCTGGGGCTGGAGGTCGTGCTGCCTGACGGGCGCATCATGGACCTGATGAGCGCGCTGCATAAGGACAATACCGGGCTGGACCTGAAAAACCTGATGATCGGGGCGGAGGGGACCCTGGGGCTGATCACCGCCGCCGTGGTCAAGCTGAGCCCCAAACCGCGCGCCTATGCGACCGCGATGGTGGCCCTGCCCGGCCTGCCGGACGCATTATCGCTGCTGAACACGCTGCAAGAGGCCACGGGCGGCGCGGTGGAGGCGTTCGAATACATGCCGCGCGCCTATATCGACCGCCATATGGCCCATATGAAAGGCGCCCGCGCGCCATTTGAAAACAGCTATGACGTCAATATTCTGGTCGAGGTCGGCGCGACCGCGCCGCGCGATGCGCAGGTGCAGCCAGACGGCACCACCCCGATCACCAGCTACCTCGAAGAGGTGCTGGGCGGGATGATCGAGACGGGCCAGGTGCTTGACGCCGTGGTCGCCACATCGGGGAGCCAGCGGCAGGAGATGTGGGCCAGGCGCGAGCAGGCCGCCGAGATCACGCTGACCACCCCCACGCTGGTGGATAGCGATGTCTCGGTCCCGCTTGACAAGGTGGATGTGTTCCTGACGCGCATCTCCCAGCGGATCAAGGCGCTGGAGCCCGAGGCGGAGGAGCTGGCGATCGCCCATCTGGGCGACGGCAACCTGCATTACACCGTCTACCCCAAGGACACGAGCGCGGCGCAGAACGACGCCATCCGACGCGCGGTCGAAGAGGTCGTGGCAGAGCTGGGCGGCAGCTTCTCGGCGGAGCATGGGATCGGGATCACCAAGCTGCCCTCGATGGTCCGCAACAAGGACGCCGCCGCTTTGGATGTCATGCGCGCGATCAAGGCGGCGCTGGACCCGCAGGGGATCATGAACCCCGGCAAGGTCATCCCGCCTGCGTAATTTCCTCTGGTGCGTTTGGCCCAAGGGCTATCATATAGGCCCATGTTGATGCGCTGCTTACGCCCCTTCTGCCTTGCTCTCATCCTGTCGGTGCCGGTGTCATCCGCGCTGCGCGCGCAGGAGCTGCCGGATGCAACCGCAGAGGCAGAGGTAACGGCACCGACCCAATCCGTCGCCGTCGATCCGGTGGCAGCCGACGAGCAGATCGAGGGGCGCATCCTAGAAATTCTGCGCGCGACCGGGTGGTTCGGGCAGCTGCAGGTCGAGGCAACCGACGGGATCATCTTTCTGGACGGGCAGACCGGCAGTGACGAGCACAAGGTCTGGGCCCGCAACCTCGCGGCCAATACCGAGGGCGCGGTTGCTGTCGTCAACCGCATCACCGTCATCCAAGAGGCCAACTGGTCCTTCGCACCGGCGCTGAAAGAAATCAGGTCAGTGGCGATCCGCGCCATGACCTCGCTGCCGCTGTTCATTCTGGCGATCGTAATCCTGCCGCTGGCCTGGGTGCTGTCGGCCTGGGTGGCCAAGATGCTGCGCCGGTGGCTGTTGGGGGGCATGGACTCGCCGCTGCTGCGCGATATCGTCTCCCGCATCCTGGCGCTGCCGATTTTCCTGATCGGGCTTTATGTGGTGCTGCAGGTGGCCGGGCTGACGCGGCTGGCCTTCTCCCTTCTGGGCGGGGCCGGGGTGTTGGGGATCGTGGTGGGCTTCGCCTTCCGCGACATTGCGGAGAACTTCCTGGCCTCGCTGCTTTTGTCGATCCGCCGCCCCTTCCGCGCGGGCGATTTCATCGACGTGACAGGGCAGCAAGGCTCAGTGCAGTCGATGAACACACGCTCCACCGTGCTGCTGTCGCCCGAGGGCAACCATATCCAGATCCCCAATGCGACGATCTTCAAAAGCACCATCATCAACTATTCCGCCTCCCCGATACGGCGCGAGACGATTGACGTGGGCGTGGGCTACGACGCCTCCATCGCCCGCGCGCAAGAGATCATCATGCAGATGCTGGAGGCGCATGAGGCCATCACGGCGGAGCCGCAGCCCATGGTGCTGGTCGACGCGCTGGGGGCCTCGACCGTCAATATCAGGGCCTATTTCTGGATCGATGCGCGCAATTATTCGGTCCTGAAAGTGAAATCCGCGATCCTGAGACAGATCAAGCGGGTGCTGACGGAGGAAGGCATCTCGATGCCCGACGACGCGCGAGAGGTGATCTTCCCACAAGGCGTGCCGATTGTGCAGCTGGGCGGCGCGGCAGAGCGCACGGCCAAGGCCATCGCTGACCGCGACCTGCGCGAGACGGCGGAAGAGGCCGCCGCCGAGCCCGACATCACCGCACAGGAAGACAACCTGTCCAACGAGCAGGACGAGGTCGAGGTGGTCGCAGCAAAAGCGGAACTTGCCGCGACCGAGGAAGATCTGCTGAGCGACAAAAGCTGACCAAGCGCCCTTCGCCGGAAACCCTTTCTTCACCCCGGATATGGGATATGATGCCACGATGCGCACCGTCATCCTTTTTGCCTGTCTGACCGCCCTCGCCGCCTGCGCGGCGCCGCGCGATGTCTGTGTGCAGCAGGCCACGCGGGATCTCAATATTGTGCGCGATTTGATCTCGGACACCGAAGCGACGCTTGCACGCGGCTACGCCATCCAGTCGCAGACGCGCGCTGTGCTTTATACTGATTTCTGCATTGGCGCCGGACGTCATGGCGGGCGTCATGGCGGGCGATTCCAGTTCTGCAACCGGGTTGAGCCCGTCACCACGCGTGAACCCGTGGCCGTCGATCTGGACGCGGAACGGCGCAAGCTGCGCTCCCTCAAGCGCAAGGAAGCAGAGCTGGCGCGCGAGGCAGAGCTTGCGGTGCGCCAATGCGCGTTGGCCCACCCGCCCCAAAGCTGACGCCTGCGGGCAGGATGCAACACTCCCGATTTTATTTGCGACAAGATCCCGGGTTTTGTTTCCCGCGGGGCATATATTGTAGCTGCGCGGGCCGGGGCAACCAGATGTGCAGATCTCGGTTAACAAGCTGCTAATACACCCCCAAACTAATTTGTTTTCGCATCTGCCCCGCTGTGCTACGGTCGCTGCAATCGTCGCAAAGCGACATATAACAACAAGGGGCGTGCAACGACGCGCTCCGAGGCAGAAACGGGCAGTCGAGTGTATCTACGGCTTTTGGAATCGGTCCGCTTGGGCCTGTGTCTTTTGGCGTTTGCGTGTCTGGCGCAACCCGGGATGGCTGCGCCCTATGCAGCCTTGGTGATGGATGCGCGCAGCGGCAAGGTGCTGCATGCCCGCAACGCCGACACCAGATTGCATCCGGCATCGCTGACCAAAATGATGACGCTCTATGTAGCGTTTGAGGCCGTGCGGCGCGGGGAACTTTCGCTGGACACCAAGGTCACGATCTCGCGCAAGGCCGCGGCAGAGGAACCTTCCAAGCTGGGGCTCAAGGCCGGCTCCCGGATCGAGCTGCGCTACCTGATCCGCGCCGCCGCCGTGAAATCCGCCAATGATGCCGCGACCGCCATCGGGGAGGCTGTCTCCGGCTCGGAAGCGGCGTTCGCCCGGCGCATGACCCGCACCGGCAAAGCAATGGGCATGACGAAGACGACCTTCAAGAACGCCCATGGCCTGACCGAGAAAGGGCATCTGTCCACCGCCCGCGACATGACGATCCTGGGGCGGCATCTGCTGTATGATTACCCGCAATATTACAATCTGTTCTCCCGCCAAACGACCCATGCCGGCGTCAAGCAGGTCAACAACACCAATCGCCGCTTCCTGCGCAACTACAAGGGCGCCGATGGGATCAAGACGGGCTATACCCGCGCAGCGGGTTTCAACCTTGTGGCCTCGGCCGAGCGCGGGTCGGAGCGGATCATCGCCACCATGTTCGGCGGCAGCTCGACCGCAGCGCGCAATGCCCGGGTGGCTGAGCTGCTTGATATGGGGTTCCGGCGTGCGCCCTCCGGCGTGGCGCTGCGCAAGCCGAAGCGGCCAAGCTATGCGGAGGCGCAGGTGACGCCGAAAGTGATCAAGGTGAAGCCCACGATCACCGCCGTGCCAACCAGCCCACGGCCGCTGGGCAGGCCTGACCGCGCCCCATCGCCCGAAATGCTGCTGGCGTTGGTCGATGACGTCACCAAGAATGTGCAGACTGCGCGTGACGAGGTGCAGGTCTCCCGGCAAGAGACGCCCTTGGTCACGCCGCTCAAACGGCCCACAAATCTGGGCCAGCTTGCCCTGGCGCCGCCGCCGCCGCCAAAAGAAGCCAAACCGCGCATCATCACGCGCGCCTCGACCTCAGGTGGCCGACATTGGAGCATCACATTGGGCTACCATGTGACGCGGCACGACGCCGAACGCGTGCTGCTGCAGACCGCCTTGCAAGAGATCGAAACGCTCGATGACGCATTGCGCAAGGTGGCCAACAAGCCCAAAGGGTGGGAGGCGAACTTTGTCGGCCTGACCGAGGACCGCGCCCAGCTTGCCTGCGCCCGGCTGAGCGCGCGCGGTGTCACCTGCCAGACGCGCGGCCCGGCGGGGTAAGCATAGCTTAGGGGCTCTACTTCTTTTCGACGGCTTCCACGGGCCCACCCTGCTCTTCCCAGGTGGAAAAGCCCTCTTTGAGATGCGCGGCCTCGAACCCCATATCCTGGAGCGTGGCGACGGTGAGTGCCGAACGCCAACCAGAGGCGCAGTGGAAGACGTATCTTTTGCCCTGCTGCGCGAAGACGTCCTTGTGATAGGGGCTTTCGGGATCGACCCAGAATTCGATCATACCGCGCGGCGCATGGACGGAGCCGGGGATAGCGCCGCTGCGCTGTCGTTCCCGAATGTCGCGGATATCGACGATGACGAGATCGGGATCATCAAGCATGGCGATCAGATCGGGGGTCTCGACCTCTTCGATCCGGGCGCGCGCGGCGGCGACCATCTGGGCGGCCGTTGTCTTTAGCTTTTGCATGGCGTGTGGCCCGTTCTTTGATGCGCTGCGCGTCTGACTATCCGCATGTCGCGACCCTGACGCAACCTTATGCGCGGGCTTAGCCCCCCGTCACATCCAGCGCTGCCGCCAGCAGATCACGCGCATAATCGGTCTGCGGCGCGGTGAAGATCTGTTCCGCCGTGCCGGCCTCGACCACATCGCCCTGCTTCATCACCATCACCTTATGGCTGAGCGCACGGACGACCTTCAGATCATGGCTGATGAACAGATAGGCCAGCTGATATTTGCGCTGCAGCTCGCGCAGCAGCTCGACGATCTGGACCTGCACGGTCATGTCCAACGCGCTGGTCGGCTCGTCCAGCACCACCAGTTTGGGGCGCAGGATCATGGCGCGCGCGATGGCGATGCGCTGCCTTTGGCCGCCGGAAAATTCATGCGGGTAGCGGTGCATCATATCGGGTTCGAGGCCGACCTCCTGCATGATCTCGGCGACCATGTCGCGCGCGTTGCGGCCGGGCTCCGTGCCGTGGATCGACAGCCCCTCAGCGATGATTTGTTCCACCGTCATACGCGGACTGAGGGAGCCGTAAGGGTCCTGGAACACGATCTGCATATCGGCGCGCAGCGGGCGCAGCTCGCGGGATTTCAACCCCTGCACATCGCTGCCCTGAAAGATGATCGGCCCTTCGGAAGAGATCAGCCGCATCACCGCCAAAGCAAGCGTCGTCTTGCCAGACCCGCTTTCACCGACGATGCCCAATGTCTCGCCCGAGCGGACCGAAATGCTGGCAGAGTTCACGGCTTTCACATGCCCCACCGTGCGTTTCAGCAGGCCGCGCTGGATGGGAAACCAGATGCGCAGGTCTTCGGTGCGCACCATCTCGGCCGCATCGGTGGGCACTGGCGCGGGCTCGCCGGTGGCCGCGGCGGCCAGCAGCATTTGGGTGTAGGGATGTTCAGGCGTTGTGAAAATCTTCTCCGTCGGTCCGTGCTCGACGATTGCGCCATGCTGCATCACATAGACCCGATCCGCGATCTTGCGCACAACGCCCAGGTCATGGGTGATAAACAACATCCCCATATCTTCGGTGGATTTGAGCTCTGCCAGAAGGTCGAGGATCTGCGCCTGAATGGTGACATCAAGCGCCGTGGTGGGCTCATCAGCAATCAGCAACTCGGGCCCGTTGGCCAGCGCCATGGCGATCATGACCCGCTGCCGTTGCCCGCCGGACAGCTGATGCGGGTAAGAGGACAGGCGCTCGGCGGCTTGTGGAATGCCGACTTTTTCCAGCAGTTCGATGACGCGTTTGCGGGCGGGCTCACCGCTGAGATCCTGATGCAGCGACAGGCTTTCGGTGATCTGCTTTTCCAGCGTATGAAGCGGGTTGAGCGAGGTCATCGGTTCTTGGAAAATGAAGCTGATATCGTTGCCGCGCACATCCATCAGTTCCCGCTCGGAGGCGTTGGACAGGTCCCGCCCCTCGTAGCTGATCTGCCCCGACACACGGGCGGAATTGGCAAGCAGCCGCACCGTGGACAGCGCAGAGACGGATTTGCCCGAGCCGCTCTCACCAACCAAAGCGACGGTCTCGCCCTTGTCGACATAAAAGCTGACACCCTTCACGGCATCGGTCAGCTTGCCATCCTGGCTGAAGCTGACCCTGAGGTCCTGCACATCGAGGAGCCTGGTCATTGGAAGGTCTTTCTGGGGTCGAACGCGTCGCGCACGCCTTCAAAGATGAAGACCAGCAAGGACAGCATGATGGCGAAGGTGAAGAATGCGGTGAAGGCCAGCCAAGGCGCTTGCAGGTTTTGCTTGGCCTGCAAGGTCAGCTCCCCCAGGGACGGGGCGGAGGAGGGCAGGCCAAAGCCCAGGAAATCGAGCGTCGCTAAGGCCCCGATGGTGCCGGTGACGATGAACGGCAGAATGGTCAGCGTGGCCACCATGGCATTGGGCAGCATGTGGCGGAACATGATGGTCGCGTTCGATACCCCGAGGGCGCGGGCCGCACGAACATATTCAAAGTTGCGCGCACGCAGGAATTCGGCCCGCACCACCCCCACCAAGGCGGGCCAGCCGAACAGGATCGACAGAAAGACCAGCAGCCAGAAACTTCGCCCCAGAATGGCGAACATGATGATGATCACATAGAGGCTGGGCGTGGAGGCCCAGATTTCCAGAATACGCTGGAAAATCAGGTCGAGCCGACCGCCATAGAAGCCCTGCACCGCCCCCGCGATCACCCCGATGACGGAGGAGGCAACCGTGACCATCAGCGTGAACAGGATCGACAGGCGGAACCCGTAGATGACCCGCGCCAGCACATCGCGCGAGGCGTTATCTGTGCCAAGCAGGTTCATCGCATCCGGCGGGCCGGGCGCCGTGCCGGGCTTGTCGACAATCGTGTTGAATTTGTAGGGGATCACCGGCCAGAGCAGCCAGCCTTGCTGGATATCCTCGCCCAAAACGACGCCATCGGCGGCATCCTCGATGATCTCTTCCGGCGCGTCGAAGCAATCTTCGACACCGCCAGAGACGATCAGGCATTGCACCTCGATATCGCGGTAGACGGCCTCGGCCCGGAAGTCGCCACCAAAGGTGGTCTCTGGGTAGAAGGTGTTGAACGGGGTGTAATATTCGCCCTGATACTTCACCAGGATCGGCTTCTCATTCGCGATCAGCTCGGCAAAGAGTGACAGGATGAACAGGATCGAGAAGATGATCAGCGACCAGAAAGCGCGCTTGTTGCGCTTGAAGTTCGCCCAGCGGCGCTGGTTCAGCGGGGAGAGGCGGATCATGTTTCGCGACTCTCGAAATCGATGCGGGGGTCAACAAAGACATACATCAGGTCCGAAATGATGCCGACCAGCAACCCGATGAGCCCGAAGAAATAGAGCGTGCCGAAGACAATCGGGTAGTCCCGCGCCACCGCCGCCTCAAAGGTCAAGCGCCCCAGCCCGTCGAGGGAGAACACCGTCTCGATGATCAGCGAGCCGGATATGAAGACGCCCAGAAACACCGCCGGAAAGCCCGAGATGATGATCAGCATCGCGTTGCGGAACACATGGCCATAAAGGACGCCGCTTTCCGACAGCCCCTTGGCCTTGGCGGTGATGACATATTGCTTCGATATCTCGTCCAGAAAGCTGTTCTTCGTCAGAAGCGTCATCGTGGCAAAGCCCGAGATCGTCACCGCCGTCACCGGCAGGATGATGTGCCACAGGTAGTCGAGCACTTTGCCGATGAGGCTCAACTGCTCCCAATTGTCCGAGGTCAGCCCCCGGAGCGGGAAGATTTGGTAAAACGACCCGCCCGCAAAGAGCACCAGCAGCAAGATCGCGAATAGAAAGCCGGGGATGGCATAGGCCACAATGATCAGCCCCGACGTCCATGTGTCAAAGCGCGACCCGTCGCGGATCGCCTTGCGGATGCCCAGCGGGATCGAGACCAGATAGGTGATGAGCGTCGACCACAGCCCCAGCGTGACCGACACGGGCAGCTTTTCGGCGACAAGCGACAGCACCCCTTCGGAGCGGAAATAGCTCTCCCCGAAATCGAAGCGCAGGTAGTTCCACATCATGGTGAAGAACCGCTGCAGCGGCGGCTTGTCAAAGCCAAACTCACGTTCCAGCTCTTCGATGAAATCCTGCGGCAGGCCCTGCGCGCCCTCGTAGCGGGAGCCCACGGATTCGGTCTGCAGGTCGGCCTGCTCCGTCCCGCCGTTGATGCCTACAAAAGCGTCGTTCTGGCCGCCATCCTCGATATTGGCGAGGATTTGCTCGACCGGGCCGCCCGGCACAAATTGGGTCAGGGTGAAATTCACCACCATGATCCCGATCAGGGTGGGGATGACCAGCAGCAGCCGGCGGAGGATGTAGGCGCCCAAAGGTCCGCTCCCAGCTTAGCGTAAGACGCCCTTATCGCGCAGAGCCTGCGCCTTGTCTTCCTCGTACCACCAGAAATCGTAGATACCCACGGCCAGCGGCGGCAATTCGTCAGGGCGGCCATAGACGTCGTAATAAGCCAGCCAATGCTCTTTCTTGTACCATTGCGGAATGGCGAAGCGCAGCGACATGAGCGTCCGATCCAGCGCGTGAACCGCCGTCTTCATATCCTCCAGCGTTTGCGCCTCGATCACATAGGGGATGATCTTGTCCACCGCCTCATTACGCAGCCGCATCAGGTTGCGAGAGCTGTTATCGGCCGTTTTCGAGGCAAACCATTGCTGCAATCCAATGGAGGGCTCGAACGGCATCTGGAAGCCATGATTGGTCATGTCGAAATTGCCGGAGCGGCGGCGCTCGATATAGTTGGCGCGGTCGATCCGTTCGAGATTGGCATCGACGCCCAGCCGCTTGAGATTCTCGATATAGGGCGTGACGATGCGATCATAGAGCGGGTTGAACTGGATGATATTCAGCTTCAGCGTCTCGCCGTCTTTCTCGCGAAACTCCCCGCTGCCAAAGACCCAACCCGCCTCGTCCAGCAGGGCGGAAGCCTGACGCAGCACACGGCGCGACGGGGCGGCGCGCTCTGGGTCATTGACGACCGAAGCTGTCATCTCATCGGTCAGAATGCTCTCGGGCAGAAGCCCATCGGCCACGAGCGGCTGCAAAATCGCAAGTTCCCCGTCTGACGGCGTGCCGGTCGCTGCAAGCTCGGTATTGGGCCAGAAGCTGTCGACGCGCTGTTGCAGGTCGTAAAACAGCGTCTTGTTGGTCCATTCAAAGTTGAACATCAGGCCGACGGCCTCGCGTACTGTCGGATCCTGCCAGGTCGGGCGGTCAAGATTGAACACGAAGGACAGCGCGCTGCCCACCGTGCGATCAGATGGCGTATCCAGCACCACGCTGCCGTCATCGACATTTGCAAAGCTATATCCTGTCGCCCATTCCTTGGGGTCGGTCTCGGCCCGGAACAGATAGGCCCCGGTCTTGAAGGCCTCAAAGGCGGCGGTCCGATCTGCAAAATACTCCGTGCGGATGGTGTCGAAATTGTTGCGGCCCACATTGAACGGGATGTCATCCCCCCAATAGTTGGCGGAACGGCGATAGATCACCTGCCGGTTCGGCTCAAAACTGTCCAGCACATAGGCCCCGGTGCTCATGAAGGGCGATTTGGTAGCCTCGTCCAGCCGGGTACCCGTTTCCTCAAACCAGGCTTTCGAGAAAACCGGCGTGCCGCCCGCAAAGCCCACCCGGTCACGGAACGAGGCCTCGGGCTGGAAGAAGAAGGTGATGCGGTAGGGGTTTTCGACCTCAACCCGGTCGATAAACCCTTCCACAATGCGGCGATATTCGACGATGCCCTGCTCGAGGAACAGGTTGAAGCTGAACGCCACATCATCCGCCGTCATCGGCGTGCCGTTGGAAAAGGTCACGTCCTCGCGCAGGTTGAAGGTCACGAAGGACAGGTCCTCGGGATATTCCATCGTGGTGCACAGGAAGCAGTACACGCCGTAAGGGTCGTCCGAGGTGCTGGTCAGCAGCGCCTCTGAGCCGATTGTGTTCAGGGCCGCCGGGTTCCCGTCGCGGGCATATTGGTTGAAACTGTCAAATGTCCCAAGCGCCCAGGTCGAAATCTCCCCACCCTTGGGCGCGTCGGGGTTCACGTAGTCCAGGCGCTCGAAATCCGCCGGGTATTTCACATCGCCAAAGTTGGAATAGGCGTGGCTGATGGTGACATCCTGCGCCAAGGCCTGCGCGGCACCCAGCGCGATCACGCCTGACAAAGCGATCCCGGTCCACCACATCGCGCGCCGGGCGCCTTCCTCGTAGCGTGCGGCAATGGCGCGGGCTTTGGCGGGTTTCAGCATGGCGGGCTCCTACGAGGCTCTGGACTTGGTAAAGCTGTACCTGAGAAAATGTCCTATTGGCACAACAATCAAGCGTCGATTGCGTGAACGTGAGGAAATTTGTGAACCCTCTCCGCTCGGCCAAAACAAAAGGCCGCCCTGACGGGGCGGCCTTTGGGCAGCAAAATGTGCAAACGGGTCAGCCGCCGAATGTGGCCAGATAGGCAATCAGATTGGCCCGGTCCTCGACATCATCGAGCCCGTTGAAGCTCATTTTCGTGCCGGGTGCCCAGCCTCTTGGGTTCTCAAGGAAGCCATCCAGGTTCTCGGCGGTCCAGGCCTCGTCACTGCTGGCCAGCACCTCGGAATAACCATAGCCGTCCACGGCCCCGATGCTGCGGTCAACGACCGAATAAAGATGCGGGCCGGTGCCATTCGCGCCATCTTCCAGCTTGTGGCAGGTCCGGCATTTTGACCAAACCCGCTCGCCCTTCGCCGGGTCGGCAGAGGCAAACACCTCGAGGAAATCGCGCTGAGGCACATCTTCCTCCTCTTCGCCGCCGGCCTCGGCAACCTCGATCTTGTAGCCTTGGACATGCTCTTCGCCATGCCCATGGCCACCCATATGATAGATCTTCTCAGCGCCGAAGCCGCCAAGCAGGAACAGCAACAGCGCCCCGCATCCAGCGCCGAGGATTTTTGTCATTGTCATCGTGTCGAACATGGGATTTCGTCTTCTCTTGGCTACGCGCGCGGCGGCTTCGCCCCGCTCAGGATTCTGGCGGTATGTAGCGGGTTCCCCTGCCCTTTATCAAGGTGTAGAAAGCGCGACGAAACGCCCCTTAGTTCGAAAGTGCCCCGATGCCAGCAAGAATCGCGTTCCAAGGCGCGCTTGGCGCCTATAGCCATGAGGCTTGCGCAGCGCAAAGGCCCGATCACGCGCCGCTGCCATGTGCCACATTCGAAGAGGTTATTGCCGCTGTTCGCGACGGTCAGGCCGAGCTTGCCATGCTGCCGGTGGAGAACACGACCTATGGCCGGGTGGCCGACATGCACCGGCTGCTGCCCGACTCCGGGCTGCACATTATCGACGAGGCCTTCGTGCGGGTGCGCATCGCGATGATGGCGTTGCCGGGCACCGCGCTAAAGGATGTGAAAACCGCCCGCGGCCATTTGGTGATCCTGCCGCAATGCCGCAGCTTCCTGGAGGCCCATGACATCCGCGGTGAGGCGCATGCCGACAATGCGGGTGCCGCCGCCGAGATTGCCGAGCGCCAGGAACAGGGCGTCGCCGCCCTTGCCTCGGAGCTGGCCGCCAAAACCTACGGGCTCGAGGTGCTGGCAACGGGTATCGAGGATCAGGACACCAACACCACGCGCTTCCTGGTGATGTCGCCCAAGCCGGATATGGCGCGGCGGGGGGATACGCATATGATCACCTCCTTCATCTTCCGCGTCCGCAACATTCCCGCGGCTCTCTACAAGGCCATGGGCGGGTTCGCGACAAACGGGGTGAACATGACCAAACTGGAAAGCTACATGGTGGGTGGCGAGTTCACGGCCACGCAGTTCTACGCCGATATCGCCGGCCACCCCGACGACCGCTCCGTCCAGCTTGCCATGGAAGAGCTCAGCTACTTCACCTCTGAGCTGAAAATACTTGGCACCTACCCCGCAGCCTTTGCCCGCGACTAGCCACAGCACTCATCATTGTTCCGAAAATATCCCGGGGGAGCGCCGCGAGGCGCGGGGGCAGAGCCCCCAACACCCTCGCAGCCTGCGCAAACGCCCTGCCCCTCGTGATGACGAGCGCCACAGACGCATGGTCATGTCGCGCGTTTCAGGCTGCGCTTGTGGCGGTCTTCCATATCTTCGGCAAAATGGGCGATCCGGGTCTTGTAGCGCCGGTTCAGCGTGTTGCGCGCCAGCTTGGCCGATTGCATCATCAGCCGGGCGGCAAGTGTCTGGGGCCGCACATCCAGCGCCATCCGCATCCGGGTCCGGTTGCGCGACAGGGCCACAAGCTCGACCAGAAACAGGCCCTTCATCGCATCTGACTCGGCCTCGAACGCCATCTGGTTGGGGCGCTCGAACTCCGACAGGTGGACCAGAAATTTGCGCTGTCGGCCCCGGATGGCGGCCTTGACGCGCCAGGCAAGCCCCACACCCACCGGTGCCGCCGGATCCAGCCGCGCAATCTCCGCGCCGTGCCGCATGGCCGCGCGCTCAAAGCCTTCAAAATCGGACAGCATCTCGAAGACAGTGTCGATCGGGACTTCCAGATCTTCCTTGGTCGAAAATTTCATGCGCTTGTATCAGGCCCCAGCCGATATCCCCCGGTCTCGTGTCAGTCTAGCCTATTGCGCAGCCAGTTAAGCAATATGAAATGCGCAATCGCCCCTTCGCGGGCGGGCTTCATTTTGGGATTGTTGCCCGCAAACGTCTCCATCATCTCTTCGCGACTGACCCAGAGGGCGTCCTCGATCTCGGCCGGGTCGATCTTGATTGCGTCAGAGGTCGCATGCCCGTGGCAGCCCAACATCAGCGAGGCCGGGAAGGGCCAGGGCTGGGAGGCCAGATAGTCCACCTGCCCCACCTCGATACCGGCCTCTTCAAAGGTTTCGCGCCGCACTGCGGCTTCAATGGTCTCGCCGGGCTCCACGAATCCGGCCAGAAGGGAATACATCCCCTCGGGCCAGCCGGGGGAGCGGCCCATCAACACCGAATTGCCCCGCGTGATCAGCATGATCACCACCGGGTCGGTGCGCGGAAAATGATGCGCCCCGCATGCGGGGCAGTCGCGCTGCCACCCGGCCATGGTGATCTGCGATTGCGTGCCGCAGCGGGCGCAATACCCATGCGTCTCATGCCAGGCCGACACCGCCTTGGCCGTGGCCACCAGCTCGGCCGTGCGCGCAGACAGCCCCGTCATGATGGCGCGCAGCTCGCTGAAACGCTGATCAGGATCCAGCGTTGGGTGGTGCTGCTCGGACGGGTCGAGAAACGCCCCCACCGTCTCCACGCCCTCTTCTGGCTGCCAGCTGGAGATATCGCGCGCAAAGCGCGGCTGTCCGCCGTCCAGCCCCAAAAAGATCGCCGCCTCATCGGCATGGACAAAAATCGCGTGATCCGCATCCAGCCACACGGGCTGCGCGCGGTCCGCGCCTGCCATCAGCGGCTTGCCCCGCCAAATCGGCATGACACAGGCGCCAGCGCGCAGCAGCTTGTCCAACGCTTCCGCATCGCCGCGCAGCTGCGCGGAGCGGTCCAGCCCGCTTCCGCCAAAGGTTACCGTCTCTGCCAGTTTCATGCCGCTGCCCTTCTTCTCGCTGCACCATGCATCACCTTGCAAGAATGGCAAGCGCGGCTTATATCCCTCCGCGAGAGGTTGGCGCGGGCAAGTGCCTCGCCAACCTGGTCAGGTCCGGAAGGAAGCAGCCACAACGAGCCCCACTTGGGTCGATGTCCAACCTCTCACCTCCGCCGCAGTCGCACAGGCCGGGCGGGTCATTCACCTCCGCCATAGCAAACCACCGGGCATATGAGCAAAGACACTGACGACATGGCCAACCAGCGCACGAAGTGGGCTGAGGACCGGACATTGATGGCCAATGAGCGGACCTTTTCCAGCTGGATGGGCACCGGGCTTGGCGCTATTGGCGTGGCCATCGGTCTGAAAGCGGTATTCGGCGCTTTCGAGCCCACCTGGGCGGCCAAGATGGTGGCCACCATCTTCCTGCTCGCCGCGATCGCGATTTTCTGGTCCGCCCGGAAGCAGGCGCTCAAGACGTTTGACCGGCTGACGGATAATGACGCGAATGCGCAGCCATCGCGCAGCTATACCGGCCTTGCGGCGATCATGACGGCAGCGACCGTCGCGACCGGGGCCATTTTGTGGAGTCTCTAGTAGACGCCCTGCGCCCCGCCACGTAGCTTCCCCGGGGGGACGAATCTGGAGGGGCCATGAGCGAGACCGAGCAAACCACGCAAGCGTCCGGCGGCTACCAGGTTCTGGCGCGCAAATACCGGCCCAGCACCTTTGCCGACCTGATCGGTCAAGATGCCATGGTGCGCACGCTGAAAAACGCGTTCGAGACAGGGCGCGTGGCCCATGCCTTCATGATGACCGGCATCCGGGGCACCGGCAAAACCACCACCGCGCGCATCATCGCCAAGGGCATGAACTGCGTGGGCCCTGATGGCCAGGGCGGCCCCACTACCGAGCCTTGCGGGGTCTGCAACCCCTGCATCGGCATCACCGAGGGTCGGTTCTTCGACGTGCTCGAGATTGACGCGGCCTCTTCCACCGGGGTCGACAATATCCGCGAGCTCAACGCCATGGCCACGACCCGGCCCGCCGAGGGGCGCTACAAGATATTCATCATCGACGAGGTGCATATGCTCTCGACAGCGGCATTCAACGCGCTGCTGAAAACGCTCGAGGAGCCGCCCGAGCACGTCAAATTCATCATGGCGACGACCGACATTCAGAAGGTGCCCGTCACGGTGCTGTCGCGCTGCCAGCGGTTCGATTTGCGCCGGATCGAGCCTGAGGTGATGATGGCGCATCTGGCCTCCATCGCTGCCAAGGAGACCGCAGAGATTGCGCAGGACGCCCTCGCGCTGATCACCCGTGCCGCCGAAGGCTCGGTGCGCGACGCGATGAGCCTGCTGGATCAGGCCATCTCCCATGGCGCAGGCGAGACGACGGCCATTCAGGTGCGCGCCATGCTGGGGCTGGCCGACCGGGGGCGGGTGCTGGACCTGTTCGATCTGATCATGAAAGGGGACGCCGCAGGCGCCTTGCAAGAGCTTTCCGCCCAATATGCGGATGGGGCGGATCCAATGGCGGTGCTGCGCGATCTGGCGGAAATCACGCATTGGGTGTCGGTCATCAAGATCACGCCCGAGGCAGCAGATGACCCCACCATCGGCCCCGATGAGCGCACACGCGGCCAAATGATGGCTGAGAAACTGCCGATGCGGGCCATGTCGCGGATGTGGCAATTGCTGCTGAAAGCGCTTGAAGAGGTCGCCGCCGCGCCCAATGCGATGATGGCGGCCGAAATGGCGATCATCCGGCTGACGCATATGGCCGATCTGCCCTCGCCCGAGGAACTGGTGCGCAAGCTGCAGGACACGCCTGCGCCAATACCTCCGTCCGGCGCGCAGGCCCCGCAGACCAGCGGCGGAACCACAACAGCGCGTGCGCAGCAGGGCGTGGGCGCAACCCAGGGCAATACGCTGGGCAATACGGGGGGCAACGGAGCGGTGACAGCGCTTGCGGCAGCCCCGGAAGAGGCCCTTGCCCGATATGCGCGGTTCGACCAGGTGGTCGAGCTGATCCGCACCAATCGCGATGTCAAATTGCTGGTCGAAGTCGAAACAACGCTGCAGCTGGCCAGCTACGCCCCCGGCAGAATCGAGTTTGTGCCGACCGAAAACGCTCCGCGCGATCTTGCCGCAAAGCTGGGCGCGCGGCTGCAGCAATGGACCGGCAACCGCTGGGCCGTCAGCGTGGTGAATGAGGGCGGCGACGCCACAATTGCCGCCGTGCGGGACGCGCAGGAGAACGCTTTGAAAGCAGAGGCCGCCGCGCATCCCATGTTCAAGGCGACGCTCGAGGCCTTCCCCGGTGCCAAGATCGTAGAGATACGCACCGCCGCAGATCTTGTGCAGGAGGCCGCCGTCGAGGCCCTGCCCGAGGTCGAGGATGAATGGGACCCGTTCGAGGATGGCTAGCCATATCCGCCAACCGGCCCAGCGGGAAGGCGGGCGGGGCGATCCGCGCCAGCGGGAGCGTCGCGCGATCTGCCTGCTGGTCACGCTTGCGGCCATCGCTTTGCCCGTCCCTGCCCTTGCCGAAACCTGCGCGGTCCTGCGTCCCAATTGGACGCCCGGCGCCCCCGCAACAGCGCTGCAGGAGGCGATTCATTTGATGACGCGGCTCCCGATGCTGGTACTGCTGTTTGCCAGCCTGCTTGTGGTCTTCAAACGTCACCATTGGGGCGCGCTTGCCGTGGTCGTGATGTGGTCGCTGCTGGTTTCCATCGTGACCTTCGTAAGAGACCCGTTCGTTACCGAGGCGATTGTCGCGGAGGGCTGCATCGGCTCCCCCGCCTTGTTCATCGGCGCGGTCACTGCGATATGTACGGCGATGATCCTACTTACCCTGCCGCGCGAGACGCGGCTCTGACAGACGGAGAATGTGATGCTCAAAGGACTAGGCGGGCTCGGCGACATGGCCGGGATGATGAAGAAAGCTCAGGAAATGCAGTCCAAAATGGGCGAGATGCAGGAAGAGCTCGAAAACATGACGGTGACAGGCGAAAGCGGCGCGGGGCTGGTCAAAGCGACCTCGACGGCCAAG
Source organism: uncultured Rhodobacterales bacterium (assembly GCA_964387155.1). GTDB lineage: Bacteria > Pseudomonadota > Alphaproteobacteria > Rhodobacterales > Rhodobacteraceae > Litoreibacter. The sequence goes on along the minus strand of CAYLVP010000034.1, from coordinate 8,065 downwards.
GGCGTGATCACCGCGCTCGACATCGACCCGTCGATCTTCCACCCCGACGAAAAGGAAGTGGTTGAAGACCTGATCCTTGCCGCCATCAAGGATGCGCAAGGCAAGGCGCAGGCGAAAGCCGCCGAGGAAATGGGCAAGCTGACCGAGGGTCTGGGCCTGCCACCCGGCATGAAACTGCCGTTCTGATCACGGGGCAAGAGCGCGCGCCCGAGACCTCTTGCGCCCCGCAGGAAAGCCACCCGTTTGTCCAACTCCGCTGATATCGACGCATTGATCGAGATGATGGCCAAGCTCCCCGGGCTTGGCCCACGATCCGCGCGCCGGGCCGTGCTGCATATGATCAAAAAGCGCGCGGTTCTGATGCGCCCGCTTTCCGACGCGCTGCAAACCGTCTCGGCCACCGCGCGCGAATGCGTGACCTGCGGCAATATCGGCACGACCGAGACCTGCGAGATATGCGCCAGCCCAAAACGGGCCACCGGCGAGATTTGCGTGGTCGAGGATGTGGCTGATCTTTGGGCGATGGAGCGCAGCGCCGTCTTCAAAGGCCGCTACCATGTACTGGGCGGCACGCTTTCAGCGCTGGACGCCATCGGCCCGGAAGAGCTGCGCATCCCCAAACTGCTCGACCGCGTGGCCTCTGAGGGTGTGACCGAGGTGATCCTCGCGCTCAATGCCACCATCGACGGCCAAACCACGGCACATTACATCGCGGGCGAGCTGGAAAAGCGCAGTGTCACAGTCACGTCCCTCGCTCAAGGGGTGCCGATTGGCGGGGAGTTGGATTATCTTGATGACGGCACGATTTCCGCCGCGCTCAAGGCTCGCAAAGCGCTTTGATCTAACGCGTCACCTCGGCCAGCAAACCTGTCAAACCGCCCAGATCTTCAAGCACCCGGAAGCGCGGATGCGTGGTGGGGGCATCGGCCTTCTCGATCTCCCACTCATAGCGGGCAGGCACATGCACGCCCCAGCCGCCCGCCTCGATGGCGGGGACCACGTCGGATTTCATCGAATTGCCCACCATCATCGCGCGGTCCGGCCCGTCGCCGTGGCGCATGAAAGCGCGGATATAGGTCTCGGGCGTCTTGTCGGAGACGATTTCAATCGCATCGAACATCTCCCCCAGGCCGGATTGCGCCAGCTTGCGTTCCTGATCGAGAAGGTCGCCCTTGGTGATCATCACCAGTTTGAAATCACCGCTCAGCGCAGCGATGGTCGGCTCGACATGGGGCAGCAGATGGATCGGGTGCTCCAGCATGTCTTGCCCGGCCGCGATGATATCTGCAATCACCGACGCGGGGACGCGGGCGTTGGTCACCTCGATCGCTGTCTCGATCATGGACAGAACGAATCCCTTGATGCCGAATCCGTATTTGCCAAGGTTGCGCCGCTCGGCCTGTAGCAATCGGTCCGCCAGATGGTCTTCATCGGCAAAATCGGCCAGCAATTCGGTGAACCGCGCCTGTGTCAGGCGGAAAAACTCCTCATTCTGCCACAGAGTGTCATCCGCATCGAAACCAATGGTGGTGATTGTTTGCGACATGTTAACTCTTGGGGCCTTTCCTGACTGCAACTGCTTCCTATATAGTAGCAACTCAGCAACAAGATCGACTCCCGAAGGGCTCCGCCGTGACACCGCTCGATATTACATTGGCCAGTGACGATGACGACCGCGACGCGGGGACAGATACGGTCGTCGTCACAAAGACCAAACCGAAAACCAAGAAGCCACCCATGTATAAGGTGCTGCTGCTCAATGATGACTACACACCGATGGAATTCGTGGTGATGGTGTTGGAGCGGTTCTTCGGCATCAACCACGCCCAATCGGTGGAGATCATGCTGACCGTCCATAAAAAGGGCATGGCCGTTGTGGGCGTCTTCGCCTACGAGATCGCCGAAACGAAAGTGGCGCAGGTGATGGATTTTGCCCGCCGCAACCAGCATCCGCTGCAATGCACGATGGAGAAGGAATAGGCGCGCGCCGCCTATCCCGAACCATGCAGACCTCGCGATATCTTCTGGCGCTGGACAGCGGTGCGCTTGAGGCGCCTATGGGCAGGCTGACCTGGCTCAACGCCCCCGGAGACGGGGAATGCGGCCTCGCCACTGATCAGCTGATGGCCACGCAGACTTTTTATCCCGATCATGCAAGGCTGACGGCCCGCGGGATCGCCACCTTGCCTATCGCCAAAGACCCGATGGAGCAGGCGCTGATCTCGTCCCACCGCTCGAAAGCGGCGTCCCTTGACCTGATCGCACAAGCGGTACGGCTGACCCGCCCCGGCGGGCTGATTGCAGTCGATGGTGACAAAACTGACGGGATCGAAAGCCTCGCCAAAGAGCTGAAGCGCAGTTTCGATGACGTGCAGAGCTATTCCAAAGCGCATGGCAAGCTGGTCTGGTTCACCAGGCCGGCAGACCCGCCTGATCTCAGCGTGTGGGAGGATGTGACATTTCTTTATCCCAATGGCTGGACGACCCATGCCGCCAGCTTCTCGTCTGACGGGCCGGATACCGGGTCAAAGCTGCTGGCAGAGGTGCTTGCGCCGCTGAAAGGCCGGGTCGCTGATCTGGGCGCGGGATGGGGCTATCTGAGCGGCGAGATTCTGAAATCTGACGCCGTCACCTCGCTGCAAGGGATCGACGCCGATTACCACGCCGTCCAATGCGCCAAACATAATGTGCAGGACGCCCGTGCGGCATTCGCATGGGGCGACGTTCTGGCAGAAGACGCCACGGGCTTTGACGCTGTTGTCACCAACCCGCCCTTCCATACCAGCCGCAAGCCCGACCCCGCGCTGGGCGTGGCCTTCATCGAAAAGGCTGCCGATATGCTCAAACCGAAAGGGCAGCTGTGGATGGTTGCCAACCGCAACCTGCCCTATGAGGCCACGCTTGAAGCGCGATTTAGGCAGGTCAAAACAGTCACACAAAATGGCGGGTTTAAGGTGATCCATGCGCAGACGCCCAAAAACCCTCGCGCGCGTGGGTAGCATCCCCTAACTTTGCCAAAGCCAACACGAGGAATCGCCAGGATGTCCTTCTCAATCTCCGGGAAAACCGCCATCATCACCGGGGCCGCCAATGGGGTGGGCCTTGCGATTGCGCGGCAATTCGTGGCCAACGGGGCCAATGTGATGATGGCCGACCGCGACGAAGACAAGCTGCGGGGCGAGGTCCCCGAAGACGAGGCCGAAAACGGCAATTCGCGCTATTTCGCCTGCGACCTGCGGGAGAAACTGAGCCATTCAAACCTGATCAATGCCACGCTCGATGCGTTTGACCGCGTCGACATTCTGATCAATGCGTCCCGGCAGGTGCTGACCACCGATGCGCTGGATGTGGATGACGACTCGGTTGAGATCATGCTGCAGCAAAACCTGCTCTCCAGCCTCAAACTGTCCCAGCAGGTGGCCAAGCGGATGATCGAGCAGGCAGAGGATGCCGAACCGGGGGAGCTTGCAGGCTCTATCGTCAACCTGTCCTCTATTGCCGGGCAGCGCTCGCGACCGGGGCTGATGGGCTTTTCCATCGCTAACGCTGCCATGGATCAGATGACCCGCACCTTGGCGCTTGCCCTTGCGCCGAAGCATATCCGGGTGAATGCAGTGGCCTTCGGCTCTGTCATGTCCGCCTCGCTGAAGCAGGCTTTGAAAGATACGGCGGGCCTGCGGGAAGACATCACCAAACATACGCCACTCGGGCGTATCGGAAGCCCAGGCGAGGTGGCCGATGCGGTGCAATTCCTCTCTTCCGACGGGGCCGGGTTCATTACCGGCCAGATTCTCTCCATCGATGGGGGGCGGACCTTGCTGGATCCGGTGGAAACCGCGGCACATTAAGGACAGCATGACCCCAAAGACCAAGCCCGCGTTTCCAGGTTGGCAACAGTGACGCTTTCGCCTGCTGCATTGAATATAGCGGGGCAACAGTCCGCCCTGATATTCACATAGTTCCGCAAGTTTTTGACAAAATTAAGCCTCATTCATCTTGCGTTCATCTTCTGTTTACTAAGATTAATCGCACCTGGAATGATGCCTGTCGACAGGCGCTTGAACAGTGATGGGAGCATGCAAAATGACCACATTACAAATCGCATTTCTGCTGATCTGCCTTTCTGTCTCGCTTTACCTCGCGAAACACCTTTTCGGGCTGCTGCGTGACAAAATTGAAAGTATGCAGCGGCGCAAGATGATTGAGCGGCTCGATTGGCAAAACACCAATCACAGCAGCCGGAAACGCCGCAAAGACCGGAAAAAATCCATCTGGCAGCGCTACGGCATCACCAGCTGAGACGCCAGCTTGCGCGCATGAAAAAGCCACCTGCGTTTTCCGCCAGGTGGCTTTCGCATGTCTGCACTGGTCGAAGGCGCGCTACTTGTCGTCTTCTACGTCAGGCTGATCGCCATCATCAGGCAGGTTGAAAAGCGTATCTGCATCCACCAGCAGGTTGTCATCCTCGTCTTCGTCATCAGCGGGCGCGTCGCTGAGCGAGAAGCTTTCAAGCCCTGCAATCGCCGTTGGCAATACGGGCTCTTCCGGGGCCTGCTCCGGCGCGCCAAGGGATTGTTCCGTCGAGACCAGCTTGCGGCGCTCGTCATCGCTCATAACCCCGCCTTCCTTGGCCTTCTTGGCATTGGCTTTCTGAACGGCGGCATCCAGCTCCGACTGTTTGCAAAGCCCCAGAGCGACGGGGTCAATGGGCTGGATGTTCTGGATATTCCAATGTGTCCGGTCCCGGATCGCATTGATCGTGGGCTTGGTGGTGCCGACAAGTTTCGAGATTTGGCCATCTGACAGCTCAGGGTGGAACTTGACCAGCCACAGGATCGAGGCCGGGCGGTCCTGACGCTTGGACAGGGGCGTGTAGCGCGGACCGCGCCGCTTTTCTTCGCCCACGGCAGCCGCGTTGTGCTTCAGCTTCAGCTTATGGCGCTTGTCAGCGATGCCTTTGTCGATTTCGTCTTGGGTCAGCTGGTTATTGGCGATCGGGTCGAACCCTTTGACCCCGGCGGCCACGTCACCATCCGCGATGCCCTGCACCTCCAGCTCGTGCAATCCGCAGAAATCAGCGATCTGCTTGAATGTCAGGGTGGTGTTGTCGACCAGCCAAACGGCGGTCGCTTTTGCCATAATGGGTAGAGCCATGGTCCAAGTCTCCTTCAGATACACTTTCCCCGTCACCCGGCTTAGGGGCTGTCCCTTTCGGAACAAGTTCGCATTGTTGGGGAACTTGGCAGGTATATAGTAGCCGGGACGCAAAAGGGGAAGAGCGAATGCGTGCGATACTGATTTGGGCGATGATGACCACGGCCGCATGGGCAGAGGGCGAGAAGGCGGGCGAGTTTGACTACTATGTCATGGCGCTGAGCTGGTCGCCCAACTGGTGCGCTTTGGAAGGCGACGCGCGCGGGTCCGACCAATGCGACGCGCGCCACGACCACGGCTGGATCCTGCACGGGCTGTGGCCTCAGTTTGAACGCGGCTGGCCGTCCTATTGCAACTCCCAGGCACGCAATCCATCGCGCGGTGAAACGGGGGCCATGGCCGACATAATGGGCTCAGGCGGGCTGGCCTGGCATCAATGGAAGAAGCACGGGCGCTGTTCCGGCCTGTCCTCAGGCGATTACTTCGCCCTGTCCCGCGCAGCCTATGAGCGCGTCAACCGCCCGGCGCTTTTGCGCAAATTGACCGAGCCGGTGAAGCTGCCCGCCTCGGTCATCGAAGAGGCGTTCCTGGAAGAAAATCCCGGCCTGTCCGCCGACATGATCACCATCACCTGCAAAGACCGCTACATTCAGGAGGCGCGCATCTGTCTGACGCGGGAGCTTGAGCCGCGCAGGTGCGGGCGCGACGTGATCCGCGATTGCAGCCAAAGCAACGCGCGGTTCGACCCGGTGCGCTAGGGGTCGGCGCAAAAGCTTCAGATCAACCCGGCGAGACCGCTCAGATCTCCAGCACAATCTTCCCGATATGGGTGGAGCTTTCCATCTTGGCATGGGCCTGCGCCGCGTCTTCCAACGCAAACGCGCTGTCCATGACAGGCCGCACGCGGCCCGCCTCGATCAAGGGCCACACCTCGGCGCGCAGGGCCTCGGCAATCCGCCCTTTGGCCAGATCGCTTTGCGGTCGCAAGGTGGAGCCCGTGATCGTCAGACGCCGCACCATAAGCTGCGCAAAGTTCAGCTCCACCTTCGGGCCTGCCAGAAAGGCAATCTGCACCAGCCGCCCATCCGTCGCGAGGGCTTGAACATTGCGGGGCAGGTAGTCGCCACCCACCATGTCCAGGATCAGGTCCGCCCCGCCCTCGGCCTTCAACAGCTCGACAAAATCCGCCTCGCGGTAGTTGATCGCACTCTCGGCACCAAGCTCGCGGCAGGCCTCGCATTTCTCCTCCGATCCGGCGGTGGTGAACACCCGCGCGCCATAGGCCCGCGCCAGTTGGATCGCCGTCGTCCCGATCCCGGAGGACCCGCCATGCACCAGAAATTTCTCGCCCGCCTTCAAACCGCCACGCATGAAGACATTGGAATAGACGGTAAAATAAGTCTCCGGCAGCGCGGCGGCCTCCGACATGCTGAGACCGGCGGGCACCGGCAGGCAGTGGGCGGCGGGGGTGACGACCTGCTCTGCATATCCGCCGCCGGGCAAAAGCGCGCACACCGCGTCACCAAGGCTCAGCCCCGATACGCCGGGGCCCATGGCATCGACCACGCCGGCCCCCTCGAGCCCGGGCAGAGGCGAGGCGCCGGGCGGCGGATCATAAGCACCTGCGCGCTGCAACGCGTCGGGGCGGTTCACCCCGGCATAGGCCAGCTTGATACGGACCTCACCTGCGCCGGGTTCGGGAACAGGCACTTGCGTCGGCATCAGCACATCGGGCCCGCCGGGCTTTGAGATTTCGACAGCGCGCATCATCGGTTGGGACATGGGGGCGGCTCCTTCTTTCGGGCTGCCTAGCACATCGCGCGGGCGGGCTGAAAGGTGCTAGCCCCGATCCGCGCTGCGCCCCGGCAAGTCAGACATGCCAAAATGCGAGGGCGGCTTGACCTGCGACAGCAGCCAATTCGGCCCCGCCATCAATTTGGACGCCAGCGGGTTGGAATTCACCTGCGCCTTGAACTTTTCAAACTGCATCACATTCTCGATCCGGCGGTCCAAGAACGCCCAGGTGTCGGCATCACCCTCGCTGGTGTCCCCCAACCAGAACAACACCGTGGCGCCATAAACCCCCGACAGGGTCGCCCGCTTCGTATACCAGTTATAGTCGTTTGACGTGTCGCCCAGAGCGGTCCAGATCGCATCCGCAGTCCCCCAAATCAGCCGGGAGCCCATCGCCGCATTCTGCGGCAATGCAAACAGCGCAGTGCCACGCCGCACGGCCTCTTTATGGTCGGCGACGGCCTCCAGCCGGTAGCGCACAGCCGCTGCCACCCGTTCGCTGTAGCGCATGCTCGACAGGTTTTCCGAGGCCATCCGGGTCTTCATCTCGTCATCACCGCGCAGGTGGAAGGCAACGGCCATGTCCATCGCCCCGCGCGGAAACAGCGAGGTTGCAAGTGCGCGGTCCACACCCGCCTCGTCAATGGCCGCCGCAAAGGCGGTTTCTGACCAGCCGTCGAAAATCACATTGTTCAACGCCGCGTCCAAAAGGCGGTCTTTGTCGGAAAGCTCCATGGCCAGGCTCCTTATCATCGCTGGTGGACAAGCTAGCACGGCTTTGCTATACGCCCACTTCCTGCAAAATCTTGCAAACTCTAACTTAGGAAGGTGGTGACACCACATGCAGGTAAGCGTTCGCGACAACAATGTCGATCAGGCTCTCCGCGCTCTGAAGAAGAAACTTCAGCGTGAAGGCGTTTTTCGTGAGATGAAGCTCAAGCAACATTTCGAAAAACCGTCTGAGAAGAAAGCACGCGAGAAGGCCGAGGCCATCCGCCGCGCCCGCAAGCTGGCCCGTAAAAAGGCACAGCGCGAAGGCGGGATGTAACCCCCGACTTCTTTGCAACACAAAAACGACCCCCGACGCAGCCGCTTCGGGGGTTTGTTTTTTTTGGGG
>CAYLVP010000033.1:32105-33945 GCA_964387155.1 uncultured Rhodobacterales bacterium | reverse complement strand
ACCATCGCGGAAGACCGCTTCTTGATTGTGCATCATGGCGAGGTGAAGGCGGATCTGCCGCTGTCCAAGCTGTCCTCCACCGCGCCGGAATATGACCGCCCGTGGGAGCCGACCCCTGCCCCCGCGCCTTTTGCAGACAAGCTGGAGATCGACCCGATTGACGGGCTGCGCGCGCTGATCGGATCGCCCAATTATGCCCGCAAACACTGGGTGTGGGAGCAATATGACAGCCAGATCATGGCCGACACGATGCAAGGCCCCGATCTGGGCGCAGGCGTGATCCGGGTGCATGGCACCAACAAGGCGCTCGCCTTCACCTCGGACGTGACCCCGCGCTATGTCAAAGCCAATCCGGTTGAGGGCGGCAAACAGGCCGTGGCCGAAGCCTACCGCAACCTGACCGCGCGCGGCGCCACACCCTTGGCCACGACCGACAACATGAATTTCGGCAACCCGGAGAAGCCGCAGATCATGGGGCAATTCGTGGGCGCGATCCAAGGGATCGGGGCAGCGGTTGAGGCGCTGGATATGCCGATCGTGTCGGGCAATGTCTCGCTTTATAATGAAACAGATGGCGCGGCCATTTTGCCAACCCCCACCATCGGGGCCGTTGGGCTGATCGCGGATCTGTCTCAGGTTATTGGCGGCCATGTGCGCGACGGCCATGTAGCCCTGTTGCTGGGTGAGACGGGCCGCCACCTTGGCCAGTCGGCCCTTTTGGCAGAGGCGATGGGCCGCGAAGAAGGCGACGCGCCTTCGGTCGATCTGGACGCCGAGAAATGGAATGGCGATTTCATCCGCGCGCATCGCGATCTGATCGATGTCTGCACCGACCTTGCCGATGGCGGCCTGGCGCTTGCCGCGTTTGAGCTGGCCGATGCGGGCGGGGTCGGCGTGACGTTGGAGGCTGATAGCATTGCCGAGCTCTTCGGCGAGGATCAGGCGCGCTACCTGATCGCCTGCACCCCGACCCATGCCCAAGCGCTGCTACAAGCCGCCGATGGTGAGGCCTTGATGGCCCAGGTCGGCACATTTGGCGGCACAGATGTCAGCTTTGGCAGCTCGCGCGCACCGCTGGCTGAGCTCAGCACGCTTTACCGCAGCGCCTTCGCCCATAGCGTCGGCTGATCGCTTCTTGCCTCACCCCCACAGGCTTCCTAGGTTAAGGCAAGCAAAAGAAGGACGACCCCCATGGCCATCACCGCCCGCGACATCGAGGAGCTGATCCGCACAGGCTTCCCCAATGCGACGATCAAGATCGAAGGCGAGGACGGGGTGCATTTTCAGGGCATGGTCATCGACGAGAGCTTTCGCGGCATGAACCGCGTCCAACAACAACGCGCCGTGATGGCGACGATCAAATCCAAAGTGGATAGCGGCGAGATACATGCGCTCGGCCTGACCACCAAAGCACCGGAGTAGCCCAATGACCGACACCAATGCGCAGATCAAAGACAAAGTGACCACCAACGATGTGGTGCTGTTCATGAAGGGCACGAAAGAGATGCCGCAATGCGGCTTTTCGTCGAAAGTGGCCGGTGTGTTGAACTATATCGGCGTCGAATATTCCGACGTGAACGTGCTGGCCGATGACGCGATCCGTCAGGGGATCAAGGAATTTTCCGACTGGCCCACCATCCCGCAGCTTTATGTCAAAGGGGAATTCGTGGGCGGCTGCGATATCATCACCGAAATGACGCTTTCGGGCGAGCTGGACACGCTGCTTGACGAGAACGGCGTCACCTACAACAAGGAAGCCGCCGATACGATCCGCGCGCATAATTCCTGACCGTTCAAAAAATCCCCGAATTTTTTGAACGCGTGCGACCAAGCGTATTGC
>CAYLVP010000033.1:27691-32005 GCA_964387155.1 uncultured Rhodobacterales bacterium | reverse complement strand
CGACCAAGCGTATTGCAAAGCAATGCGCCGGGAGGCACGTCGGAAAATACCTGCAGCAATAAAAAAGCCCGCTCAGCCAAGCGGGCTTTTCTTACGATATCTCAAAGCCTTCAGGACAAAATCTCACGCACCTTCGCAGCTGTGTCCTTCGCCGTGATCCCGAAATGCTCGTAGAGCGTCCCTGCCGGCGCGGAGGCACCGAAGCTGTCCATCCCGACAAAGCCCGCCTTGTTGCGGTTACCGCGTTCGCCCAGCAGCCATTTGTCCCACCCCATCTGCACACCGGCCTCAATCGCAACGCGCGCAGGGCCTGCGGGCAGGACTTTGCGGCGGTAGGTCTCGTCCTGCGCTTCAAAAAGCTCCCAGCAGGGCATGGACACGACGCGCGTGCCGATCCCGTCAGCCTCCAGCAGCGCCTTCGCCTCCATCGCGATTGCAACCTCAGAGCCCGTCGCCATCAGGATGGCCTGGCGCTTCGCCTCAGCCTCGGCCAGCACATAGGCGCCTTTCGACACTTCGTTGCGGGTCGTGTGTTTCAAACGCACCGTCGGCAAGCCCTGACGCGACAATGCCAGGACCGATGGGGCGTTTTCCGAGGTCAGTGCGCATTCCCAGGCTTCTGCGGTTTCCACCGCATCTGCAGGGCGGAAGACATGGCAGTTGGGTGTCGCGCGCAGCAGGGCCAGATGCTCCACCGGCTGGTGGGTCGGGCCGTCTTCGCCCAGACCAATGGAATCGTGTGTCATCACGTAAGTGACCGGAATGCCCATCAGCGCAGACAGCCGCATCGCGCCGCGCGCATAATCCGTAAAGCACATGAAGGTCCCGCCGTAAGGCTTTGTTCCGCCGTGCAAAGCCAGACCGTTCATGGCGGCAGCCATGCCATGCTCTCGCACGCCGTAATACATGTAACGGCCCTTCCGGTTTTCGGGGCTGAACACGCCCATATCCGAGGTCAGCGTATTGTTCGAGCCCGTCAGATCAGCCGAGCCCCCGAAGGTTTCCGGCATGATCGGGTTGATCACTTCCAGCGCCATTTCAGACGCTTTGCGGGTCGCGACTTTCGGGGCGCTTTCAGACAATTGCTTCTTCAAGGCCTTGATCGTGGCGGAGAGCTTGCGCGGCACCTCACCGGCTTGCTCGCGCGCGAACTTCGCCTGTTTGGAGGCGGACATGCCTTCAAGGCGGGCTTCCCAGGCGTCACGTTCTGCCGCGCCACGTGATCCGATGGCCTCCCAAGCCTGTTTGATCTCGGCAGGGATCACAAACGGCCCATGCGGCCAGCCATAAGCCTTACGCGTGTCGGCAATAAGCTCCTCGCTGGTCAATGCGCCATGCCCTTTGGAGGTATCCTGCGCCGATGAGCCCAAGGCGATATGGGTCTTGCAGGCGATCATCGACGGCTTATTGGTCTTTTTGGCCTTGGCAATGGCGGCGTCAATCGCCTCCGGGTCATGGCCGTCGATCTCCTGGACATGCCAGCCCGACGCCTTGAACCGCATCACCTGATCCGTGCGATCCGACAGCTCGACAGTACCGTCGATGGTGATGTTGTTATTGTCCCAAAGCACGATAAGCTTGGACAGCTCATGGCGGCCTGCGATGCCGATGGCCTCCTGGCTGACACCTTCCATCAGGCAGCCGTCGCCTGCGATGACATAGGTGTAGTGGTCCACGAGGTTCTTGCCAAAGCGGGCGCGCTGCACCTCTTCTGCGAGGGCGAAGCCAACGGAATTCGCAATCCCCTGCCCCAGTGGGCCGGTTGTCGTCTCGATCCCCGAGGCGTGTCCATATTCCGGGTGGCCGGCGGTGATCGCCCCAAGCTGGCGGAAGTTCTTCACCTGCTCCAGCGTCATGTCGGCATATCCGGTCAGATGCAGCAGCGCGTAGATCAGCATGGAGCCGTGGCCCGCAGAAAGGATAAACCGGTCGCGATCAGGCCAATTGGGCGCCGAGGCATCGAATTTCAGATGTTTCTCAAACAGCACCGTCGCCACGTCTGCCATGCCCATCGGCATGCCGGAATGGCCGGAATTGGCGGCAGCAACCGCGTCAAGCGTGAGCACGCGGATCGCGCAAGCCTTGTTCCAATGGTCGGCATGAGTTTCGCGCAGGCTGGCAATATCCACGATGGTCGTCTCCCCTTGGGCCTTTGATTGCTTGCCCGCGTGATACCAGTGTGGCGGCAGAGTTCAAGCGCAACAGGCATGTGGCCGCGCAAGGCGTTTGAATTCAGCCCCAAATTCCGTAGGCTGCTGCAACGATGCGCTGGGGCGGGGTGCGGTCGATTCGATCAAGACGCCCTCGATATGCGCCAAAAGAAAACAAGGGTGGGGACATTTCATGTCAGATATTGCAGAGCTGGAAGGCCGCATTGCGGCTGCTTTGGACAGGATTGCTTGGCAGGTGGAAAGCCAGCCAGCGGCCTCTGGCGCGGCTCCGGCCCAGGCGGCACCCGATGGCGATCTGGTCGAAGAGCTGGAAGTGGAGCGCGCCACGAATGCCCGTCTTGTGGCCTCGCGCGAGAAACATGTCGCCCGGATCGAGCGGCTGGAAACCCGCGTCCTGCGCCTGACGGACCGGCTGCAATCGGCGGAGGTCGAAAACAAGCGGCTTGAGGCCGTCATCGCCCAGCTTGGCGAGAATAATGACGCGTTGCGCGCGGCCAATGCCGCCCATCAGGGTGCGGCGGATACGGCGGATGCCGGCGCGGCGGCGCAACTGGCGGATCTGAAATCGCTTCGCGCCAAGGATCTTGAAGACATGGATGAGATCATGGCCGCACTGGCCCCATTGGTGAAGGAGGCCTAAGCCATGCCCGAGGTGAATATCGAGATCGGCGGCCGCACCTTTCAGGTCGCCTGTCAGACCGGCGAAGAGCATTTCCTGCAATCGGCTGCCAAGCTCTTGGACAATGAGGCCAGCGTGCTGGCCGAGCAGATTGGCCGTATGCCCGAGACGCGGATGCTGCTGATGGCGGGCCTGATGCTGGCCGACAAGACCGCCGGTCTGGAGGAGGAGTTGCGGCTGGCCGAAGCAAAGCTTGCGGCGCAAAGCAAGGAACTGGCGGAGATGAAAGACTCCCCGCCTGACAAGATCGAAATCGCCGTGATCCCGCCACATGTGACCGATAGCCTGGCCGAGCTTGCAGCCCGGGCCGAGGCCCTGGCCGATAGTATGGAAACGAAATCGACCTTCACGGGCACGTGACCACAAAACCGGGAGGGCGGTGAAACTTGGCGCGTTGCCGCACGTGAGTCTCTTTATGCGACCAATCACTGGCCGTCTAATTGAGGAGAGACTTTCGTGGAAACCCCATTTCTTTGCACCGCAGCCGCCCTTTTGCTGCTTGCCGCCCCGAGCTTTGCAGCCAACCCCGAGGTTGGCGGCGCGGCCATGTTCGAAACAAAGAATATTGTCGAAAACGCGGTAAATTCTGCGGACCACACAACGCTGGTGGCCGCGGTCAAAGCGGCAGGGCTCGTCGACACGCTGATGAGCGACGGCCCCTTTACTGTCTTCGCCCCGGTCAACAGCGCCTTTGACAAATTGCCAGCAGGCACTGTCGACACTTTGCTGAAACCCGAAAACAAGGACATGCTGGTCAAAATACTGACTGCCCATGTCGTCGCCGGCAATCTGTCCAGCGCTGAATTGGCCGCAAAGGCAAAGGCTTCCGACAATGGGTATTTCCAGTTTCTGACGGTCTCGGGCGACACGCTTTCAGCCACCGTGCGCGGCGGCAAACTGTATGTCGTTGACGAAAGCGGCAATGGCGCGGGCATGGTTATCACTGACGTTGTCCAGTCAAATGGCGTCATCCATGTCGTCAATGCGGTGCTTGTGCCCAAGTAAACGCGCAAAGCGCAGGCCGACCTACCCTTAGGTTGGCCTGCCTGTCCATCTTCCGGGACGGGCTGTCATCCACGGCTCCGAAACAGTTACGGCTGATACGGTGAATTATCTAAAGAGTGTCACCAACCGCCGTCATGTTAACGCTAACACACTGTGATTGAACAAAAAATCTCTTCTCTGTCCATGCATACCTCTGTATACGCGTCGCAACGGGTAGGGCCTTTGCGAGTTCGGGAGTATCAGGGATATGACAACCACAGTTGCAATCAACGGGTTTGGACGGATCGGGCGCTGCACCCTGGCGCATATCGCGCAAAGCAGCCGCAACGATGTTCAGGTTATCGCCATCAACGCCACTGGCCCAATCGAGACCAACGCACATCTGCTGAAATACGACTCCGTCCATGGGCGCTTCCCGGGCGAGGTGCGCGTCGCAGGTGACACGATGGATTTGGGCCG
>CAYLVP010000033.1:0-27591 GCA_964387155.1 uncultured Rhodobacterales bacterium | reverse complement strand
CTGGCCAAAGTGTTGAACGACGCGATTGGCATCGAGCGCGGCATCATGACCACGATACACAGCTATACGGGCGACCAGCCGACGCTGGACCGCCGCCATGACGACCTCTACCGCGCGCGGGCCGCCGCCATGGCGATGATCCCGACCTCGACCGGGGCCGCAAAGGCGATCAGCGAGGTGCTGCCCGAACTCCACGGCAAGCTGGACGGCACGGCAATGCGGGTCCCCACCCCGAACGTGTCCTGCGTGGATCTGACCTTTGAGGCCGCCAAGGACGTGACCGTGGCGGATGTGAATGAGATCGTGCGCGAAGCCGCAGCGGGTCACATGGGCGCCGTGCTGAGCTATGACCCGGAGCCGAAGGTCTCTATTGATTTCAACCACACGAAATACTCGTCAATCTTCGCCCCGGACCAGACAAAGGTTGTAGGTCAGCGCACGGTTCGCGTATTGGCGTGGTATGACAATGAGTGGGGCTTTTCCTGCCGCATGGCCGATGTGGCCAGCGCGATGGGACGCCTCTAAACCAGCGCGCGTCCCGCGCCCAGAGGCCTGATGACCAACAAGATCGCGATTGTCCTAGCTCTGGTAATAGCCGTGATTGTCATTTTGGACATATTCGTATTCGGTTGGGACCTGCATATTTTTCTGGGGCGCAAGCTGACTGACCTGATCGAATATATGGCCTTTTGGCGCTAAGGGCCTGACTGCAAATTGCGGGGTCAGAACAAGCGGTCTTCGCAATGGACGGTGCTCAAACCACGCGACGCGCCGCCGCCGCGCGTCTCGCATGCGGCCCAGAATAATGGCCGCCGTGATCGCAGTGTCGAGCACCAGCAGATACACAGGATAAGCCAGCAAGATCGGGTTCAGTTGTCCGACGGAGAGGACCGCAAGGATTGAGGCCACCCAGCCCATCCCCCATGTCGTCAGCGTCTCGCTCTCAGGCGCGCGGTAGGCTTTTTGGACGGTGCTGAGCCCTCCCAGCAAGCTGATGCTGATGCTGATTGCCAGCGAATAGACGGCGGTATCGGTCAGATACCACGCCACCAGCCCCGCGAGAGCCGCGCCGAACAAACCCAGATTTTTGCGGCTGACATAGCTGCCCGCGCCGCCATTGACCGACAACGCGCAGACGATCAGCGTGCCGCTGACCTGCGCCCCGGTGAACACCAAAGACACGGTCGCCCCTTCATAGAGCAGTGAGAAGAAGGAAATCGAACTCATGACCGACCAGATCAGCCAGGACGCCCGGTCCGGCTGCGTGTGCCGCCGGACCGTGTCCAAGATATAGGGCAGATACCGAAATACACTCAAAACGCCAGAAATCAGCGCCAGTACCACCAAACCGTCCACCCCTTCGAGCGGTCTGAAAAACACCTCACTCATCAAAGCCACCTGCGCACCCTGAAACTCGTTACGTTACGCGCCCCTTATGCGCCGGGGGGTGAGAGCCAGCCGTGATGCGTTTGTGAGAAAATTCCCCTTGCAGCGTGAAAACGTGAATTTTGGTGTGAAAAATCCGGTACGTCTGAACGATTTCAAAAGGTACCGCGTTGGATGGCTGATGCGGCAACGCTTATGGCTTAAATCTTCGCCCAGCCTGCCCAAAATGCGGGCCACCCTCAGGCGCAACCGCATCGCTGTGGTTGACCTTTCGGGCAAAATCGCATTGTTAGCGTTAACAGCGCGTCCCGCGCCAGTTCGACCCATAAATGACCATAAATTGAGGAGCCTCCCCCATGTCCGTGAAAGTTGCCATTAACGGGTTTGGCCGCATCGGCCGCAACGTGCTGCGCGCCATTATCGAGTCGGGCCGCACCGATATCGACGTGATTGCGATCAACGATCTTGGCCCGGTGGAGACCAACGCGCATCTGCTGCAATACGATTCCGTGCATGGCCGTTTCCCGCAAGAGGTGGTGGTCAAGGGCGACACGATTGACGTGGGCCGCGGCCCAATGGCTGTCACCGCCATCCGCAACCCTGCCGATCTGCCTTGGTCAGACGTCGATGTTGTTCTGGAATGCACCGGTATCTTCACCAGCAAAGAAGCCTGTCAGGCGCATCTGGAAAACGGCTCCTCCCGCGTGCTGATTTCGGCGCCCGGCAAGGACGCGGATAAGACGATTGTTTACGGCGTGAACCATGACACGCTCACGGCTGACGACCTGATCGTCTCGAACGCCTCATGCACCACCAATTGCCTGTCGCCCGTGGCCAGTGTGTTGAACGCGGCGGTCGGCATCGAAAAGGGCTTCATGACCACGATCCACAGCTACACGGGCGATCAGCCAACGCTGGACACGATGCACAAGGATCTTTACCGCGCCCGCGCGGCGGCGCTGTCGATGATCCCGACCTCCACCGGTGCGGCCAAGGCCGTCGGACTGGTGCTGCCCGAGTTGGACGGAAAGCTGGACGGCGTCGCCATCCGGGTGCCGACACCAAACGTGTCGGTTGTTGATCTGACCTTTGAGGCCAAGAACGCAACCTCCGTCGACGCGGTGAATGCCGCCATGCGCAGCGCGGCGGAAGGCCCGCTGAAAGGCATCCTGGGCTATACGGAAAAGAAGCTCGTCTCCTGCGATTTCAATCACGACCCGCATTCGTCGATCTTTGCCGCTGATCAGACGAAGGTCATGGATGGGAAGATGGTGCGTATCCTGAGCTGGTACGACAATGAATGGGGCTTCTCCAACCGTATGGCTGACACGGCCGTGACGATGGGCAAGCTGATCTAGCACGCATCCAACAGACTGACACACTTACTGGGCCCGACGCTGATCAGCAGCGCGGGCCCTAAATTTTGCGCCGGGGCGGTTTTCTTCGCCGGGCTTTTCCGTCAGATGTGGCGCAGATTGAACGCAGATCGGAGATACGCGCCATGAGCTGGAAAACCCTCGATGACATGGATTTGGATGGCAAGACGGTGCTGATCCGCGTGGATATCAACGTCCCCGTCGAGGACGGCCGCGTCACGGATGACACCCGCATAAGGCGCATTGTGCCCACCGTGTCCGAGGTGCTGGAGCGCGGCGGCAGGCCAGTGCTTTTGGCGCATTTCGGTCGCCCCAAAGGGCAGGTTGTGCCCGAGATGTCGCTTGGCCAGATCGTTCCTGCCCTCTCGGACTGTCTGGGACGGCCGGTTCAGTTTATCGATGGCGATTACGGCGCACATGTCAGCGCGCTGGAACCGGGTCAGGTCGCCTTGCTGGAAAACCTGCGGTTCAACCCGGGCGAAGAGAAAAACGATGAGGGCTTTGCGCAGCGTCTCGCCTCGCTGGGCGATATTTATGTGAATGACGCATTCTCTGCAGCCCACCGCGCGCATAGCTCTACCGAAGCGCTTGCGCGCCTGCTGCCCTGCTGCGCGGGGCGGCTGATGCAGGCCGAGCTGAGCGCATTGGAAGGCGCGCTGGGCAACCCAAAACGGCCATTGGTAGCGGTTGTGGGCGGGGCCAAAGTGTCCACCAAGCTCGACCTGTTGAGCAACCTGATCGAGAAGACCGATCATCTGGTGATTGGCGGCGGCATGGCAAATACGTTCTTGGCCGCTCAAGGCATTGATGTTGGCACGTCGCTGGCCGAGCATGACATGACGGGTACGGCATCTGATATCTTGGCCAAGGCCAAGACGGTGGGGTGCAGCATCCATTTGCCAAGCGACGTGGTTGTGGCCCGCGCCTTCAAGGCCGGGGCCGCGCATGAGACGGTCGCGGCCGATGCCTGCCCCGCGGATGCAATGATCCTCGATGCGGGCCCGGATACGGTGAAGGCTGTGGAAGACGTCTTTGCCCAATGCGCGACACTGATCTGGAACGGCCCGCTTGGCGCGTTTGAGATCCCGCCCTTTGATACGGCCACCAATGCCGCTGCCGCGAAGGCTGCCGCGCTGACCGAGGCCGGGTCGCTGATCTCGGTCGCGGGGGGCGGAGACACGGTTGCGGCTCTAAATGTGAGCGATGCAGCAGAGAAATTCACCTATATTTCTACAGCTGGCGGTGCTTTTCTGGAGTGGATGGAAGGCAAGACGCTGCCGGGAGTGGCGGCCCTTGCCGAGTAAACCCGGAGAACAGAATGGCCCATGCATTGATCACCGGCGCGTCCGAAGGCATCGGTAAAGCCCTTGCCTATTGCGCTGCAAAAGATGGCTATGACGTCACGATCACCGCGCGCTCAGCCTATAAACTGCGCGATGTGGCCGCAGATTTGGAAGCAGAGTTCGCGATCCGGACCAAGATCATTGTCGCCGATCTGAGCGAGGCAGACGCCCCCGCCAAGCTATGGGCCGAAGCGAGTGAATGGCAGCCCGTCGACGTTCTGGTCAACAATGCAGGGCTTGGCATCAATGGCAATTTTGCCGAGACCGACTGGGGCCGAGAGCAACAGATCCTGGCCGTCAACATCATGGCGCTGACCGAGCTGATGAAGCTCGCGGTCCGCGCCATGGGGGCGCAGGGCAAGGGCAAGATCCTCAACGTGGCCTCGATTGCAGCCTCCCTGCCCGGGCCCAGAATGGCCATTTACCATGCCACAAAATCCTACGTGCTCAGCCTAAGCGAGGCTGTCGCAGAGGAGCAGTCCGGCACGCGGCTGCACATAACCGCACTTTGCCCCGGCGCGACACAAACTGATTTCTTCGATGGGGCGGAGATGCGCTCCACCCGGTTTATATCGATGGGGGGCCAGGCAGCACCTGAGGAGGTGGCAAAAACCGGATGGCAGGCGATGAAAGCCGGGCAGCGCCGTCATATCCCGGGGCTGCTGAACAAGGTCTTCTTCACGCTGCCTCGCCTGCTGCCCCGCCCCCTGATCGCCAAGATAATCAAGCAGCTCTACGCACGGAAACACTGAGTTTCCGCCATTCATACCAGCATGTTAGCGCCACCATAATTGCAATGACGCCTCCCCTCGCCTAGACAAACGCACAGCGGCGGAAGGCCGCATATGTATTGAAAGGTCATTTCTCGCCATGCCAAATCAGACACAAGCCGAACAAATCGCCAAGGCCCCAGGGTTCATCGCGGCATTGGATCAGTCCGGCGGGTCAACGCCCAAGGCATTGCGGCTCTATGGCATTGAAGAAGATGCCTATTCTTCCGAAGACCAAATGTATGACCTGATCCATGAGATGCGCTCCCGCATTGCGACCGCGCCTGAGTTTAACGGCGAAAAAGTGGTTGGCGCGATCCTGTTTGAAAAGACCATGGACCGCGAGATCGCGGGTAAACCCGCCGGGCATTACCTGTGGGAAGACAGCCGGGTCGTGCCGTTTCTGAAGGTCGATAAGGGGCTGGAAGACGCCGCGGACGGAGTGAAGCTGATGAAGCCTATCGACGGGCTGGACGCGCTTTTGAAACGCGCCGTGGAGGCGCAGATGTTTGGCACCAAGATGCGCTCTGTCATTGATGACGCGTCGAAATCGGGGATCGCGGCCAACGTGGCGCAGCAATTTGAAATCGGTCGTCAAATCCTCTCGCACGGGTTGGTGCCGATCATCGAACCGGAAATCACCATTTCGATGGCCGATAAGGCCGAGGCCGAGGCCATGTTGCTGGACGCCATTGGAGCGGAGCTCGACAGGCTCAAGCCCGGCGAGGATGTCATGTTGAAACTGACCCTGCCCGAGAACCCCAACCAATATAAGCCGCTGGTCGATCATGAGCGTGTCATGCGGGTCGTGGCCCTGTCCGGCGGCTATTCGCGGGATGAGGCGAACCGCCGTTTGGCACAGAATGCCGGCGTCATTGCCAGCTTCTCGCGCGCATTGACGGAAGGCCTGTCTGCAGGTCAGGACGATGCCGCCTTCCGCGCCCAGCTGTCCCAGACCATCGACAGCATCTATCAGGCCTCTGTCGCGGGCTAGCAGCCGCGTCAATTGGCGGTCTGCCGCTGACCCGCATGGTTTTGCGCGCCTCCCCGAAAATAGGGGATTCACAAAGCGAATCGGCTGTCTTATTGTGTCTCAAAGCCATCGATACAAGGTGGCATGAGAGGCGCAAAAGACCTGATGACCCCCGCTCGAACCTCTGTTGGCCTGACAACGCTTGCGATTGGCACCGTGCTGTTTTGCATGGGCGCCTATTTCACATTTGCAGCGGTACAGGGCGATTTCGGAATTTTCCGCCGGGTCCAGGTCGAGGCGGAGACGCAAAGCTTGCGGGCCGAGCTCGACACGCTTGAGGCCGATGTTTCACTCATGCGGGTCAAGACCCGCCGCCTGTCGGACGGTTATCTTGATCTCGACCTGCTTGATGTGCAGGCCCGCGAAATTCTGGGCCTGATGCGGGCCGACGAAATTATTATCAAATAACGCTCCTTCGGCCGGAACCCATTGGTTCACAGTTCGTTAACCGATCAGCAGAGCTATGCTTGGACTGCATACCGGCACTGAAAAGATCTGGACGTCAAAGCGCAATCATGTTCTGCTAGAATATAGTTTAACGTTAAACTACTTTTGAAAACGGGGAGGATGTCGCAAAGTGGCCGCCAAGAAACCTGCGAAGAAACCGAACGTATCGAAGGACGAGCTCCTTCAGTATTACAAGGATATGCTGTTGATCCGGCGCTTTGAAGAAAAGGCCGGCCAGCTTTACGGAATGGGGCTCATTGGCGGGTTCTGCCACCTCTACATCGGACAGGAAGCCGTAGTCGTCGGGCTCGAGGCCGCCGCGAAAGAGGGTGACAAACGCATCACCTCTTACCGCGATCACGGCCACATGCTGGCCTGTGGTATGGACCCCAAAGGCGTGATGGCCGAATTGACCGGTCGCGAAGGCGGCTATTCGAAAGGCAAAGGCGGCTCCATGCACATGTTCTCGAAAGAGAAGCATTTTTATGGGGGCCACGGCATCGTCGCCGCGCAGGTGCCCTTGGGCGCGGGCCTCGCTTTTTCGGACAAGTACAAGGGCAATGACAATGTGACCTTCACCTATTTTGGTGACGGCGCAGCGAACCAGGGTCAGGTCTATGAGACCTATAACATGGCCGAGCTTTGGGACCTTCCGGTCGTTTTTGTCATTGAGAACAACCAATATGCCATGGGCACAAGCGTGCAGCGCTCGACCAAATCCCCGTCGTTGTGGGAACGCGGTGCCGCCTACGGCATTGAGGGCGAAGAGGTTGACGGCATGGATGTCCTTGCGGTGAAGGCCGCTGGCGAGAAGGCCGTCGCGCACTGCCGCGCGGGCAAGGGCCCCTACATTCTTGAAGTGAAGACCTATCGTTACCGGGGCCATTCCATGTCAGACCCGGCCAAGTACCGGACCCGCGAGGAGGTCCAGAAGATGCGCGACGAACGGGACGCGATCGAACATGTGCGCGAACTTCTGCTGCAGGGCAAACATGTCAGCGAGGATGACCTGAAAGAGGTCGATAAGGAGATCAAATCCGTCGTGAATGAGGCCGCGGAATTCTCGAAAGAGAGCCCAGAGCCTGCGCTCGAAGAGCTCTACACCGACATTTACGCAACCGAAATCCCGCAGGAGGCTTGAGACATGGCAACCGAAATTCTGATGCCCGCCCTCTCGCCCACGATGGAAGAAGGCACGCTGGCCAAATGGTTGGTGAAGGAAGGCGACACCGTCAACTCAGGCGACATCCTCGCCGAGATCGAGACGGACAAGGCCACAATGGAATTCGAAGCCGTCGATGAAGGCATCATCGGCAAAATCCTCGTGGAGGAAGGCAGCGAAGGCGTGAAGGTGAACACCGCCATTGCCGTACTGGTTGAAGAGGGCGAAAGCGCCGACGATATCGCAACGCCAGCCCCTGCCGCCGAGGCCGCAACAGCCGCAGCCCCTGTCGACGCCCAAGTCGACCGCGCCCCTGCTGAGCCTGTTGCCGTGGTCGTCCCGAAGGAGATGGATATCCCCGAAGGAACAGAGATGAAGTCCACCACGGTGCGCGAAGCGCTACGCGACGCTATGGCCGAAGAAATGCGCAGCTCAGAAGACGTGTTCTTGATGGGCGAAGAGGTCGCTGAGTATCAGGGTGCCTATAAGATCAGCCAGGGTCTGCTGGACGAATTTGGCGCGAAGCGGGTGATCGACACGCCGATCACCGAGCATGGTTTTGCCGGGATCGGTGTGGGTGCAGCCTTCGGAGGGCTACGGCCCATCGTCGAGTTCATGACGTTTAACTTCGCCATGCAAGCGATTGATCAAATTATCAATTCTGCAGCCAAGACGCTCTACATGTCCGGCGGACAGATGGGCGCACCCATCGTGTTCCGCGGGCCGAATGGCGCAGCCGCCCGCGTGGGCGCGCAGCACAGCCAGGACTACGCCGCCTGGTACAGCCAAATTCCGGGTCTTTACGTGGTGCAGCCCTACTCCGCCGCCGACGCGAAGGGTTTGCTGAAAACCGCAATCCGCGACCCCAACCCGGTGATCTTCCTGGAGAATGAAATCCTTTACGGTCAAAGCTTCGACGTACCGCAATTGGATGACTACACAATCCCCTTCGGAAAAGCGCGCATCTGGCGCGAAGGCTCTGATGTGACCATCGTGAGCTTTGGTATCGGGATGAAATATGCGCTAGAGGCCGCAGATGAGCTAGCCAAGGACGGCATTTCCGCCGAGGTCATAGACCTGCGTACCCTGCGCCCGATGGACATGCCGACCGTCATTGAAAGCGTTAAGAAGACGAACCGCTGCGTGACTGTCGAGGAAGGTTTCCCCGTCTGCTCCATTGGCAGCTATGTCAGTTCGCGCATCATGACCGAGGCGTTCGACTATCTCGACGCGCCCGTGATCAACTGCACCGGCAAGGACGTCCCCATGCCCTACGCCGCCAATCTTGAAAAGCTTGCGCTGACCACGACCAAAGAGGTCATGGACGCCGTCAAAGCCGTCACTTACCGCTAAGGGAGCCCGGACATGCCAATTGAAATCCTCATGCCCGCCCTTTCGCCCACGATGGAAGAAGGCACACTTGCCAAATGGCTGGTGAAAGAGGGCGACACCGTCAACTCCGGCGACGTGATGGCGGAAATTGAAACGGACAAAGCCACGATGGAGTTTGAAGCCGTCGATGAGGGCGTAATCGGGAAAATTCTGGTGGAAGAAGGCAGCGAGGGCGTCAAGGTTAACGCCCCGATTGCTGTGCTTCTGGAGGACGGCGAAAGCGCCGACGACATCGGCAGCGCCCCTACCCCAAAGGCGGAGGCCGCCCAGACATCCGCCCCCGCACAGGAGGAGAAAGCCGCCCCAAGCCCTGCGGCCACGACAGCCAAAGACGCAGAGCGCATCTTCGCCTCACCTTTGGCCCGCCGGATTGCCAAGGACAAAGGGTTGGACCTCAGTGCGATCAAAGGCTCTGGGCCAAAGGGCCGGATCGTCAAGGCTGATGTGATAGATGCAAAGCCCGGTGTCGCGCCCGCGAAGTCGGACGCCGCTACCGCCTCGGCCCCGGCTGCCATGGCAAGCGGACCTTCGGCCGACGCTGTCATGAAAACCTACGCAGATCGGGAATATGAAGAGGTGCCGCTCGATGGGATGCGCAAAACCATCGCTGCACGGCTCACCGAGGCTAAGCAATCTGTCCCGCATTTCTACCTGCGCCGCGATATCGAACTGGACGCCTTGCTGAAATTCCGCAGCCAGCTGAACAAATCGCTTGAGCCGCGCGGCGTGAAGTTGTCCGTGAATGATTTCATCATCAAAGCCTGCGCGCTCGCCTTGCAACAAGTGCCCGACGCCAATGCCGTCTGGGCGGGCGACCGGGTACTGTCCCTGACACCTTCCGACGTGGCCGTCGCCGTGGCCATCGAGGGCGGGTTGTTTACGCCAGTGCTCAAAGACGCCGAAATGAAGTCGCTTTCCGCCCTGTCGGCAGAGATGAAAGACCTCGCGTCCCGCGCCCGCGACCGCAAGCTGGCACCACATGAATATGTCGGCGGTAGCTTTGCGATCTCCAATCTGGGTATGTTCGGCATCGATAATTTCGACGCGATCATCAACCCCCCGCACGCGGCAATTCTGGCCGTCGGCGCAGGGGCAAAGAAACCAATCGTTGGAGATGACGGCGAGATCAAGGTCGCAACCGTGATGTCCACTACGCTGAGTGTAGATCACCGCGTGATTGATGGAGCGCTCGGCGCGAACCTGCTGAATGCCATCAAGGACAACCTGGAAAATCCGGTGATGATGCTGGCATAACCGGCAACCAAAATGTGAAAAAGGCCCGCAGGCATATCGCCGCGGGCCTTTTTCATTAGACAGTTTGTATCGATAAACGAGCGCGTCAGATTTTGCCCGAAAGCAATTGATCCATCGTGATGGACGGCTGTGCGCACCCCGCCTCCCCCACAATCTTAGCGGGGACACCTGCCACGGTTTTCATTGGCGGAACGGCTTCCAGCACAACCGAGCCAGCGGCCACGCGAGAGCAATGACCAACCGTGATGTTGCCCAACACTTTTGCGCCTGCGCCAATCAGCACCCCATCGCCGATCTTTGGATGACGGTCATCGTCTTCTTTTCCCGTACCACCCAGCGTGACCGAGTGCAGCATGGAGACATTGTCACCCACCACCGCGGTCTCACCGATGACAATCGAATGCGCATGGTCAATCATGATCCCTTTGCCCACGACAGCTGCGGGGTGCACGTCGATACCAAAGATCTCGCTCACGCGCATCTGAATGAAGTAGGACAGATCCTTGCGCCCCTGCTTCCACAACCAATGACCTACGCGGTAAGCCTGAATGGCTTGGAACCCCTTGAAGTATAGAAGTGGTTGCAAGAAACGGTGGCAGGCCGGGTCACGCTCGTACACGGCGACGATATCAGCACGCGCGGACTCTCCCAAACTCGGGTCCTCCCGGAAGGCCTCATCCGCAATCTCGCGCAAGATTTGCTCTGACATCTCTGCCGAAGCCAGCTTTTGCGACATGCGAAAAGACAGTGCTGCGTCAAGGTTGGGATGATGCAACACCGTGCCGTGGATCATGCCGCCCAGAAGGGGCTCCACCGCAATAGCCTCGCGGGCTTCGTCTTGGATCCGCTCCCAGACCGGATCCACTTCTGCGATCTTGTTTCGCGTATGCGCCATCTTCTTGCTCCTCATGGCCTGCCGCTGATTAACAGCTAGGCTGTCCGGGCGGCAAGAAAAACCACGTCATGGGAAAAGTGATCGCAAAATAGCCATCAATCGACGTCGGGAAGCTCAAACCGCATCAGATGGATAGCCAAACGCAGCTTGCCTCCTGCAAACGCGCCTCCGTTGGCGCTGAGCTTTAGCCGGGTGGGCGTGTAATAGGTAACGGGCTGCCCCGTGATCCCTCGCTGCCAAGCACCTGCGTCCAACGTATACCCCGAGCCGTAACGGTCCTCAGCCCCATCGACGCCCAGCGACCAATCGCTCAGCGTGCCTGTGAATGTCTCAAGCACGCGTCCAGTAATCCCCCAAACACTGGCATCTTTTGGAATAACTTCCTCGGTTTCTTCGACCGTCAAACCGCCTGAAAGCGTAAAATCAATCTCGACGACTTCTGCGCGCAATGCCGCGTTGCTCAGAGACTGCGCCAGTATATTGCGCGACCAACTTGCTCCGTTGAAGGTAAGCCGGCTTGTTTCGTCAGCCACCCAAACCTGCCAACCGCCGCGCGGATCCATGAATATCCATCCGCCATTGGAAAAAGACGCGATGCGCCCATCCTGTCCCGCCCAATCACCCTCTGCACCGGGAGCGACCAAATAGGCCTCCCCTTCGGTGACAACCAAAGGCGGCTCCGTCAACATCCGACTTTCAACGCTCATCTGTACCGATGCGTCTAGCCGTGCAAAGGCTTCATTGACCGTCACATGCTTTTGCGCCTGTGCGGGTGCGACGAAGGGCAGCTTCAAATTGGTGGTCTCAGTCATTGATCATAATCCTTGCAAAGGGCCCGGGCCCGAAACTTTGTGAAATTTGTGCAACCTGAATCTCATACGAACCGACAAGCCCATCTGACGCCGCCAGAGAGGTGCCATAGGTCCAGCTTGGGACGTTCACGGTCGTCTCCCGCACCAATGTTGCGCCCTGCGTCACTTGGACAAGATAGGCCTCCACCTCCTCGCCCAGGGGAACCTCGACCGAGGCCCAGCTGTCGCCGTCCAGCCGGGTGCGTCTGGTCCAGCGCAATATGCGGCCTTCAGGACCATTCATTGTCCGCAAATGCACGGGCCTGTAGGGCCTGAGACCGATCCCATCCATGGCCTCAATGTAATGTTCATATGACGCGTCGTCATATGGCTTGTTGCCGGGCCCTACGCGAAAATGCCGGGCAAGCCCCCGTGCGGAGAGCGCCTGCTCTAGCTGCTCGGGGCCGCCGTCCAACATGACGAAGCGCGATCCGCTCGGCCACAAAGCTGGCATCACGCCATCCGACCCCGCCTGCCCCCGCAAGAGCTCCGAAAGCGCGTAAGTGTCTGAGCCAACAAGTT
The DNA here is from genome assembly GCA_964387155.1 of uncultured Rhodobacterales bacterium. Taxonomy (GTDB): domain Bacteria; phylum Pseudomonadota; class Alphaproteobacteria; order Rhodobacterales; family Rhodobacteraceae; genus Litoreibacter. The sequence goes on along the minus strand of CAYLVP010000033.1, from coordinate 15,160 downwards.
CCGCCCCCGCGAACTGGATGATCTCCCAGTTGCCAGTCGATCCATCTCCGATCGCTGCCGCATTCGCGCCACCAAGCACGTCAAGGCGGCTTGCTGAACTCAACGCGCCCGAGTGTAGTTTGACTTGCAGAATCGGCCCCTTTGACCAACGCCCCGCCTCAGCAGAGGCGAGCGCCGTTTGCGTAACCCCCATGATCGACGGTCGTTCAACAAGCCTGTTCAGCCTGTAATTGCTGTCATCTGGGGCGCTGAACACGGCGGCTGAGCCTGGCCATGGCCGGGCGGTCACCGCAATATGGGGCGCGTGCGGTACCTCGTTGTCGGTCAGTAAAGGCAAGTCCATGAATTGTGCTGTGATGGGAAGCGTACGCACAAAACTCTTTTGTGCTGGTAACCCCTCGGCAATGTCGCTGGGCTCATAGACCTGTCGCTCAACGCGCGTGCCTTCCAGCAGTCGGGCACCTGCATCCTCAATCCGGTCCACCCGGAACGCAGCCGTCTGCCCCCCGTGCTCCTCCAGTTCAACGAGGTCACCTGCCCGGATATCAATCATGGACGGAGGCAAGGCGACACGCACCGTATCGCGCGCCACGCGCGCTTCGGCGAGCCATCTTTCCGTAACGCCGCGGGCCTCCGCAGCGGTCAAGCTAATCGGGACATCATTCTGGGTGGTAAGGACCGAGCTATCACCGGGAAATCTTGCGGAGGCCACATGGTTTTCGAATGCGCCATCTCCGGCCGCATATCCCAAACGCACCTCACCGACCAGTTCCGCCTCTGGCGCGCGCGAGACCTCCAAAACCGCTTCACCGTCATCAGGCAGAACATAAGCCTCGCGACCAACAACATGTCGCGGCGCGGCGTCGCGGTCCCGGAATGTCACACGACCGCCAGCTTCTATTGCGTCAAACCCAAAGGTCACCATCAGGTTCTGCAGCGACGCCCGCGCGCTTTCGACGTCCGTGATGGTATAGCCGCGTACGATCCCGCCCAGACCAATCACATCATAGTCCATGACGCCCGCGACCTCGCAAAGTTCTGCGACGACGCCTGCCAGTGTTTGCGACGCACTTCTCCCGGTAAGCCAATGCCCGGTCAGGTGGTTTTCGCCGTCACTCCAAACGGCTACATTATTGGGGAAATCCGGCCAAGGCCGCGCATCCCATGCCCAAACATGCGTTTTCGACATATCGAGCATAGGGGCGCCATAGACGCCAGACACCGGATTATGCGCAGGCTGCGAAAAATACCGATGAAACGCTCTGAGGTATTGCAGCTGAATGTAGTCATCCCGCCGACCGCGCGAGAAATAGGGCAGCGCGCTCTCACTCGACTTGGCGTCCTGAAATTTATTTGGCTGGTTGGACGCCTTGTCCACTGCGCCGCACCCCAGCTCAGTAAACCAAAACGGCTTGGACTGCGGCACCCAATCGGTCGGCGCGACAGCACGAATACCTGCCTCGCGATTATGGTGCGGATTGCTCCACCATCCCGCGAGGTCCTTGTAGCGAAACACCCAATCCTCGCCATATGCGCCATCTGAAATTGGACTGCGCTGCTGTGCATCCCGGTCTTCGCGGCTTGCATAGAACCAGTCATAGCCTTCGCCGCCCGCGACGTTGGCCGTCAAATACTCAAGATTGTAAATCTTGCGGGCATCTACATCCGCATGCGATTCTCCGTCGCGCCAGTCAGAAATCGGCATGTAATTGTCGATGCCTATGAAATCGATGGCAGGATCGGCCCAAAGTGGGTCAAGATGAAACAGAACATCGCCGCTGCCATCCTGCGGGTGATAGCCAAAATATTCCGACCAATCTGCTGCATAGCCGATCTTGGTATCAGGCAAGATCGCCTTGACCTCTTGGGCCAGTTGGCGAAGCGCCTCGACTGCGGGAAACCCGCCCATTTCGTCCCGTATCTGCGTCAACGCGCGCATCTCGGAGCCAATGCAAAACGCCTCAACGCCCCCAGCAGCCGCACAAAGACAGGCATAGTGCAGAATGAAACGTCTATAGGAATACTCCTCGGGCCCATCATATTGCACGGTGCGGCCAGAAACCCCAAAATCGGCAGGCTGCGCGGTTCCCATGAACGCTGCAACCTCCGCACGCGCAGCTTCGGTCTTATCCGTTGAGCCCGGCAACCCCGGAGCCAATTCGGTCGTGATCCGCCCCCGCCACGGCAGTTCAGCCTGCCCTGGCTCGCCCGTCCAAGGGTCAGGTATCGCATTGCCCTGCAAGACCTCCATCAGCAGGAATGGGTAAAACATCACCTCTTGCCCGGCCGCCTTTAACGCATCAATGGCCTCGACAACCGCCGCATCCGATGGGGTCCCGCCATAGATCGGGCGTCCGTCCAATTTCGCCACCGTTTCCGCTGTTGCGCGCGTCAAACCGGCCACACCCCAAGGCGTCCGGTCGCGCGTGCCAGCGCCTTTTGCCCACACAGCTGCGTTGAGATTGGTGCCGGGGAACACAGGCGTACTGCCCAGATCGCCGACGCCCGTGTCGGGGTCCGCCCCAACCTCGACCTTGGGCAGGCAACGGCATTGCCCCGCACGCAAGTCATCGCCGAACCAGCTGACAACCAATGAGGTCGAGCGGCAATTTGGCAGCTCGCCCGTTAATGCGTCGAGCGAGGCCAGCAGATCGCTCTGCCCGCCCGCGCTGTTCTGGTTTGCGGGCACGCGTTGACCATTGCCATCAAGAACATAGGCAGGGGTCGTCGCCAGCGCGTATTCCCCGCTTCCGGGCAGCAGCGCCACCCCCTGCACAACATCGGCCAACGAGGTTTCCTCGCCCAAACCCTCAGGTTGCGCTCGGCGGATCACCTCGAATGTGAATTGCGGAACGCGGTTGCCATAATCGGCAAGCGGCAGGTCTTCAAACACGACATAGGCCACCCCGCGATAGGCTGGCACATGGTCCGCCCCCTCAATAGAAACCATCAGCGGATCCGGCTGCTGATCCTCGGCCCCAGTATAGACATGCATGGTAACATCATCCTTGGCGATGATATTGCCATCCGCCCAGATGCGCCCAACCCGCGAAATCTCGCCCTCACAAAGGGCCACCGCCATGCTGATGGAATAAGCGTAGTTGGTCACCGTGGGGCCCTCAGGAGCCCCTTTGCCGCCGGTTTCGGTTTTCGTGCTGGTTTCGCGATAATTGGAGGTCCAGATCACGTTCCCTGCCACTCGGCTGCGCCCGAACACGCGCGGGATTGCAGCCCCCTCGCTCGCCCCCATGATGCGCATCCGGTCCAGCTTGCCCGTCTCGACCGTCTCACTGCCCGCCCCCATCAGCTTTTGATCGATGGCCCGCCCGATCGTGGCGCCGATTGCCCGGCCAATAACAGCCGAGCTCAAGCCCAAAGCGCCGCCGCCAACGAAGCCGCCCAAGGCCGCCCCGGCCGCAGAAAGAAGAATGGTCGCCATGCGGCACCTCGTTTATGATGTTAAGCGCAGGAAAAACTGGGATCGCTTCAGTCGGGAAAACTGAAGCGCGCGACAATGCGCGACGCCCAAGGTCGCGACAGCGGGGACAATTCGACACTGTGTCCGCTATAGGCATGCAAAAAGGCTGGGACGGTGCCGCATTGCACCTGAATGCCCAGATGCTTGGCCACAGCGCCCGCGCGCATTCGAAAGAGCAGCACGTCACCGATTGCCGCCTCAGCCAAAGGCTTCGACACCAAATGTCGCGTGGCCGCCGCCAGCAGCTCCTCACGGCCCTGTGGCTCCGACCAATCGGCGCTATAAGGCGGTATCGTCTCAGGCTCGTCGCAATAAAGCGCGCGCCACACACCGCGCAAAAGCCCAAGGCAATCCGTGCCCGCGCCCTTGCAACTGGCTTGATGCCGGTAGGGCGTCCCAATCCAGCTCATGGCTTCGTCGGCGGCAAGTGTTCCAATGTCGATCATTGATATCTGCTCCCGCCGTCATTGCCGCCATCTTTGGTGGGGTAGCTGACAAGCCAATCCTCCCCAGGGATGTGCGGGAAGCCCCGAAAATTCGCGAGATTTGCGAATTTTTGACGGCAGGTTTTCTTGGTCTTGTCGCAGCCCACTTCCAGCAGCACGGCATCGCCTGATGCCACCGGTGCACGCAACTCCTCCCAGAGCTCAATGATCCGCGTCGCCCCATCGATACGGTCATTCTTAATCAGTGCCGTCAGCCCCTCCGCCGCGCCGCTCATCATTTCCAGTCGCCCTCGGGCAAACCAAAGCGGGGCGTAACTGTCGAGGCTCGAGAAGCGAAACACGCGACCGCCTTCTACCTCGCCAGCGAGGCTATCCACACGAAATCCGGGCGCATCCAGATCAACGCCACATCGTTTGCCACCAAGCACGGTCTGGCAGCCCTGCTGGAACACCTGCCCAACCGGGCGGTTCAGTTGCTCACTCAAGCCTCTAAGCTCGGCATGAAACGCACCATCGGCACGGCGCAGCTCGCCAATCGTTCCGGAAAACAGCATGTCGCGCACTTCGGCATCAGGCCAATAAACCAGCCAAGCCTCAACCTTCGCGCCATCAAACCGACCGGCTTGGATGTCATCCTCTGTGACAGAGGCATCGCTCAGCGCGCCCATTGCCTCGGTGTTGTCAACAGCAAGCCCCGTCACTTGTTCCAATGTGCGCGCCGTCATGCCACTGTCAGCCTTGAAGCTCATCCCGTTGAAGTTGAGCGTCCGGTCATGGTCGGTAAAGCCGAATACCTGCCCATCGTTGCGGGTGATCGCCCAGCAGCGGCATACGCAGGTCAGCTTGCTTTGAAGATGCTGGCGCAACGCGGTCATATCCGCACCTCGATCACCGGCACGCTGGGAACCTCCCCCGCCTGGAAGGAGGCAACGCTGGTCTGGATCGCATCGACCGCGAAACGCACTGGAACGTCAAACTCGAACCCTGCGGTGATGGCGCTCCCCTCAACTGGGGCCGAGGCAAAACTCACCACCCCAGTGCTCGCATCCACTTGCCAATCGACCGCTTCGGTCAACTCAATCCCGTCCACGCCAACCTTCACACTTCCCTCGACGAGCTTGCTCAGCGGCCGGACATAGTCGTTCACGCCCGAGCTATAGGTTTTGGTCAGTTGGAACGCGGTGCTGGCCCCGTCACCAATGCCAACGGGCTGGTCTTCAAACGCGATTGCACGCGACGCCGGGCTGGAGCGGTAATCCGACCAGTCTTTCCACCGAAACCCAAACAGTTGCCCCTGCCGGGCTTCAAAGAATGCGATCATCGTCTCGACATCATCAAGGGATCGCAGCCCAACACCGGCGTCATAGCGCCTGCGCGAATGCGCCCAAGGAGTGTTGCGCTCCTCAAACCCGTTGGCGAGTGTCACGATCTCGGTGCGCCGTTCCGGCCCGCCCAGCGAGCCATAGGAAAGCGATGCGGGGAACCGCACGTCATGAAATTGCATTTGGCCTGTCCTTCTTGTGGCTACCGGTTGCGCTGTCCGCGTGCCATCGCACGGTTCATCTGAGCTGCGATCTGGCTTTGAGATTTCTGAAAACTCGCCACATCCGGGGTAGAGACATTCATCACCACCTGCACCGGACGCCCGCCTCCGCCCATCGAAACACCAAGCCGCCCGTCTGCGCTGCGGCTCAGCGGCATGATCGCCTCCGGCCCCGCCTCGCCCATCAGACCAACCCCGCCACGCATTGGAAAGTTTGTAGGGCTCGAAACGATCCCGCCCTTGGCAAAGGGCATCACCCGCCCTTGGCTGAAGCTGCCGCCCTTCTCAAAGGGCATCGCGCCTCCGAAAATCGAGTTGACCCCGTTGGCAAGCACCGAGCCCAGACCGTTGGTTACGGGTTTGATGGCCGCGTTATAGGCGGCGTTGATCATACTTTGGGCCACGGTCTTCAGCGCATCCGACAGCTTCATGCCGTCAAAGGCCAGCCCGTCAAACGCCTTTCGCAACCCGCCCCCGATGGACAGCGACAGCGACTGCACGTCCTTCGAGGTATAGAGCATCGTAGTGCGCATCGAGGCCAGTTCAGCCTCAAATGTCGTCACCATGCTCTCAGCACTGCCCAGCGAGCTCTCCAGCCCCTCAACCCGCGCCTCCAGCGTGTCGAGCCCATCGAATACGTCACTCATCGCGCGTCTCCTTCGCCCCATAGAGGGCATCCATTTCCATCAATCGTGCACGGGTCAGTGGCGCTTGGGCTGCATCCACGCCCAGCATAAGGCTCAGCTCGTAAGGGGTGAGCGCCCATAGCTCGGACGGCTTGAGCCCGGCGCCTTGCACGCCGGCCTTCAGCAACCCCGCCCAGTCAAACCCGGTCGCAGAACCGCTCATGTCTCTGGCGGTGCAAAAGCGCGCGCCAGCAACTGCGCAGCAGCCTTTGTGGCCGCCAGCAGTCCACCCTCAATCTCAACAGACAGAAGATCAGCGGCATTGCCCCGCCAGCCCCCACCTCTGAGCCCGGCAACCAGCAAGGCAAACACGTCGCGCGTCGAGAAATCGCCTGCTTCAAACCGTTCAATCAGCTGCAGCACGGTCTCGCCCTGCAGCCCATCTTCCAGCTCAGCCAAAGCCCCCAGCGTCAGCTTCAAATCATGCGGTGCGCCGTCCAGCACCACCCGCACTTCCCCTGCGAACGGGTTGGCCATCAGACCACCGCCGGGGTGAAGGCGAGCGCACCGGCAGAGGACAAGGAAATCTCATAGGTCGCCTCCCCTTCAAGGCTGCCCGCATATTCAATGGAGCTGATCTGGAAGCGGCCCTCAACGATCCCAAAATCCGGGATGATCACCTGAAAACTCGGCATCTCCGCATCAAAGAAGATCTGGCGCGCCCGCTCATCCGTCGCCTCATCCCGAAACACGCCAGAGCCGGAGATCGAGGCCGATTTGACCCCGGCCCCCGCCAGAAGCTCGCGCCATCCGCCAGCGCTTTCCAACGAGGTGACATCAACCTGTTCCGCATTGAAGCTGATCCGCGTCGCGCGCAGCCCAGCAATTGTTTCAAACTCTCCGGCTCCGGTCTGATCAACCTTGAGCAACAAATCCTTGCCGCGTTGCACTGCCATCACGCTCTCCAATTCCTGAAATATCTTTGAAAATTCTGCTCTGCCGCCAGAAGGCCTCAGCCGTCCTGAACCCGCGCCCTGAAGGTCAAATCGATCCGCCGCACACGGCCATTCTCTACCCGCGCAGCCTTTGCCTTATAGAACCGCAACAGCACCAACCGGCCGCGGCTGAGCGTCAGCTCAGCATCCACCAGCGCGTCAGAGACCGCTGCGGCAATCAGTTTGGCCGTGTGAAAGCCATCCGCTTCCGTCACCACCGCCACGTCGAACTCGTGCAATGCGCCCCCGCCCGTCCCGTCTGAACGGTCCCGCACGCGCTCCGCGCCCAATGTGACGTAGCTTGGTGGCAAGGCCCCGGCGGGCTCTGCGTCATAGATCGCGCCCTCTACCAATGTGGCAAGCTCCGTATGCACGGCCAGCGCACCAAAGACCGCCACCTGAAGCGGCGCAGATATCGCATAGCTCATCCCGACACCTCCTCGACGCAGTGGCAGGTCACGAAACGGCGCCCCATATCCTCGTCAGCCACGGCCAAAATCCGAAAATACCGCTGCCCGTCCCGAAACCGCTGGTCAGGGCGCGGACGTGAGGCTGCCCCGAAAGGTGCCGCACGCACGGTGATGTTGTAGGACACAGCCGACAGGGCCAGCGCACCGCCAATCTTCTCGCGGCCCGCGCCCGGCTTCAGAAAGGCCCAAACTTCGCCTACAGCGACCCACTCCTCGGAAAATCCGCCTGCGCCATCGGCCACCCGCGTTGCCTCCTCCAGAACGAGGCGGCGGTTGAGATGTACCTTGTTCACCGCACACCTCCGAAGACCCGAATGTTGCGATGTGTGTCAAGCAGCGCCATCACACCAAATGGCATCAGACCGCTCGCCCCAGATTGGTCCCGGCGGTTTTCGTAGTAATGCGCGGCCAGCAGGAAGACCGCCTCCCGCAGGTCGGGCGGGATATCCAGCCAGGCGGGGCCAAAGCCTGCCTCAAAGGTGATCTTCACCGCACCACCTGACGGGATACTTGGCAGGCTGGAAACAGCAGCAAGCTTTGGCCGTTGCGCGTCGCGCTCCAGCGCGTAGCTGTCCGCGGCAACCATGGTCTCTGCCCCCATGCGGTCGACCAAGGTGACCGAGGCGATGCGGCTCACCGGGGCAACCGGCAAGGGCTGCCGGATATCGCCCATCCAGCCGGTCAGCTCCCACACGGCGGTGCGGGTCAAAAGCATCTTGCCAATGCGCGCTTCAATGGCTGCCATTGCTGCGCGCACATAGCTTTCCAGCACCTCGTCTTGGATATCGTCCTCCCCGAACCCGGTGCCCAGCCGCAGATGCGCTTTGAAAGCATCCAACGGCAAATCGCTCAAATCTATGGATGTCAGTTCCACCAATACCATGTCGCACCTCTGGGCTGCATAAAATGAAAGGTCGCAAGTGGCCCCGCCCGCACGCCACCAGGCGGGCGGGACCTTCTCAAGGTCAGCGCAAAGACGCCCTAGCTGACCGAGAATTTCAGCAGTTTGATCGCGGCAAAGTCGCTCACGTCGCCGCCCACACGTTTGGTCGCGTAGAACAGCACATGCGGCTTGGCCGAGAACGGATCACGCAGAATGCGCAAATCAGGCCGCTCAGCCACGGTGTAGCCAGCGGTGAAATCGCCAAAGGCAATCGCAAAGCTGTCATCGGCCACGTCCGGCATGTCTTCGGCGATCAGAACCGGATAGCCTAGCAGGCGCGCGGGCTCTGCGGCGGCCAACCCGTCGGACCACAGGAAACGACCGTCGCCGTCCTTCATCTTGCGCACCGCACCGGCGGTCTTGGAATTCATCACGAAGGACGCATTCGCCCGGTATTTCGCACCCAGCGTGTAGACCAGGGTGACAATCGCATCCGCCGATCCCCCTGACGAGAAATCGCCCGCAGCGCCGGTGGGCGTGTATCCCAGATTGCCCCATTCCCACATGTCATTGTCGACAGTCGGATGGGTCAGGAAGCCGCGCGGTTTGTCGACACCGTCACCTCCAACAAAGGCGGCAGCCTCCGAGGCGGCAAACTTGTCCGCAATCCGCGTGGCCAGCCAGCCCTCAACGTCAAAGGCGCTGTCATCAAGCAGGCGTTGCGAGGCCTTTGGAAGGGCAGACAGCTCGTGCAGCGGGATCGAGATCCGCTCGATCTTCGGGGTATCGGATTCCACCGCGCTGTCAGCCTCCGAGGCCCAACCGGCCCCCATTTCAGTATGGTCGATCAGCACCTCAAAGGCCGTGGCCTCCACGTTGACGACATTGGCAATGGCGCGCAGCGACGCCGTCGATTTCAGCACGCCCCGGATCGTGTCAGAGGTTTGCGGATCGACGAGATAGCCGCCATCTGCCGCGATAGCGGAAGACAGCGCCTTGCCTTCCAGCTCAAGCCCGCGCAGCGCGTCATCATCGCCAGATCGCAGATAGGCGTTGAACGCCTTTTGATGCGGCGCGTCGGCCTCGACAGAGGTCGACAAGGCCGGGCGGGCGCGCGAAATGGACTTGCGGTCAAGATGGGTCATACGGTCTTCCTGTTGTGAAAGTCGGGATTTAACGTCGGCCTGGAACGCGCTGAATTCGGTCAGAAAACCGTTCATCTCAGTCGCCAGATCAAAAGCCGGAGCCGAAGCAGCAGGCATATCGCCCCCGCCCCGGGACTTGGTCTCGGGTTTGGTCATGAAATCACCTAAAGTAAGGATAGAAAAAGCTGCCGGTCGTTACTCGGCCAGTGTGTGGCGCAAGGTCCGCAGGACCCCCGCCAGGTCTTGGGCCAGATCGGGTGACGGCGCAGTATCCGCCTTCGCGCCGATCCGCGCCTCTGGAAGCATGGGGAAGGTCACAAGCGAGACTTCCCACAGTTCCAGTTCTGCCAATTGCCTCCGGCCTTTGGCATCCCGGTCGGCCTTGACCGTCCGGTATCCGATAGAGAGCCCGTCTATGGCCCCCGCCGCGATCAGGGCCGCAGCCTCGCTGCCCTTTTGCGTTTCTGTCAGCAAGCGGCCCTTCACATAGAGCCCCTTGGCATCCTCATAGACCTCATCCCAAACCCCGATGGGTTGGGTCGGGTCATGTTGCCACAGGAATTTGACGCGCGTTCCCGCCGATTTCAGCTTGTCCAGCGAGGCCGCATAGGCACCCTTCATGACGACATCATTGCCCTGATCCGCCTCCCCGAACAGCGAGGCATAGCCTGCAATGGTTGCATCCGCCCCGATCTCGATCTGCTCGGAAAGCACGCAGTATTTCCGTTCCAACTGGTCTGCCAGGTTCATAGCCCCGCCCCTCCTAAAAGTCCGGTAATGGTTTCGCTCAAGACGGCGGCCGTAACGCCGAAAATCGTAAGCCAGACCCGGCGCTCAAGCCGCTCCAGCATCTGCTCGATCTGGCCAAGCCGGTATTCCAGCCCCCGCCAGCGTTCGTCCTGCACACGCTCATTAGCCTTGACGGTGTCCGCGCGTGCATATTCGAACGGCTCATAAAGGTAGCGCGAGCCCCCGCTGCGCTCCTTGGCATCACTCATGGCGCGGCCTCACGCGGCAGGCCCAGCAGCACCCGTTTTTCGCCTTCGCTCAGGAAGCTGGCTTTGGCCACCCGTGCCCATTGCGCATCCCGCTCGCTGCTCAGCGCGGCAATCTGGTCAAGATCAGGCGACAGCGTCACGGCCTCTCCGCTCAGCTCCCCGATCCAATGCGACAGCGCCCCCAGCACCTTGCCCGCCAAAGGCAGCACGGTCAGCCGGTAAAAGGCCCGGTTGGCCTCGGCGTAATTGGCATAGGTCGCGTCCCCTGGAATGCCCACCAGCATAGGCGGCACCCCAAAGGCCTGCGCAATCTCGCGCGCGGCGGCCTCCTTGGTTTTCTGAAATTCCATGTCGGAGGGCGAAAGGCCCATCGGCTTCCAGTCCAGCCCGCCCTCCAGAAGCATCGGTCGGCCCGCGTTGCGCGCGCCCTGGTGGTTCATCTCAATCTCGGCCAGCAGGCGGTCATATTGATCATTGGTCATGGTCCCGGCCCCGTCCGGGCCGTTATACACAATCGCCCCCGAAGGCCGCGCCGCATTGTCCAGCAGCGCCTTTGACCACCGCGAGGCCGCGTTGTGCACATCAATCGCACTGGCCGCCGCCTGAAGCGGGGAGAAGCCGTAATGATCATCCTGCGGGTGGAAGCTGCGAATATGGCAAATCGGCTGCCCATCCACCATCGAGAAGCGGTGCTTCTTGCCGCCAACCGCATAATCGTAGGCCACAGGCCAGCCATCCTGCCCCGGCACCAGCGCCATCCGGTCAGAGCGCAAGACATGCAGCTCCGCTGGCATGCCGTCGCCCACGGCCTCTACATAGCCATTGCCAGACAAAAGCAGCTGCCCGTAAAGCGCCTCCAGCAGCTCCGCCCGCCCCTGCGCGCCGTTGGGCCGCGACATCAGTTGCAGGACCGGATGCGCCTCAAAGCGCTGCCCGGCATCCTGCAGCACGAGCGGCAAGGCCGCCGCCGCCTCCGCCACCAGTTTGACGGCGCGAAACCCGACCGGATTGGCCGAAAACCCCGCCTTGGTCAAAGACACCGTGTCGCGCGGGCTCCACGCAACCCGACCGGAGCCGTGCCACGCGATGACCGGCCCGGTGGCCGAGGCCTTCACCTCTGCCACTTTTCCCGACCCACGTTTTAGAAAATCAAACACCATAGCGCCGCTCCTGTCGTCTCGATGCAAACACGCAAAAGCAAAGCCCACGCGCCGTTCGGCCCGTGGGTTTACCTGCCATTAAGGTTAACGCGCCGCGCCCGCACAAAAGCGCCGCCGCACGATCTTCATTGCTTAGGAAATATCCCCCGGACGGGCCCCTATCCCATCAAGCGCAACCGTGGCTGCACAGGTGGGCCGCCTGAAATCATCAACTCGGTGATCGCCCAGACCAAAGCGTCCACCCGGTCCGGGCTGCGTCCGCCATGAAACCCGCGTGGGGTCATCTGGCACATCTCGTCCTCCAGCAGGCTCAGATCGCCATGATGGAGCACCCGGCCCTGTTCATAAAGCGCGGCAACCGGTTCGGCCCGCACCGATTTGGACTTGCTGGCATGCAGCGCCTTGTAAGGCACCATCGCGCTTTCCTGGCGCAGCATTTCCTCTACCAGATCGCCGCCCTGATTGACCTCGGCCACCACCCGGTCTGCGTTCCATTTTGCAGCCAGTGTCACGACATGCTGCGCCCAGGTCTGGGGGCTGGCGCCCCGCAATGTGCCATCCTCGATCACCACGGCGCGCCATTTGCGGGGGTCGGGGTCATAGGTCACACCGGCCACGACAATGCCGCAGGCATCCGCCGATTTGCCGCTCGTCACCGCCGGGTCCACCGCCACAACGATCCGGTCAAACTCCGGCATTTCCGCGCTCCGCAGCCCCTCCAGCATGGCCGAGGTCCACAACGCGCCTTCGACATCTTCCAAAAGCTCTCCGTCAAGCTCCTGCCGCCCCAGCCGGGTGCCCCCGTAGCGGGCCCGGACCTCTTCAAGGAAATTCTCCGCCAGATAGGCGGCATTGGCCTCGGTCGGTGCTGAGGTCGTCACAGTCGAAGACGCCTCCAAAATCTGCTTCAGCACGCTGACATTGCGCGGGGTGGTGGTGACCACCTGCTGTGGGCGCTCCCCAAGGCGGAGCCCGAACTGCAACATGTCCCAGGCATCTTGGCCCTTGTGCCATTTGGCAAGCTCATCCACCCAGGCCGCGTCAAACTGTGGCCCGCGCAGCCCTTCGGGGCTTGAGGCCGAATGACATTCCGCGACCGCACCATTGGGCCAGACCAGCCTGCGCCGCGTGGCCTGCCAATCCGGGCGCCTGTCAGGCGGCGAGCAGGCCATAATGCCGCTGTCGCCAAACACCATCACGTCGCGCACCTGGTCAAAGGTCTCACCCACAAGGGCCACCCGCTTGGCCTGCCCCTCGTCCAGCGGCATCGAGCCTTCCACCATGGACCGGACCCATTCCGCGCCGGCCCGCGTCTTGCCTGCGCCACGCCCGCCCAGAACAACCCAGGATCGCCAGTCCCCTTCGGGCGGCAACTGATGATCCAGCGCCCAGAACTCAAAAATATAGGGCAGTGCGGCCAGAACCTTATCCGGCATCTCCTTCAGGAACTCTTCCAACTGCTCCGGCGGCGCGGAGGCGAGTGAGGCGGCCCCAAATTTCAGATTTGGCCTCGTCAAAGTCGAGGGCGAATTTTCCGGCCTTGCCGACACGCTCTGCAAGCTTGTCATTGAGTTTGGTCTCCTGTTGGATCGAAAGGTTCAGAACGGGGTCAAACCGCTTGAAGATCGCTCCGATCTCCGCGTCCTCGAATTCCCCGCGCCGCACTTTTTCGGTATGTTCCAATATGGCATCGCTCAGACGTGCAAACTGCCCGCGGAACGCTCTCAGGTTGGTATCGATGCTTCGGCTAAACTCATCGACTGCATCGGTCATGTCATCGATGTCGGTTCTTTCTGTGTTGATCTTTGCCTCTGCCATGACCGTTGGGCCGTCTCCCGGCGGTGCCTGTTTGTCTTCGGTCTGATCTTGGTTCATCCGCACCCCCTCGACGCACCGGCTCGACCGTGGTGCGGCATGTTGGAAACGAAAAAACGGCCTCGGGCCCTGTTGCCCGGGCCGCTTGCCCATTTCAGATTGGTGAAAAAGAATGGGCCAGTGCACCGCTGCGGTGCCGCTGACCCAATTTGTCCATCTTGTCACAATCTATGCCAAAGACCGTTCGCAGAGTCAACGCAAATCAGACGCAAATTCCAATTAATTTGTTTATTAACAATGCGTTAAAGTTAATTTCGCGAGGCCAGATTAGAAAACGCGCCCAACGCTGCAAGGCCAAACCTGCCACACAATGGTTAATTCCTGGTGGAAAGCAGCACCAATTGAGCACCGTGCGCTCTAGTTATTGGCGTTGCGTTCAGCCTCGATTTTGCGCCACTCGGCCACATTTCGGTTGTGATCGGCAATCGTGACAGCAAAAGCATGCCCCCCCGTGCCATCCGCCACGAAGAAAATGTAAGGCGTGTCATCAGGGTTCAGCGCCGCTTCAATCGCCAGCCTGCCGGGATTGGCAATCGGCGTGGGCGGCAGCCCGTCAATCACATATGTATTATATGGCGTGCGGCGGCGCAGTTCAGACTGGCGGATGCCACGGCCCAGCCCGTTCCCCTCGCCCAGCGTGATGCCATAGATCACCGTAGGGTCCGTCTGCAGCCGCATCCCCTGGTTGAGGCGGTTTATAAAGACGCTGGCCACTTGGCGGCGCTCTTCCGGCACACCAGTCTCTTTCTCAACGATGGAGGCCAGGATCAGCGCCTCCTCCTTGCTCTCCAGGGGCAGCCCGTCAGCACGCGCCTCCCAGGCGGCGTCAAGGATGCGGGTCTGCGCTGCAGCCATGCGCTCCAATATCTCGCCCCGGTTCGCGCCACGCGACACTTCGTAAGTGTCAGGGGCAAGCGCGCCTTCCGCCGGCACCTCCGGCACCTCCCCCTCCAGGAAATCCGCGCCCTTCAGCCCTTCCACGATCTGCCAGCTGGTCAAACCTTCGGCCACCGAGACACGGTAGACAATCGGTGTCTCCGCCGCCACAGCGTCGGTATAGGCGGCCGGCAGCGGCTCCCCGGCTTTGAACTCGGCCAGCACCACTTCTTCGCCCGTGCCCGGTGTCCGCTCGCGAAACCGCAGTTCCGCGCCGTTATTGCGGATCAGATAGGTTGCCACAAAGCGGAAGGTGGATGGACCACCGGCAGTGACGATATCGATGATTTCCGCCATCGACGCGCCCGCCGGGATTTCATAATTGCCAAATTTCAGATCCTGCGCCTTGCCTGCATATTCCGATCCGACACGAAATATCGCGGCATTGCTGACCGCGCCCTGCGCCTCCAGCTTTTCCGACACGCTGCGCAGCGAGGCCCCGCGCGGCACCTCAAAGAAGATCGACTGCGTCAACGGGCCTTCGGATTTGTATTGCGACTGGCCCCAACCGATCACCCCGCCAGCGGCGAAAAGCGCGACGATGAGAACCGTCAGAAAATTGGAGGCAATCGATTTCCACATGGCTAGAGCCTCACACCTTGCCC